>UQMD01000001.1 GCA_900542155.1 uncultured Collinsella sp.
AGCTGCGGAAACGCGGGGCCCGTTCAGGCTGTTGCGTTGAGATTGAAAATCAACCTCGGTATACAAGAGCCGGAGGGTTACATATAGGCAAGAAAACCTTAGCTCATCCGACTCGGTTTCAGCTTAGCACGTTGGGGCGAACTAAACGGCGGGCGCACATCTCGGGGATACGCAAGCAGGCGCTAACAAGAGTAGTAAGTGGCTTCAAAATACGGACCATCTCACAGGTACGGCACCGATGAGTTTGCTATACCGCGGCACCCAACAATTCCTCATTCGCAACGATACCCTACTGCGACATTAAAAACTCCTGCACGGCCCGCCCGCCCTAAAGAGCGAAACCCAGCGGTTGACGTCGCCGAGCTAGAGTTACCCAGCTATTGAACCCACGTTCAGCCTTTAGCGTTTAGCGTATTCAAGAAGCGAATCGCAAACCACCGTGCATCCGAACCCGGGAATGGAAAAGTAGACAACACCATCCGCGTCCTGCCATGCAACGATGCCATCAACGCCCGTTCGCTCCAGGACATACCAAGAAGGGTCGATGTCGGGCCAGTTTCCACGTTCCGCTCGCGTTGCGCCAACAACATCAAGCCTCGGCGATTTACAGATACCCGTGAGCTCGTGCCCATTGACGCTGGCAAAGGAGCAAGACTCGAGGTAGCTTCTATATTCCTTCGAAAAGCTCAACCCCAGCTTTGCCTCAGCCTCGGTAATCGCGCCGGAGTCAGCCGCGCCCAGACATCTGAAGTTCGGAAGCCCAGAAAGGCCCTGGTATACGTCGCTCATCCCAATACCCTACTATTCCAAGACCTGCGCCATGTACTCCCAGAAGGCCTTCTTCCGAGAGTTCCAGTTGTTCCCAGGGGCGTGCACGTCGGACTCCTTGAGCTTATGCCAGATCTTCGAGTTCCCTCCGAGCCTATGTTCCTCCTGCGTAAGGATTGCCAGGGTCGAGTCGACCTGTTGCCCGATATGGTGTAACTCGTAAGGCTCCCCGGTAGCGGGATCGAGTGCCGCCAGGCCCTCCTTCATCCTCTCAAGGTTCGTATGCCCCATCTCATCAGTAAAGGTGAGATCAATATCGCGAATAAGAGCTGTCTTGCCGTTGACCATCTTGGGGGCAAGCCCTGCGTTTTTGATAATCTCGTACTGATCCATGTCGTTAAATTGCTTGAGGACATCGAGCGGGAGCCCAGACTCCTTCTGAATGGACGCGACTTGGTCCATCGTCAAACCACCGGTGGTGGCACCCCTTAGAGCCAGGGTCTTCTCGGCGCCTCCGCACAGCGCCCCACCGATCGCGCCCCACTTGAAGCCTTCGCTGCCGCTAAAAGCACCGGCCTTCAGAGCCTCATCCATGTCACCCGTCTCGATGCCCTTGAAGATGGCAGCAGAAACGCCGCTGATGGCGCCGGAGGACAGCGCGACCACCGCTCCGGACTTGGCCGAGACAGCAAATATCACGCTTGCAGCAGGTGCCCCGGCAGCGCCGGTAACAGCAGATACCGTGACACACACAAGGATGACCCCCGTGCCGACGGCGATGTTCCTCACCACCTGGCCGTAGGTGTCATCGTAGCCCTCGAATGCCTTGACAGTGGTCCGGCCGTCTTCACCGAGCGTGAAGACGTAGCGCTCGCCGTCGAAGGCTTCTTCAAGATCAGCAAGCGTATAGCCAAAGTAAATGTTCGACTGAGTGTTGTAGGAGAGCTCCTCAAGATATTCTTTCGAGACATATGTTGTCTGAACGTTCTCGACGTAGTACTCATCGGAATCAATCTTCTGGACAAGGTCAGAATAAACGGCGTCCGCCACGTAGCGCTGAAGATCAGGGTCGGAAAGGGCCTCGAACTCGAGGCCTGCCGTCTGAATGGCGGCGATCCCATTCACCGATCCGGATGCTCCCACGCCAGACGACCCTCCAGACTGCTCGGTGGAGGACGCGCAGCCCGGAAGCCCGGACACTGCCATCACGATGACGAGTATCAGGGTAATGGCTCGCCTCATCGCTCATCACCGCCTTCCTCGCCATCGAGATCCGTATCGGACACAGCGGGCCCAGATTCGCTGGAACCGTCAGTAGCAGCTATCTTCTTGCACCGAGCTATCACGATGAACGCGAGAATGAGGACTACGCCCACAGCAAGCAGGGCGACAACAGGGCCGTCCATGCTGGCGGCGTCCCCGTTCTTGCCGGAGACCGCATTGGCCAACGCGTCGGTCTTTTTCGAGGTGGACCTGAACGAACCGTCGTCTGCGACGGTCGCGCCCTCCGCAATCCGCTCCTGGGCCTCGGCGAGTGTCATGTTGTTGGCGACCGAAGCCTTCATGGCATCGTTTGTACCCACATAGATCCTCTTGGTCGTGGCCTCCTCACCCGTATTGGGGTTCTTCACGGTCACCGTGTATATGCCCTCGTCTTCAAACACCGCACCGTCGGTCGCCGTCTTGTTGAAGCGCACGTCCTCGGTAAGGCCATCGCCGGTGCTGTTGAGAACCTCCCTCTTCACACTCACGTCAAGGTAGTGTGACCCAGCCATGTCAACCCGAAAGCCACTCGAGGTGACTGAGCCGTTGAACAGCTCGTTATTCGTCGCAGTGTCGAAGAGGAACATCATGGTGTTGCTGTTGCGCACCTTGAACTTGAAGAAGATGCGGTAGTTGTTGTAGGCCGGCCTAAACGGCAGGAGGCCTGGCGACTCGATCTCGTAGTCGAGAGCCACCTCGTAATCACCCTCCTCATACATGTCGATATGGGTGTTGGCGCCGACTTTGACGCTCGAAAGGTATTCAGTGCTGACGGTGGGCTCGGTTGAGGCGTTCTGGTAATCGGTGTGCTTGGTTATGAGGGCACCGTGGCCGAAATCGGTCTTGGGAATGCCGAAATACTCGTCGTACCCGTTTCCGTCGCCGGAGATTTTTCTTTTGTCGTCCCCGTTCAGGGAATCGATACTCTGATTGAGCTGAAAGCTGAGCTCAACCTGATCGCCACTGTTTTTAAGAAACACGGGGACATCGTCGCCCGCTCTGCTCGTGAAGCCGCTGACGACGAACCTGCCAAGCTTCCATCCGAAGTGGGGGTCCCCCTCTTTGATGCTGTTGGATTCCGAATAGCCGTTGTCCAGGCCCGTGTTGACAACCTTGTCGTAGTAGTACTTGTTGTCCTCGGAACCGTTTCTGCTTGAATCATCCGCCAGTGTGATTGTGGGCAATGTAACCGATAGAGCAGCGACGGCGCACAGCACGGCAAGCAACGCGCGTTTCATTCTCATTCAAGCGCTCCTAGCACCCGTTTCGACAATAAAAGTCATTATACAGAACGCCGCCAGCACATCGAAAGGGCGAGGGAGACTACGTCGGAATAAGCCCAAGCACGGCGCGCGCCGAGCATTTTAAGGCGTTTACATACGACGACGGGTACAGCTTGCCCGCCACGCCACAGCGTCGGATTACGTCATCGGCAGGCGAACCGCAGCGATTATGGATGCTCGCCATCAGCGCGACAAGCGTATTGTCCCGACCTCCATTCCAACCGAGCACAGGCTGGACGCCCAACGCCGGCAAGCTGAGCAACGCCACCCTCGCTCATCAATTCGCACAGTGTGCCGTCCTTATCGATGAAATAACGGGCGGATGCTCTTGCCGATGAGCGCGAGAACTACAACGGGTTGTTGCGCCCCGACGCCTCAGTGCCGGCTCAGCGAACCACGATTATTGAGATGCGGCTGCCCCGGCGGTGTAGTTGCGGGAATCGCGCTGGATGAACTCCGCGTCGTTAGCCATCCTGCCCTTCCGATGAGCACCATCAAAATTGTCCCCATGCACGAAGTTCCCAAGCAGGAGTGACCCTAGCCACCGCCTTCATCATCCAGGTCATCATCCAGGGCGACCACAAATCAGTTGGAAGCTGAATGCCGGTTTCAGGAGGCGCGCTAGAATGGTGGAAAACCAGCAGCGTTGACCATATAAACGATAACCATCCGGAAGGAGCTTCCGTGAGACTCTTCGACAAAGGCTTCGACCCATTGGCCGAAATTCAGAAAACGGCCGACTTTGCCGGCAAGGCAATCGGGGATGCAGCCGGCTCCATCGGAAAGACAATCGGCGACGTCGCCAACGCAGCCGACTCCGCAGCCGTTGACATCGCTGAAAAGGCCAGTCTGGTAGCCGGTGGCACTGCCAAGAGTATCCAAGAGGGCGCATCGTCGGCATTGGAGAATGCCGGAACCCAGATTAAGCAGATCAAGGAAGACCAAGAGAGCCATAAAAATAACTTCACGACGATTGGGTCCCTTCAGCCCGTCGTAAACGTAATCAACGATGCCGCGGTGGCGCTTGACGACAAGAGCCGTACGATCAAGGAAAGTACGATTCCCGAGGTCGTGGCTGGCGCCCTGGGCGCAGGTGTTGGAGGCGCCGGCTCCTTCATGGCGCTGTACGGCCTCGGCTCCGTCGGTCTTTCCGCCGCAGGCATCACGTCAGGTCTTGCGGCGGCCGGTGGCATCGTGGGTGGCGGCATGGTCGCGGGCGTCTTCGTGCTCGCGGCGCCGGTGGCCATCGCAGCCGGTACGGGCGTCGCGGTCGCGTCCCACCTTAAGAACAAACAAATGGGCCAGGAGAAGGAGCGCCTGTACAAAGAGGCGCTTGCCAAGCACCAGGCGATTATCCAAGCGCTCAAGGACGAATCAGACGCAAGCGTTGAGCGCCTCGAGTACCTGCAGTCTCTCAACGTCCTGCTCGAAAGGGCAGTGCGAGATCTCAAGAGCGACCTGGCAATTCAAGATGAGTAGGTACGAATACTCCAACGGCGAGAAGGAGATCAACGCCGTCCTTGCCCACCAAGACGACCAGATCAAGTCGATTTCATTCCCATCGGCCGAAGAATTCGAAGGCCGCATTGCCAGCAGCGAGAAGCTGCTGGCGTCGCTCAGCTACGACCTCCCTCAACGCAGCAAGGGCGCAAAGCCCGTCCGCACCGGCCAGCCGCTCATGGCCCCCACATGGAATCAGGTACTCGACGAAGCCCTGCAAGCGGGCAACGGGTCTGCCGAACTCGAAGACCTCTTCGCAGAAGAAGAACTTCAAGCCAACCGCGAGGAGGTCCTGGCATTAAACGAGCAGTACAACCAGATCCATCGCATGGACGCCGTCGACGTGGCCATAGCTGCGAGCGCCGGCTTTCTAGCCGCGGCCGTGGACATCCTACTCGTCGGAATCCCCCAGAAGACCCACGACGGCCTGAAGGCGGGCCCGCTCTCCGATTACATCCGCGACTACTTCGACAAGCGTTTCCCGCCCAATGAGATGGAGAGGCTTGCGAACTCCAAGGTAAGCAAGGTTCCCTACGACGCTCAGGACAACAGAAACACCGCCACGCGGGTGGAAGGCCTCTCGGCCTACTACCACAGGCTCTTATCCCTTGGACACGACCCACTGCTTGGCTTCGTCTTCGGCGTATCGGACATCCTCACGGGCAGGATGACCACCATCGATAAGAACGGCAAAATCGTATCCCAAGTGATGGAATGTTACACAGGACGCAAGGAGGCCGATATTTTCGCCGCTATCGCAAAGCAGATCATCCATCTCAAGTCGGACATCACAACCTCCATGGGCCTGCCCGCACCGCTCATGGAGCTGTTCAACATCATGCAGTTTGGCAGCATAGGCGAAGAAGAACAAACGGTTGCAGAGATTGTCCAGGGCATGTATTTCGAGGGCTACGATTTCATTCACTTCTGTTCAACCTCGGTCCCCGTCGCCATAGTCGAAGTCGTGGTCAGGCTCTGTTACACGATCCGCAAGGTAAAAGAAGGGCTGACCATAAAGGATGCCATCCCGTTCTCAACCGAACCCAGCAAGAACCCCAAGCTTGCAACGATGCTCTTCACCGCCCATTGCGCGGCCACAGCCGTGAACGCCGGAAAGCTAGTCTTCACCGAGAACCCCATGGCTATCAACTACCCGCAATGGATTGCGTTCGCGAAATACAGCTACCAGCAACTCAAATGGGTTGCTATAACCAAACCTGCCGAGCGTGACTGGTTCGTTCGCAAAGCCACCGAAGGAGAGCTGGCGGACGCCTACGATGATATCGACCAACTCTTTGGCGAAATGTGTCCAGAGACTGCGGTCATCGGTTAGCTCCTCCATCACCGAACAAATGGGGCTCTATTTTCTGTAATCGGCTAAGATATCCGACAAGATGCCGGACGAGCCGGAAGGGACTGACATGTACATCCGCCTCAGCAAGGAGGACAGCGAAAAGCTGGACCGCCTCATGCGTGAATATGAACGGACCTTCCACGAGAAGTCTTACGCCTACTGTATGCGCGACCCTATCGCCGAGATAGAGAAGCGTCTGAAAACCGGCAAGCCGTCCAAGATCAAGCCTGAACCCGGAGCGGTCTACTAGAGCAGTTTCAGAGCCCCTCTATTTTTGATGCTGCCACCGCGGGCAGACTATTTTAGAAGACATCGGCAAGCATGATATTGCTCAATGTTAACGTTCCGATCGAGGACTTTTAATGAAGTGCCCAGCACTTCCCCGCAACACAAAAACGGGGGCAGCCCGCACTCCTGCGGGCTGCCCCCGTAGCTCCGGACTTCACGTTACAGCAACAACCGACACCGCTCCCCTACTTCCCAAATAGCGCACCCAGCAGACCGCGGCGCTCGGGCTTTTCCTCTCGGTAGGAACCCGCGGCCGCCGCTGCCACTTGGCGCGGTTGCTCGCCGCCTCCGCGGCGTACGATCTGGTATAGGAAGGGCGATTTAACGTATTTGACCTCGATGGGTGTGGCGTGCACGGTGCTTTCGCTCGACAGTATCACGTTGGGATTGAGCGGTGCCACCACATGCGTCTCGCGCTTGTCGCTAAACGCTACCGCGGCCGCGCGACCCGTCTGGCCGTTCACGGCAATGCGCACCTGCTCGCCGTCGCGGCTATCCGACGCCGGGCGATCGACAAAGTAGACCGGCACCATCACCAGGCCGTCCTTATGCTTGCGGGCCTTGCGCGCCCAGGCGCGGATGCTCTTTTTATTGAGCCCCAGCATCGCCTCGGCATCGTTGCCGGCAATGTCGAGCGCCAGCTTGTCAATGACCACCTGGTCCTTGGTGGACGCATCGACGGAGACAATCCGGAAGTCGCCTTCTTGCATGGCCGGGTCAAACGGCCCAACCTTGGCAAAGTCCCACGGCTCCAGAATGCCCATAAGGCGAACGTCCAGGTAGTTTGCCCTGGGATATGCCCAGTCGAGCACCTCGTAGTACACCAGGGTTTCCTTGTTCAGGCCCTTGCCCGGGAAGGACGCCATCATGCGAAGATCCGCAAGTGCCATGGGGAAGTAGAAGAGCATCATATCGTTTTGGATCGCATCTTCCACATCGTGGCCGGCAAAGGCATCTGGGTATTGGCGTACCAGCTCAAGCGCATTGGCACGCGCCTGCTGCGGCGTTATCTCGCAGGGAATACCCTGCTCGGGCACATATTCCGCACCAACGCCCATGGTCAGACGCTTGCTAAACGTCCCCGGCTTGAGCAGGTCAGCGACACCGATTTTATTGCCGCACGAAGGGCACTCAAACACGCGCTGGGTTGACTCACCCTCAAAGGACGCTCCGCAGAAGGGGCAAGGAATACTCACATGCGTGGCATCTTGGAACTCCTGCGCCGTGCCGCGATCCTCCCACAGCAGATGTTCCAGGACCGACTGATTGCGCCAGTGCGAATTAAAGAAATACCAGTCCGGGTCCTCCGGGCGCTCGAGCTGCGAGACGTGCGTGAGCTTAAGCAGCCCATCGACAACCGTCAGCGGCGCATGGCGAATGCCCAAGGCGCTTTTGGGCTCCCCCGCATCGGCCTGCCACGGAATGACCGCACCGCAATAGGCGCACTCAAAGCTGCGCTTAGCCTGGTGTGAGTACATGGGGCCGCCGCAGTTTTGGCATTTAATAGCAAACATCTCATCCATGGAAACGTCCTCCTTTGCACAGGGGCTGTCGACATTAAGTATGTCGAGTAAACAGTCACATGCCCATACCCATGTGGCCCAAAATGGACCACCCAGGCAGACGAGAAGACTCGCTCGTTAGCACCGGCAGACTATTGCTGCATTTTCTGATCATCGGTGCACGGCGCCCCCGCGCGAGCTACACTATCCCCTTAAACATGATTGTGAGGACGATCGCCATGCTATTTGTTCATCGACTGGTACATAAACTTGTTCCCGGCAGCGAGGGCGAGCCGGTCGATGCCGGCACCCGCACCAACGCGGGCTTTGCCGCAAGCCTCATCTGCATTGGCCTCAACATCACCCTGTGCCTGGCCAAGGGCATCGCGGGCCTGCTCGCCGGTTCCGTCTCCCTCATCGCCGACGCTTTCAACAACCTCTCCGATGCCTCGAGCAACATCGTGAGCCTGCTTGGGTTCCGCCTTGCCAGCCGCCCGGCAGACGAAGGTCACCCCTATGGCCACGGCCGCTATGAGTACCTAGCCGGCCTATTCGTCGCCGTCCTGGTTTGCGCCGTCGGCATCAACCTGATCCTCGAGTCGGTCACTAAGATCATCAAGCCTTCCCCCACCGCATATTCGGTGCTCTCCTTAGCCGCCCTCGTCTTGTCCATGCTCGTTAAGCTCTGGATGGCCGCGTTCAACCGCGCACTGGGCAACCGAATCGATTCCGAGACGCTCATCGCCACAGCACAGGACTCCAAAAACGATGTCATCACCTCGGGCGCGGTCTTGACGGCAGCACTTATTTCGCAAACGACCGGCTTTGACCTCGATGGCTGGGCAGGCCTGGGCGTGGGCATCTTCATCTGCATCAGCGGCATGGGCCTCGTGCGCGACGCCATCAGTCCACTGTTGGGACAGGCACCCAGCCCTAAGCTTGTTCAAGCGATTCGCAACAAGATCATGTCGTATCCGCAGGTCCTGGGCACGCACGACCTCATGGTGCACGACTACGGTCCCGGCCGCCAGTTTGCCAGCGCCCACGTGGAGATGCCCGGCGAGGGCGACGCGTTTGAGCACCACGAGATCCTGGACACCATCGAGCACGACATCAAGCGCCAGATGGGCATCGACATCACGCTGCACTGCGACCCCATCGCCACCACAGGTGACGACCTGCGCGGCTGGGTCAAGCGCGGCGTCATGCAGATCGATCCCGCGCTCTCCATCCACGACCTGCACGAGCACGACGGGTTCGTTTCGTTTGACCTGGTGCGTCCCGACGGCTTTGACATATCCGACGAGGAGCTGCTGGAGCTCGTCACGCGCATCGTGCACGAGCGCCGGCCCGATGTCTCGTGCGTCGTCACATTTGACTCGGGCTTTAGCTCGCCCGAGCGTCCGGCAGAGCAGCTGTAACCCCGCTCCGCTCGGCCGCTAGTTTCCCTGTGCACCCAAAATGCCGTTTTGTAGGGCGTTCCAGGCATCTGTCGCCATGTCTCCCAAGTTCTGCGCGGTATCGCCCAGGTTTTGTGTCGTATCGCCCAGCTCTTGCGCCTTGTCTCCCAATTCCTGCGCCTTGTTGCTCAGGTCCTCCAGCATGTTGGAGCTCGAGCTGTCGGTGCCGCTTTGGCCGTCGGACGAGTTGCCCGAGCTGTTCTTATGCGTGAGTTGAATTTCAAGGTTACCGTTGTCGTTATAGTAGGCAGAAGTAACGACCCAGTTGGCATCGACGACGGGCGTTGAGCCATCATCAGTCAGAACCACGGCATTCGAAAGATCAGCGCCGCGCGACTTGAGAATCTTTTTGGCGTTGGACCAGTACTGTCCCGGGATATCGCCCAGCTCTACTGCACCCACCTGGGCGACCTCTGTCTGCTCGGCCGTCGTGCTGGTTGTAGCACCTCGCTTGTTGAGCATGCCCGACACAATGGCGAACACAATCGAGAGGGCAAAAAAGATCGCCAGCACAATGAGGATCTTCTTGATCACGCTCGACGAACGCGACGGCTTCTTCTCCTCGTCCTCGCCATATTGCGGAATCGACTTGGGGTACTCGCGATACGGCTCCCGCGACCCGTAGCGAGGCTGCGCCGTGCGAGGCATATACGTCGTCTGCTGAGGCTGCGAAATGGGATTCTGCGGCAGGTCATCATAGGGATTCGGCGTCGAGGCGG
This sequence comes from uncultured Collinsella sp., assembly GCA_900542155.1. Classification (GTDB taxonomy): domain Bacteria; phylum Actinomycetota; class Coriobacteriia; order Coriobacteriales; family Coriobacteriaceae; genus Collinsella. The sequence continues at coordinate 10,138 of UQMD01000001.1, forward strand.
CATAAGAATCCTGCGGCGCGTAATCAAACGGGTCCGGAGCTGCGTTGCCATAGGGGCCATGCGAAGATGCAGCGTAAGAATCCTGCGCCGTGTCGCCATAGTCCATAACCCGGGTGGGCTCGGCAGAAGGCTGCGTCGCGGCGGGGTCGGTATAGCCGGGGTTGGGAACAACGCGGGTCGCATCGGCGCTATCGCCAGCCTGCGCGGAGCCGTACCCGTCCATCACGGTTGTCTTGTCCTGATCCATGCAGCGATTCCTTTCCGTCGCCTGTAAGCATCAAGTTATCCATGCATTCTACCCGCGCAAAAGCCTATGATGGGCAAAGCCCGTCGGTATCTACAAGACAAGCGCGTCCAGAAACAAAAGCCCCGCCGGGCCTTGGTAGGCGCGGTGGGGCGGGCAAGCGGCTATGCGCGGCAGGCTTAGAACAGGCCGGTGATGTTGCCGTCGTTGTCGACGTCGATGTTCTCGGCCGCGGGAACCTTGGGCAGACCCGGCATGGTCAGAACGCTGCCGGTCAGCGCGACCACAAAGTGGGCACCGGCGGAAACCTTGAGCTCGCGCACCGTGATGCGGAAGCCCTCAGGAGCGCCCAGCGCCTTGGCGTTGTCGCTAAAGCTGTACTGGGTCTTGGCAACGCACACCGGCAGGTTGCCAAAGCCGTTCTCGCGCAGCTCGGCGAGCTGGCGCTTGGCAGCCGGCGTAAAGTCGACGCCATCGGCGCGGTAGACCTTAGTGGCGACAGCCTCCAGGGCGTCGGCCACATCGGCACCGTCCTCGTAGGCAAACTTGAGCTCGCTCGGCTGCTCAATCAGGCGCATGACCTCATCGGCCAGATCGAGCGCGCCCTCGCCGCCCTTGGCCCAAACTTCGGACAGCTTCACGTTGACACCCAGCTTCTGGCACTCGGACTCGATGAGCGCAAGCTCGGCCTCGGTGTCCGTCGGGAAGCGGTTGATGGCGACCACACAGGGCAGACCGTAGACGTTCTGGATGTTGTCGACGTGGCGCAGCAGGTTGGGCATGCCGGCCTTGAGGGCCTCGAGGTTCTCCTCGTTGAGGTCGGCCTTGGCAACACCGCCGTTGTACTTAAGGGCGCGAGCGGTCGCGACGACCACGACGGCGTTGGGACGAACGCCCGTCATGCGGCACTTGATGTCCAGGAATTTCTCGGCACCCAGATCGGCACCAAAGCCGGCCTCGGTAATGGCGACATCGCCAAAACGCATAGCCATACGCGTGGCCATGATGGAGTTGCAGCCGTGGGCGATATTGGCGAAGGGACCGCCGTGGACAAACGCGGGCGTACCCTCGAGCGTCTGCACCAGATTGGGCTTGAGCGCATCCTTGAGCAGTGCGGCCATAGCTCCCTGGGCCTTAAGGTCGCGTGCGCGGACGGGCTCGCCGGCAAAGCTGTAGCCGACGACGATCTCGCCCAGGCGCTCCTTGAGGTCGCTGATGCTCGTAGACAGGCACAGAATTGCCATGACCTCTGAGGCGACGGTGATATCGAAGCCGTCCTCGCGCGGCACACCCTGGGCCTTACCGCCAATGCCGTCGATGACGTGGCGCAGCTGACGGTCGTTTATATCGACGACGCGCTTCCAAGTGATACGTTTAACATCGATACCGAGCTGGTTGCCTTGCTGAATATGGTTGTCGAGCATGGCGGCCAGCAGGTTATTGGCGGCGCCAATAGCATGGAAGTCGCCGGTAAAGTGCAGGTTGATGTCCTCCATGGGGATGACCTGCGCCCAGCCGCCACCGGCAGCGCCACCCTTGACGCCAAAGACAGGGCCGAGCGAAGGCTCACGCAGGGCCACAGCGCTCTTGACGCCGCGACGGCGCAGGCCATCGGCCAGACCGATGGTCGTAGTGGTCTTGCCCTCGCCCGCAGGCGTGGGGTTGATGGCGGTCACGAGGACAAGCTTGGCCTGGTGATCGGTCGGCTCGTTGAGCAGGGAATAGTCGACCTTTGCCTTGTCAAAGCCGTACGGAATCAGATGCTTAACGTCGACGCCGGCGTTCTTGGCCACCTCGGTAATAGGCAGCGGCGTAACAGAACGTGCGATTTCGATGTCAGTAGGCATGGGCGGTCCTTTCGTTACCGGATGAGAAAAAGACCAATCCAGCATAGCACGGGCGCGCAACAGTAAAACACCCGTAACCGACGAACGGCGATATGTTTACCCAATGCCCAGCGATAGCCTACAAACCCATCCTAAACGGTCGGCTCAATTCCCAAATGCTCAAAGGTGCGAAGGGTTGCCTGACGGCCCTGCGGCGTACGAATCATCAACCCGCACTGCAGCAGATACGGCTCATAGACATCCTCAAGCGTACCCGGGTCCTCGCCCACCGCGCTGGCAAGCGTGGTCAAGCCAACGGCACGGCCGGAGAACGTCTTGGCGAGTGTCTCCAAAATGCGAATATCCATCCAGTCCAAGCCAAGCTCGTCGATCTCGAAAAACTCGAGCGCCTGACGGCAGATATCGAGCTCGATAGGGCCGTTGCCGCGCACCTGCGCGTAATCGCGCACGCGCTTGAGCAGGCGATTGGCAAGGCGTGGCGTGCCGCGCGAACGCGAGCCGATCTCGAGCGCACTGGGATGGTCGATCGTCACGCCCAAGATAGTCGCCGAGCGCGTCACAATCTGGGCGAGCTCCTCGACCGTGTAGTAGTCCAGGCGATATGAAATGCCAAAGCGGTCGCGCAACGGGCCGGTCAACATGCCCGAACGGGTCGTGGCCGCCACCAACGTAAACTTGGGAATATCCAAGCGAATCGAGCGCGCAGCCGGACCCTTGCCGATCACGATATCGAGCGCAAAGTCCTCCATCGCGGGATACAGAACTTCCTCGACCGAACGGTTGAGGCGGTGGATCTCGTCGATAAACAGCACGTCACCCGGTTGCAGGTTAGTCAGAATGGCCGCCAGGTCGCCGGTGCGCGCGATGGCCGGACCGCTCGTCGTCTTAATCTGAGCGCCCAGCTCGTTGGCGATAACCGTAGCCAGCGTGGTCTTGCCCAGACCCGGAGGGCCCGAGAAGATCACGTGGTCGAGCGTCTCGCCGCGGCTCTGCGCGGCCTCAATCAGCACGCGAAGGCTCTGCTTGATATGCTCCTGACCGCAGTAGTCATCCAAGCGCTGGGGACGCAGGGTACGATCGACATCGAGGTCCTCGGGCGTCAGCTCCGAGCCCACCATGCGCTCACCGTGCGCCATGGATGCCGCCGGCGAGTTGCCGGGCGTCGCCCACAGGTCCTGAGAGTCATCGGCTTCCCACATCACGCATCCATTCCAAGTCGCTTAAGCGCCGCGCCGAGCAGATCCTCGACACGCATATTCTGCCCATCATACCCGCTCAGGGCAACATCGGTCTCCTGCGGGCTAAAGCCCATGGAGAGGAGCGCCGCGCGGGCATCGTCGATGGCCGAGGGAGCGGCGGCGGGCACGGGCATCGCAACCTGGCCGGGAATCACATCGACCGGCATAAAGCCCTTGTCCTTGGCAAAGGTGCTCTTGAGCTCCAGGATCAGACGCTGCGCGGTCTTTTTGCCTACACCGGGAACCTTGGCCATGCCCTTGTCGTCCTCGGCCATCACCAGCGAATACAGCTGTCCCACGGTATAGGTGGAAAGCACGGCAAGCGCCAGGCGCGGACCGACGCCCGAGACGGACACGAGCCTGTCAAACATCGTGCGCTCGTCCTTGGAGGAAAAACCGAAAAGTGTCATGGCGTCCTCGCGCACCTGCATACGCGTGTAGAGGCGGACCTCGCCGCCGGGCGTCGGCAACGTGGCCGCAGTGCTGCCCGAGATGCCGAGCTCAAAGCCAACGCCCGACACATCGACGACAGCAGAGCTCATCGTGGCCTCGACAAGCGTTCCGTGGAGCTGGGAAATCATCAGTATCCGGTTCCTCTCTGTTGATAGAACTCGCCGCCGGTAAGCGCCCGGGTGCGGCTGAGGTTTACGTGGCAGATGGCGCAAGCCAGGGCATCGGCGGCATGGTCGGGATGCGGGTCGTGATCGAGCTGCGTGAGCGTACGCACCATATAGGCGACCTGCCGTTTGTCCGCGGCACCGGTGCCCACCACAGCCTGTTTGATCTGCATGGGCGTGTACTCGCCAATCTCGAGCGCGCACTCCGAAAGCGCCACGAGCGCAGCACCGCGGGCATGCGCCGTGGGGATGGCCGAGCGGACGTTGGCGCCAAAGTAGATGCTCTCGACAGCCGCGGTATCGGGGCGATAGCGCTCGACGACATCCTTAAGATCGCGGGCGATATGCGACAGGCGCACCGCGAGCGGACTTCCGGCACTGGTCTCGATGCAGCCATAGGCACGACAGCGAACCTCGCCACGCCGCTCCTCGATAATCCCCCAACCCGTATGGGCCAAACCAGGGTCGATACCCAAGATAACCAAGCCGACCTCCCCTCGCCAAAAGCACGGCGCAAGGCAAGGCCTCGCGCATCATTCACGAACGTCTGTTCTAGAATAACACAACAACGGCCGCATCTAGCAAGCAAGGTTGAACCATAGGTTGAGCATAAGTCAGCGAGCGAGTCCCTGCCGTGGCAAGGTGTCGCGAAAGAGGAGCGCCGCGTACTTCTGTACGCAAGCGACGGTTTGAGCGGCAGATTACCCGGCAGGGGCTCGCGCAGCGTCGACTCGTTACGCGGTTTGGCAAAACCGCGTAACCTTGGCCCCATCCCCAGTTTAGTTCTGCGAGAAGAATGGGAACTGTCGGGGATCAACCGGCGGATGCGGCATCGGGCCACCCTGGGGACCACCTTGCGAGCCGCCCTGACCGCCCATCATCTTATCGATGGCGTCCTGAACCTCGCCCTCGAACTTCTTCATTCCCTCATGCAAACGACGCTGACCGTCCTCAGAGCGCAGCTCCTCCATCTGCTCGGGCGAAATACCCAGTAGCTCGCCCAGTATGCCCATCATCTCGCCGCGCATACGCTCACTCGTATCCTCGTCAGCAAAACGGCGCACCTCGGCGCGCGCCAGCGAATCGACCGACATACGCTCCTTGCCGTTAAGCCCCAGGTCGGACCACGCGAGCATGTACGGCCAAGAGCGCTCGGCAAACGAGCGGGATGAGACGATCGGTGCCGTCGGCAACATGCGGCGGGCAGCCTCACCCTGTCGAACGAGCATCAGCAGCAGCGAGCAGGCCTCAGGCTTGCCAGCGGCCATCGGGATGTCGTCGAAAGATCGATTGCGGTCCACGTGCGCCTCGAGCGCACCATCGACCTCACCCGGCTCAAGCCCGCCGAGCAACTGTGCCGCGCGGTCGAGCATATCGACCGGACCGTCAAGCGTCGAGAGCGCCTGCGCCAGCACTCGCTCCATACAATCTTCCACCGCATTGAGCGTCACGAGCTCTTGGGGCACCACGGCAGACGTGCGGTTGCGCACACGCGCCACAAACTCAAGCGTCGACAGGTACACATCGCCAAAAGGCGCGTAATCGCCCTGATAGCCGCCGCAAAGCGCCGGCGCCGCCAGCGCGTACTCGGTCTTGGAAAGCGGGCTCAGCGCCATCGCACCCAGCTCGAGCGCCGTGTCCTCCAGCATGAGGCCCAGCGTGCGCGAGCGCAGGCGCTCGGCATCGCCCGCCGACACGTCGCGATCGAGCACACGCGCCGCATCCGGTGCATCGCGCTCGACAGTGCGAATGTGCAGACGCTCGGCGATGGCGCGGACGGCGGCACAGCGGGCAGCCTCGGCCTCTTCCTGCGCCGGCGTAAAAATACGGTTGCGCCCCAGCACCAGGCCAATCACATTACGCGGGCCCAGAGCGTCGACGGCCAGCGCCGCCAGCAGGGACGACGGCAAGTCACCCTCGAGTGCCACCACAGCACGCGACGCACCGTGGGCTCGGGCGTTGTCGCGCACGGCGAGCACCAGCGCCTGCCACAGCCACTCCTCGGAACGGAACTCGGGCAGTTCGTGATCTTCCAGGGCATCGAGCATCACGCCGCGCTGAATCTCCTGAACCAGCAGGCTCTCCTCAAAACACGGCGCCTGGGCCACCGCGCGACCGCAGTCGTCGAGCACAAACGAACCGCCGGTATACACCGACTCGTCATAGGCACCGACCGGCGCTATGCAGGCAAACCACACGCTGCGCTTGGATGCGATCTTGCGGTAGGCGCCGCTGCGAACGGCGGCAATGGCGGCAGTCTCGCGGTCGGTCATGTCAAACGCATTGAATTGGAAATACGCAATGAGGTCGACACCGGTCGGCAACATCTCGAGTTCGCGGTCCAAGTCGAAGATCACGGCGATGCGCACGCCGTCCACGTCGAACACCGGCGGCGCCCAACGCGTGTCGTTGTTCTCGCCACGCTGCAGGGCAATGCTCGAACGCGCCGGCACCACATGACCGTCCTTGAGCATCATGTAGTCGAGCAGCGGCTGACCCTCAAACGAAACCGCCGCGGGCACGATGCAGATCATATCGAGTTCTTGGATACGCTCGGCAACACCCGTCAGGCCCGTCAGCATATCGTGCTCAAAATCGGCAGCGCCCACCAGGCCGCCGGGCAGGGCTCCCATAAAGAGCGGAGCCGGCACGCACAGCACGCGCGCGCCGCGCTCATGAGCCAGGCGCGCCTGGTCCTCGATGCGGCCGCAAATGCCCTCAATATCACCCAGGCGCATATCGATCTGTGCAAGTGCGAGCTTCATGGCTCAGCCCTTTCCGTCGTAAACCGTCGTTGTCGTAGTAAAAGCGCCGGCCGCATAATGCAGCCGGCGCTCGCATGTGCATATGCTAGCTATGATACCCCGAGCGGGGGCGCGCTCCTAGAACGTCGCGGACCACAGCCCATGCAGGTTGCAATAGGCATAGACGGTACCGGTCTTGGAGCCGCCGGCAAAAAACGTCGCGGGCTTCATGCCGGGCTCAAGGTAATGGACCTCCAGGCGGCCTTCGGCCTCAAGGGCAATCCACTCGATGTAGTGCTCGGGCAGCATGGGGTGCTCCGTCGAGCCAACGCGTGCGCGAATCACGTGACCGTCACGCTCGGTCTCGACGACGGGCACGTGCTTCTCGTGCGCCGCGTCCTCGGTGTTCGCGGTCAGCTCCGTGCAGCCGGCAGGGGTTGCAACGTCGTTGCCGAGAGCGGCGATGAGCTTACCGTCGGGGTCCTTAAAGAATTTCGCCATGATGTTCTCCTTTGCTGATGTGCCAATATTCCTGATGGTTCTTATGCCCAAATGCAGACAAACCATCCACGGCATAGCAAATGAACACATAACAGATCAGGCAAGCGGTCGGGCCAAAATGCGTCGACCGTCCTGCCCACTCCAGCAATCCCACCCCGCGCGCAGCTAGCGCCCGTCGCCGCCGAGCAGTGCCAGAACATCTTCGCGGGTAAACAGCGCCGACGAGATGCCGTCGCCGCCGAGCACGCTGTTGACCAGATCGCGCTTGGACTCCTGCATCTGCATAATGCGTTCCTCGATCGTGTCCTTGGCGATGAGCTTGTACACGGTCACGGTGTGTTGCTGGCCAATACGATGCGCGCGGTCGGTCGCCTGATCCTGTGCGGCCACGTTCCACCACGGGTCGTAGTGAATGACCACGTCGGCCGCCGTCAGGTTAAGGCCCACGCCGCCCGCCTTGAGCGAAATCAAAAAGACCGGAACCTCGCCCGCTTGGAACTGTGCGACCATCTTGGCGCGGCTCTCCTTAGACGAAGCGCCCGTGAGCTTAAGGAAAGCGATGTCCTCCTTGGCCAAGCGCTTACCGATAATATCGAGCATGCCCGTAAACTGGCTGAACAACAGGATGCGATGCCCGCCGTCGAGTGCGCCGTGCACGAGCTCCATGCACGTATCGAGTTTGGCGCTCCCCGCCTTGTAATCCTCGTAGTGTAGACGCGGGTCGCAGCAGATCTGGCGCAGCTTAGTGAGCTCGGCGAGCACCTTGAGTTTGTCTTTCTTAAACTCGGATGCTTCGCGATGCTGCACCTGCTGGGCGATGCGGTCCTGGTTGGCCAGGTAGAGCTTGCGCTGCTCGCCGGTGAGCTGCGCCATGACCGTATCCTCGATCTTCTCGGGCAGGTCGGCCACCACGTCTTCCTTTACGCGACGCAGCACAAACGGCGACACGAGCGCTTGCAGGCGGGCGGCACTGTCGCCCTCGGCATGCTCGACGGGACTCTCAAAGCGCTTGGCAAACGACTCGCGCGTGCCCAGCAGGCCCGGCATCAAAAAGTCGAAGATGCTCCAGAGCTCGGATAGGCGATTTTCGATGGGCGTGCCCGTCAGGGCAAAGCGCACGCCGGCCGGCAGGCGCTTTGCGGCGCGTGCCACCTGGGTGAGCGGGTTTTTAATGTACTGGGCCTCGTCGAGCACCACGCGGGCAAAATCCTGCCCGGCGTACTCGTCGATATCGCGGCGCATAAGGTCATACGACGTCACGACCACGTTATGCTCTGCCACGCCGGCAATCTGCACGCGGCGCTGCGCCTTGGCGCCCACGATGGCGCACACATCGAGCGAGGGCGCAAAGCGCTCCAGCTCGGCAGTCCAGTTGTACACGAGTGAGGCCGGGCATACCACGAGCGTGGGCTTGGTGTCCCCCGCCTCCACGCGCGCCAGGATATGCGCGATCATCTGGAGCGTTTTGCCCAGGCCCATGTCGTCGGCCAAGATGCCGCCGAGACCTAGGTGTTCGAGCGAGCCGAGCCACCGATAGCCGTCGACCTGATAGCCGCGCAGCGTGGCCTTGAGCGAGGCGGGCACCGTAAAGTCCATCTTGCCGAGCGTGTCCAGGCGCTCGACGGTACGACGGAACGCGGCGTCGCGATCGGCCTCGAGCGCCGGCGTGCGTGCGAGCATGCTGTCGACGAACAGGGTACTCGACGCGGGAAGCGACACGCCATCGAGCAGGTCGACAGCATCGACACCCAGGTTCTCGGCGAGGCCAAACGCGGCTCGGGCGCCCTCGTCCAGGCGAATGATGTCACCGGACGTAAGGCGTGCGAACGTCTGGTGGCGCTTATACGAATCGAGATAGATGGCAAGGTCGGCCGCCGAAAGCCCACTCGCACCCAGTTCGACGTCGAGCAGGTTGCTTTTGACGGTCGCGTGTACCGAGAGCTTGGGCGCAGGGCGGACCGAGATCTGGCGCAGGCGGTCGCTGAGCATAACCTCGCCCAACTCGGACAGGGCAGACAGGCCCTCGGTCAGCAAGTGGAACAGGCTCTCGTCATCGCGCTCCTCAAACGCCAGGCCGCCCTCGTAGAAATCGAAGTACAGGGCCGCCGTGTCCATAACGCGAAACTCCGCCACCGCATCGCGGGGCGGAACGCCGGGGCGTTGATCTTCGAAGGGGCTGCCCGGAGCACCCAGGCTAAAGAGATCTGCCGACCAGTCGCCGTAGGTAACCGTAATTTTGCAGGTCACAAGCCCATCGTCGACGCCAATCTCAAAATGGAAGCTCGCCTCGGGTGCCACGGCATCAAGGGCGGCGGGAGCGGTCAGGTCCGTGTAGTCGCGCAAGATCGGCAGCGCCATGCGGCAGAACTCGCCCACCTGGTCGGCAGCGATATGGGCCGGCGTGCGACAGGGCAACAAGCGCGACAGGAACGACGCCGCGTGTTGGGCAAACGCCGCGTCGGTACGGCGCGCGCGGCGTGTGTCGACCAGGTAGGCAACGTTGTCCGAGGCGAAGCAATACATATCGGCCGGCAGGCGCAGGTCATAGCTACCTCCCGCCGCCGGAGCAATCTTTGCGGCGAGGAGCGGTGGGCGACAAGTCGGGGCTTCGTCCTCTCCCTGCGGCGACGGCTCGACCGCCACCTCGTAGGAGCGATGCGTCGTCGTCCCCCGCGACCAGGCAGGCTCAAAGGAAATGGTCCTACCGCGCAGCAGGTCCAGCACGGACACGATGGAATACTCGGATAGCGGCAACTGACGCTCGGCGACAAAACCGCTGCGGGCAAAGTCATACGATGCCGAGCGCGAACTCGTGATGTCGCTCAGGTAGGCAACCGTCATCGTGACAAGGTCGAGCAACTTTGTCGACACATCATCGAAGGCCTCGGGCACATGGGCAAACGTAAGCTTCTTGCCGTAAGAAAATGTGCCGCCGCGCACATAGGCATCGGCCATGCCGTCGATATCCTTAACCACATAGGACACCGAACCGCAGCGGATGCGAAACTCGAGCGCCCAGCTAAAGCGCTCGCCAAACAGCGGATTGTAGTACGGCACCAACGAGGGCTCCAGCACCGCTTTGGGAGCATCGGGATCAATGGCGCCGGCGAGCTTGCGACGCATGACCACAAGCTCGTCCATGCGCGCTTCCGACAGATCGGAGAGCGCCGCCATAAGGCTCGGGCTCGTGGGAACGGGCGCCGGGAAGGGAAAGTTAGGGTTGACCGCGGATGCGGTGGGCGCGGGGTGGGCGGACTGCTTGGATTGTGCGGGCGGTACCGTAGCCGTGCGAACCGGCGTGCGCAAGCCCTCGACGGGCTCGGCGCCACTGGCATCCAGATACGCCAACGCCGTGGCGATAGCGTGTTTGCACATGCCGGAATAGCGAAAGGCGGCCGGGCAATCGCAGTCGTAGTCGACAACCTCGTGCTCGTCCATGTCGAGCGCCACGTGCGTCTTGTACAGGTCGCCGCGCGAGCCGCGCACCGAGCCCTCGACCGTCACGTTTTTGGAGAAGCGTGAGCCGCTGTCCTCAATCGACAGCACGGCGCCATTGAGCATGAGCGAGCGCCCCTTCATAAAGGTGCCGCTCAACGCCGCCTCTTTGCGAAGCGCCTGCACAAACGTCCCCCGTGCCATCACTTCCTCCAATCCACACAGGGTAGCTAATTTGGGACGGGGCTATTTTAGCTACCCCCATATGTCGGTTGAGACGCATTCCGACCCCGACTCATTCGCCGTCAGTCAAAGGGTAGCTAAAATAGCCCCGTCCCAAATTAGCTACCCCGGCAAAGGCAACCTTAGATCACCGTCACTCTGCCCTGGTTACCCACAATGGCCTTGGCCTCGGCCAGCAGCGGAATCGAGCGCGCGTTGACCTTGGCAGGCACCTCGGCGCGCAGCACGCGCCCGTCCACCTGCTCGATAAAGATCTCCACGCGGTCGCCGCCCGGGTTAGTGGTGAGCACCGTGGCCAGACGCGCCATATTGCCCTGGCTAAAGCGGCTGTTGGGCACCATGACCTCAAACACCTTGGGTTTGTTGTTCTCCTCGCTAAGCTCCAGCGGCACGATCTCCTGCGCGATGATCTGGTCGCCGCGGTCCGAGCGCTCGAGCTTACCCTTAATGCGCACAAACGCATCGGACAGCTGCGCACCGGTCTCGGGATCGACCTCGCCATACAGATACCCCTCGGCCTCCTTATAGGTCTTGGGGAACACCACGACCGTGGCCTCGCCTTCCATGTCCTCGAGCTGCACGATGCCCATGGGGTCGCCGTTTTTGGTCACGCGCTTGGATACGCTCGAGACCATACCGGCCCACCATAGCGCCTTGCCCTCGGGAATCTCCTGGTTGATGGTGCCGCCCGTGGGGTTTTGCACCTCGTAGCCGGTATCGATCTGCGAGAACGAGAAGTCGCGCGCTTTGCTGAGCGCATACTCAAACGGGCGCAGCGGGTGGTCCGAGACATAGATGCCCAGAACCTCCTTCTCCTGGCTCAGCTTAAGGTGACGGTCCCACTCCTGGCCGTCCGGATCGGGCACGCTGACCTCAAAGCCCGAGCCCTCAACATCACCAAACATGTCAAAGAACGACGTCTGGCCGCTCGCACGATCCTTTTGACGCTTCACGGCGGCATCGATGATGTTCTCGGGGTTGTTCTTATCCACAAAGTGCATCATCTGGCGACGCGGATACCCCGTGGAGTCGAAGGCGCCTGCCTTGATCAGCGATTCGATCACACGGCGGTTTGCCTGGCTCGAGTCCACGCGCTCGACAAAGTCGTGCAGTGTCTTAAACGGGCCGCCCGCCTCGCGCTCGGCGATAATCGCCTGCGCCACGCCGGTGCCCACGCCGCGGATGCCGGCCAGACCAAAGCGCACGCCCTCCTTGGTAGCCGTGAACTCGGTACCGGACTCATTGACATCTGGCGAAAGCACGGGGATGCCGTCGTGACGGCATGCCGAGACGTAGTGCACGATCTTGTCGGTCTTGCCCGTATAGGACGTCAGAACGGCCGCCATGTACTCGTGCGGATAGTGCGCCTTGAGCCACGCCGTCTGCATAACCAGAATGGCGTAGCCGGCAGAGTGCGACTTGTTAAAGGCGTAGGACGCGAACTCGAGAACATCGTCCCAAATCTTCTGGGCGACCTCGCGCGTGTAGTTGTTCTTGATGGCGCCGTTCATCCAGTGGTCGTAGGTGGTCTCGTCCGAGCCATCCTCCCAGTGGAGCACCGTCGACGTGAGCAGCTTGATCTTTTTCTTAGCCACGGGCTTACGGATACGCGAGTCCGATTCGCCCTTGGAGAAGCCGCACATCTCGACGGAGATGAGCATAACCTGCTCCTGGTAGACCATGGTGCCGTAGGTTTCGCCCAGGATGTCGTCCAGGCGGTCGTCGTAGGAGACGGCCGGCTCCTTGCCGTTCATACGGTTGATGTAGGACGAAACCATGCCGGCGCCCAGCGGGCCCGGGCGGTACAGAGCGATCAATGCCACGACGTGCTTGTACTCGGTGGGCTTCATGTTCTTGATCGTGGCCGTCATGCCGGCGGACTCGACCTGGAAGACGCCGGCGGTGTGGCCGGAGCCCATGAGCTTAAAGATCTCGGGGTCGTCAAAGGGAATCTCTTCCTCTTTGATGTCGATGCCGAAGTTCTTCTTAATGTTGGCCTTGGCCTTGGAGATAACCGTGAGCGTGCGCAGGCCCAAGAAGTCCATCTTGAGCAGGCCCATGTCGGCGACGGTATGACCCTCGTACTGGGTAATCTCGACGCCGCCCTTGGTGTCGAGCTTGGTGGGCACGTGCTCGTTGACGGGGTCGCGGCAGATCAGAACGGCGCACGCGTGCACGCCCTCGCCACGAGTGAGACCCTCAATCGAGAGCGCCGTGTCGATGATGCGGCGTGCGTCGTCGTCCTTTTTATAGGCCTCGGCAAAGTCGGGGTTAAACAGATCCTCTTTGCCGGGTTGCTTTTCGAGCACCTGCTTGAGCTTGACCTTGGGGTCGCTCGAGACCATCTTGGACAGGCGCTGACCCATGTAGACCGGGTAGTCCAGGACGCGCGCGGCGTCGTTGATGGCCTGCTTGGCCTTGATGGTCGAGTAGGTGATGACGTGGGTGACCTTCTCGGGGCCGTAGAGCTGGCGAACGTGCTCCACGACCTCGAGGCGCCGCTCATCGTCGAAGTCCATATCGATATCGGGCATCTCGGTACGCTGCGGGGACAGGAACCTCTCGAACATCAGGCCGTTCTCGAGCGGGTCGAACGCGGTGATGTTCATGGCGTAGGCGACGATAGCGCCGGCGGCCGAACCACGGCCGGGGCCGACGCCGATGCCGTTGTCCTTGGCCCATTGCACGTACTCGGCAACGATGAGGAAGTAGGCGGCAAAGCCCTTGTCGCAAATGACCTTGTATTCGTACTCAAAGCGCTCTTTGATGTTGACGCCGCCGATCTCGCGCGTGGCCCAGTCGTCACCATAGTGCTGGCGCAGGCCCTTCTCGCACTCGCGGCGGAACTGGCTCTCGTGCGTCTCGCCGGGATCGAGCAGCGGGAAGCGCGGCAGGATGATGGAGTCCCAGTCCAGCTCGACGTAGCACTTGTCGGCGATCTCGAGCGTGTTGTCGCAGGCCTCGGGGCAATACGGGAACATCGCCCGCATCTCCTCCTCGGTCTTCATGTAAAACTCCGAGCCGGTCATGCGCATGCGGTTGGGGTCGTCGACCTTGGCGTTCATACCGATGCACATGATGACGTCCTGCACGGGCGCGTCCTCGCGGCGCAGGTAATGGAAGTCGTTGGTGGCGATGACCTTGACGCCCACCTGTTTGGCGATGTCGATGAGCGTGCGGTCCATCTGCTCATCGGTCAGGCCGTTGTCGGTGGTGATGCCGTGTTCCTGGATCTCGATGTAGAAGTCGCCGGGGTCGAAGGTGTCGCGGAAGGTCTCGGCCCACTTGATGGCGCCTTCCATGTCGCCGTGGTCGATGTATTTGGGGATGATGCCCGCGATGCAGGCACTGGTGCAGATCATGCCCCTGGCGTGGCGGCGCAGGTTGTCGAGCGTCACGCGCGGCTTGTAGTAAAAGCCCTGCACGGCGGCCTCGGAGACCGTCTGCATCAGGTTGACGTAGCCCTCCTGGTCCTTAGCCAGAAGGATCATGTGGTAGAGCTCGGGCTTGTGGTCGCGGGCAAGGGTCTCGTCCGGCGTAAAGTAGACCTCGCAGCCAAAGATGGGCTTGATGACCAGAGGTGGCTTGAGCTCGTCGATGTTGCCCTTCTCGTCCCACATGGCCATGTCCTTCACATACTGGGCATGCTCGCGTGGGTTTGCCTCGGGATCGGGCTCCACCAGCTCGTCGCGACGGTCCTTTTCCAAGAAGGCCTTGTCGTGGCTCCAGGTTTTGTACTCGGGCGTGTTGTGGTTGACGGCGTCACAGGCCAGCGCTAGGTCGGGCACGCCATACATGTAGCCGTGGTCGGTAATGGCCACGGCGGGCATGCCAAGCTCAACGGCACGGTTGACCATATCCTGGATACGGGTTGCGCCGTCGAGCATGGAGAAAACAGTGTGATTGTGCAGATGGACGAATGCCATGTGATGAGCTCCGATGCGGGTTCGTGTTCTGACTGAACGATTTTACCCCACGGCACGGACAGCACCCGAACCTAGCCAAACCAACACGGCTCCTCTTGAGTTGCGGTGAAATACGGACTGTTTGGCGGCTTTTTTGGCCAAAACAGTCCGTATTCCACCGCAAGTTATTGAGGGCTAGAAGTTGTAGGTGACTACTTGAGGTTCGGCGGGTTCGACGAAGATGGCTGGATCGGGCTGCTCCACGCGGACGAACTTGACGGTCACGACCTCAAAGCCCGCCTTGTGCAGAACATCAGCGTAGACGCGCGCCTGCAGGGCGTGCTTCTCCTGCAGCTGTTCCGGCGTCTCGTCCGGTGTGCCGCCCGTCTTGTAGTCGATGACCAGCGCGCGCGACGAATCCGCCGGGTCGGTCGCTAGCGCATCGATGGCGCCCTCGGCATATGCACCGTAGCGAGCGATGTCCTCGTCCTCGCAGCCCAGCGAAAAGAACGGCACCTCGGCGCGAACGCACGACCACGCGAGCAGGTCGGCACGAACAGCCGACTTGAGCCAGCGGTCCAGGGCAACGTCGAAGCGTTCGCGCTGATCCGGCGTCAGGCACCACAGGCGCGCCAGCGCATCGGCACGCTCAGCGGGCAGCGTATCGGCACCCATCTCGATCAGCCACTGGCAGGCGGCATGGAAGGCCGAGCCCAGCGCCATGGGATTGCCGGCGGGCTCGACAGCAGCCACGTCCGCATCCGTCATCTCGGAACCATCCGACTCCGCATCGTCGCCAGCCTCGTCCATGGGCACCCGCGTCACGGCGGCACGGTCTTCGGCCTCGGCATGCAGCGCCGCGGCAATCGACGAATAGCTGTACGAATCACGCGCCGGGAACGGACACGTGCCCATGCGCACGCCCGCCGCCTGGGGATATACGAGTTCAAACGAATCGGGCGACGGGTCGGCGGGGCCGGGCGCGACCGGGCGATCGGCGGCAGCATCGGCACCCTCCGCCTCCGCATCACCGCGAACGAGCCTACCCTCGGCATCCAGTGAAGCGTTGGCCTCAAACGCCTGCTCGCCAAACGTAAAGTCCGCGAGCGAGATGAGCTCGTAGTCGCCCGGCTGGGAGCTGTCGAACACCAGGCGGTCGGCATCGAGCTGTGGCATGTCCAGGCCGTCCGTCGGCAGAATACGGCGCAGCACGTCGTAGGTCAGATCGGTCTCGACGTCGAAGGTCGGCGCGCACAGCTTGCCGCGGCTCACGCCGGCATCCATCGCCAAGATCACCAGCTCTCGCGCTCGCGTCATGGCGACATAGAGCAAACGAGCCCGCTCCTCGAGCGAAAGCTGCAGGTCGTCGTTGCGCAGGCGAGCAAATGCCTCGGCGGGAGAACCCGTCGCGCAGACATCCTCCATGAGCTCTGGCGGCAACCACAGTGACGTGCCCTTGCCCTTAAACGCGTGTTCAAACTGCTTTTTGACGTCATCGCCCTTCACGAAGGTCCCATCGGCAAGCTTAACGCCATCAAAACGAGCCGGCAGCGCCACGACTTGCGCCCCACCGTCGACGCGGCCCATCTGTGCCGCACCGGACGATTTGCGCACGCCAAAACACTCGGACACCGCGACGACCGGATACTCCAGACCCTTGGATGCATGCACGGTCATGATGCGTACCGCGCCGTCACCCTCCTCGTTGAGCGCGCCCGGCGCCTCCTTGCCCGCCAGGAAGCGGTCGAAGGCGAGCGCGATGGAGCGCGGCGAGTTGCCGAACTCGGCCTCCGCCTCGGCCACGGCGTCGAGCGCCTTGAGCACGTTGGCGGCGATAGCCTTGCCCTCGGGGCCACGCTGCGCCAGACGCACGAACCAGCCGGAGGCGTTGACCACGTCGCGCGCTATGGCGGCGAACGAATCGCGACCCACACGACGAAGCGCATACCGCAACACCTCGCGGGCGCGCGTCACGAGCGGCAGGCCTTGCAGGCCCGGCACATCGGAATCGCTCATGATGCCCATATCGATGTTGCGGCGCGAGGTCTCCCCCGTCTGGTCGTCCAGCTTGGTCGCCAGCGCCAGGAACTCCTGGGCGCCGAGCGCAAACATCGGCGAGGCGAGCAGCGGCATAAGGCCCTGCGCCGTATCGGCCGGGTTGGCGAGCGCGCAGACTAGGGCGCGCACCGTCTGCACCTCGGCAGCTTGGGCAAAGACTGAGCCGCCTGCGATCACGCAGTCGAGCCCCTGGTCGCGGAAAGCCTGGGCATAGACGTCGGCGTTTGTCATGCGGCCCAGCAGCAGCACCATGCCGCCCTGGGGCTGACCGGCATTGGCAAGTGCACGGAAGCGCTCGGCGATCGCGCGGGCCTTGGCCTGTGTGCGCTCCTGCGTACTGCCGCCGGCAACAAAGAGCGCCTGACGACGCGAGGCGTCCGCTACCAGCGTGTCCTTGCGGCCGTCGCTCGCCTCAAGATCCAAAAAGCCCTGCATCAGGCCGCCGTCATCGCCGTCGAAGACGCGCGCCACGTAACGCAGCACCTCGTCATGGCTGCGGAAGTTGCGCACGAGCTTAACGAGCTCGCCAGAAGGGGCGTCGGCCGCGGCAGTCGCCTCGGGAGCGGCAGACAGGCCCACCTTGCGCTCCTGGCGACGGAACACCTCGACCTCGGCGCCACGGAAGCGGTAGATTGACTGCTGTGCATCGCCCACGGTGCACAGCGCGCGCTCCCCCGCACCCGTCAGGTAACGGATCAAATCGACCTGCATCTGGTCGGTATCCTGGAACTCATCGATCATGACCATCTTAAAGCGACCCTCATAGGCCGCTCGGATGGCGGGATAATCGCGCAGCGCCTCGTACGCCATGCGCAGCAGGTCGTTGTTATCAAGCGCGGACTGGTCAGCCTTGAGCGCGCGGTATTCCGCCTCCACAGCACGAGCAAGCCCCACCAGCGCATCGAGCGCCGGACCGCCGCAGGCAAGCACGATATTGATAAATGCATCGGCGGCCTCGGCCTTGAGCAGCTCCACCTGCTCCTTAGGAAACGCCTTGCTCGCCCGAGGCATGCTGCACGACATCATGAGTCGCGCCACATCCTCCATAGTTTTGCCGCTCGCCTCAAACGCGTCGATGGCATCGAGTGCCACCTGCGCTTTCTCGGTCGCGGCCTTGCTTGCGCCCAGCGCCGCACGATAGGCATCGGCGAGTGCCGAGGTATCGGCCTGGCCGCGCGCCACGCACACGTCGTCCATACCGCCCGGCAGCTGGCTCGAGAGCTCCAGCAGCTCACGCACCAGGCCCTTGATGGTGGTGCCGGCGCCAAAGAGGCCGCCCTCGCCTGCCATGGGATACCAGGCGTAGAGGCTTTTAAGCGAAGCGGCGAGCTCGGGGGCGGCATCGGGTGCCGTCGCTCGGGCCAGCACATGCTCAACAGCCTGATCCATAAGCTCATCGGTATCGGTAAGCACCGTGAACTCGGGATCGATGCCCAGCTCCAACGCATGCGCGCGCAGGATGCGCGAACACATGCCGTGAATGGTCGAGATCCAAGCGTCGTCGACGGTCAGGGCCTCCTCGTCCATACCCTCTTCGATAAGCGCGCGACGCACGCGGTCGCGAATCTCGGCCGCGGCATCTTTGGTAAAGGTAATGGCAAGCACCTGATCCAGATGCTCGACAAACGGACCGGATTCGGGCGAGAGCGCATAGACGATGCGGCGCGTGAGGGTAAAGGTCTTGCCCGAGCCGGCACCTGCCGGGACAAACAGCGGGCGGTCGAGCGTTTTGACGACTTGCAGTTGTTGCGGCATCAAAGTCGAAAGATCCATGGTCTACACGTCCCTCCTTACAAACGTTCCTTCGTGGTTATACGAGCAGCGCGCATGCGCGGCCTGAGCCGACGTCGGGTCGACGGCGGCAACGTTGCCTGCCTCGAGCTCGCGCAGACGCTCGGCAATGCCGGTCTCCACGCGATCGAGCAGCGCATCGAAGTCCATGTTGCCGCCCTCGCCGGGAAAGCCCTTCTTAAGGCCTGGGATGCGGCCGTCGCCGCGCTCTTCCTCAAGCAACTCGGCGCTCGCCGCACCGCGCAGCGCGGGCTTGCCGCCCTTGGTCGAAAAATAGAGCGCGGCGCGGGTATCCAGATCCAGCGCCCGACGCATGGCCTGCGCGTAGATGAGTGTCTGGGTATGGGGCGGCAGCCAGCGCGGGTCGTCGATGGGGGCCTCGCCCGACTCCTCGTCGCGCACCGTGGGGTCGGCGAGTTTAAACTCCTCGACACCCGAACGATGCTTGTAGTCGATTACCACGGCGCGATTCTCGGCATCCACGTCAACGCGGTCGATGCGCCCACCGAGTGGCCAACCGGCATACTCGACCCGGAGCTCGTTGAACGCAAACTCCAGGTAGCGCGGCGCGAAGGGCGCGAGCGCCTCGGACTCGTAGGCAAGCACGCCCTCCAGCTGCGGCAAAATCTCGGCCACCTGGCGCTCCTCCACCGGGGAGAGCGGCACCAGCGGGCCCTCGGTACCGCGCTTGCCGGCGTGCTCGGCCAGGGTCTCGGCAAAGACCTCGTGCAGCAGCTCCTTCGCGCGCGGCAGATTCATGGGTGTCACGCGCTCCATGCCCTCCTGGGGCAGGCGGGCATGGAGGTGCTCCAGCACATCGTGGACAAAGTTGCCCTTCTCCATGTTTCCAAAGCCCGCATCAATAGACTGGGGCTTCACGCGATACGACACGAACCAGCATAGCGGGCAGGTCGAATAGGCCTCGATCTGCGAGGCGGACGTCAGGCGCGGCACCAGCGGCGCATCCTCGCCCTCGCCATCGCGACGGCGCAGGACCAGATACGGAATGGCTTCATCGCTCAGATGCTGAGGAGCTTCGCAGGTCACGCGCTCGCGCCTAAGACCTTCGCCTGCCGCGGGATCGAAGTCCCTTACGATATCGCCCTCACCCACGCACTTCGCCTTGTCGGCGCCAACGGCCTTAGCGTCGTCAGCGGCCTTGTCGGCGTCAGCGGCCTTAGCATCGTTAGCGGCCTCGGCATGCGCCCGCAACTCGGTCCACACGGCCGCCGGATAACACTCGCGCGCCTGACGATCGTGGGTCACACGGGCGAGCGTAACCGGACCACGCGACGCTTGTATCGCGCGGCCAAAGCGTGCGCGCAGCAAGGCCGCAGGCTCAAGCGTCACGCCCTCGCGACCGAGGCTCGCCGTCAGCGTGGTCAGCGGCCCCTCTTCGTGTGAGAGCGGATAGCTGTCCAGATCGACATCGGCAAACAGCACGGCATCGTAGCTGCCGGGGCGCAGAGCCGCCGCATCGGCAAGCGAAGCAAAGCGAACCTGGGCGCGTGGCGCACGGTCAACCTCGTAGGTCTCGTAATCGTAGGCGGCGCTACGCTTGTCCACCTTGGTTCGAATGTCGTCGAGCACGGGCACGGTCGCGGCCTGCGACACGTCGAGCGCACGGGCGCCATTCATAAGGATGTCGATGACGTGGCGCAGCAGGGCCACCTCCGCCTGGCGACGGGCCTGGCCGTCGAGACCACCAAGCGCGCGATCGGGCAGTGCCTCGGCAACGGCAAGCATGGCCTTGAGCGCCGTCACGGGCTTGTCGCGCCACAGCGCCTGAAACACGTCCGAGACCACGCATGGCACGTTCTTAAACCAGTTCTCGTCGCTCGCCGCTTTACGCGCGCCCCTCACCTGGCCCTGCACGCTCTGCAGCAGGCTCTTGACGCCCGCAGTGGTCTTGCTGCGCGACAGTCGCATGTTCTTATCGAAGGTTCGCGCGCTGGCGGCATCGGCGCCCGAAAGCGGACTGTAGATCCAGTCAGTAAGCTCCGGGGCGGGCCACCACTCGGTCTTGGAGGCGGTGCCCTCGTCGGCGGCCTTCATGCGCTCGATCAGATTGGCGAGCGCCGTGAACTGCCTGCCCGCAATGGATTGGGAAAACGCCGTGAACTCGGCCGTCTCGGCAGCAACGTGGCGCGCCGCCAAACGAGCGGCAAGCTCGCCGAACAGCTGGGGTGCCCGGGCAGAAACAACGAGCACGCGTACGGGGTCGGCGGGTGTTGCAGCAGCTTTATCGTCCTTGGACTCCTTGCGCGCTTTCACCATCTTATCGATGACGTCCGCATAGACACGGGCACGGGCATGGGGCCCGGCGACTTCCACAAAGGCAGGACGTACGACGGACTTTGGAGCAATCGCGGGAGCGCCGGCATCCTCGTCCAGCGGTGCAACCTCAAACAGCACGCCGCGGGCATCAAAGGCGGCAGCAAGTTCCTCGCGCATTGCCGCCTGCTCGCGGGCAAGCAGCACGACGACCTCTCCCCCATTGTTCGCCACGGCAGACAGCAGCTCGAGCAGGCCGCGCGTAAACGACGTGATACCGCGCGCGCATACGGCGCGGGTGCACGCCGGCAGGTTATCGGCCAGGGCACCGGCCATAATGTCAGCTGCCTCGCAGGGCTCGACCATATCTCGACGGTCCAAGCCGCTCGCATAGGCGCACAGAAGTTCAAACACGCGAGCCTCGGCGTCGCTTTTGGGCTTGGGCTTGCAAACGTTGTCGCAGCAACGCTCGGCACCTGTCCCTGCCACACCCGGCAGCACATCGCGAGCCATACGCGCGAGCATACGCACCGTGCCCTGGCTGCGCGAAAGCGGCTGCAGAGCAGCGTCATCGCGGCGGTCGATCATGTCCGAGAACAGCATCTGGCACTGAAGGTTATCCACAAAGCTACGGCCATCGCCCATAAGCTCCCACAGCGAACGGAGCCACGACGAAGGGGTCTTGTAATCGATACCCAGTGAAACCCCAGCTTCCGCCGCATCATGACGGCACAGATCGAGCTCGGCAAACGTAGGCACCAGCAAAACGGCACGCCCGTGGCGGGCAACCAGGTCGGCGAGCAGCGCCGCCTCGGCATCGCTCAAATCCGCGCCGGCGTTGGTGGTATAGATTCGAACAGGCATGGTCCTCCACTCAAACCGTTCGCAATAATCAATGTATCCATCCTACCCGCCCAAGCGGACACATTGCCACCGCAGCTCCATCTTTTGGTACGAAGCAACCTGACCCCAACGCACCAGCCGATTGCGGGCATATAAAAACCGCCCCCGAAGGGACGGTTCTGCGCAATTCGTTTTTGTCGCTAGCCTACTCGCCATCCTCCAGCTTGATGAGGATCTTGCGGTAGCCGCCGTACTCGCCGTTGAGTGCCTTGGACACGCGGCTCACTGTGGTGGACGAAGCGCCGGTGCGGGCCTGGACCTCGACATAGGGCTCGCCCTCGTCCAGATAGCGCGCCACCTGCAAACGCTGAGAAAGATCACAAATCTCACGCGGCGTGCAGATATCGGTCAAAAACGCTTGGATATCTTTCTCGTCGTCCAAAAGGCTAAATGCGTGGACTAGCTGCTTGACATCAGGCTTGTCAAACATGTTCTCGATATTCATCGATTACCGCCAAACCCGCCAAAAGGCATCGAAGTTGATACTAACATCGGGCATCGTTCGCCCGTTCTATGCAATAGGGCAACGCCTGTGGCTTTTGCCCGTAGCAGTTTAGCACACCACCAAACTAAAGCGACAAGACTCTCTGTCAGCGGCACGTTTTTTAGGTCGAACGCCGTTTTGAAACCGAATGCGCACGCAAGCTCCACGAATATTTGAGACAATGGGCGCCCAAACACCGCGGCGCACCCGCGCAACCATCCAGGTCGCCGCCGCAAGCCGCTTCACGCGACGCCAGCAACCCCGGCGCAAGAAAGGATTCACGCCATGCGCTTTATGCTTAACTGGCTCTTCACCTCGATCGCTATCGCGATCGCCACGTTCCTCGTCCCCGGCATCCAACCCTTCGGCTTTGCCGAGGCCTGGGTCTGTTTCGCCTTCGTAGGACTGTTCCTCAATATCGTCGATTCGCTCGTCAAACCGTTCCTGACGGTCATCTCGCTGCCGCTCACCATCATTACGCTGGGCATTTTCCAGCTTGTCGTCAACAGCTTTATGCTCGAACTCGCCAGCTACCTATCGGTGAATCTGCTGGGCGCGGGCATCTCCATCGCCAGCTTTGGATCGGCGTTTATGGGCAGCATCTTGGTATCCATCATGCGCAGCATTCTCGACAGCATCGCCAAGAACTAGAGCGAACCGATACGGATCGCCACAACACGCCAAAATGAAGGCCGCCCATCGAAACGATGGACGGCCTTCTTCTTTATCGAGCCTAAGAGGGTAAAGAAATCTACCATTTCTACCCCGTCCCCAAATGGAAGGTGGAATCAGATCACGTAATCGTAGCCCTCGTTGGGGGCGACGAGCTGGTCGAGCGTCACGCCGTCGAGATAGTCGTTGATGAGCTTGTCCAGGTTCTTCCACACGCTGAGCGTGGGGCACTCGTCCGAACGCGAACAGCCCTTGCAGTCACCATCCAGGCAAGCAACTGGCGCCAGGCTACCCTCGGTCAGGCGCAGGATCTCGCCCACCGTGTACTGCTCGGGCGGGCGCGTGAGCACGTAGCCGCCGCCCTTGCCACGCATGCCCGAGAGCATGTTGGCGCGCACGAGCGTCGCCAAGATGTTCTCGAGATATTTCTCGGAAATCCCCTGTCGCGCCGCGATTTCTTTGAGCGGGATGCGGCCGGCCGCCTGGTGCTCGGCCAGATCGACCATAACGCGCAGGGCATATCTGCCCTTAGTAGAAACCAACATGTATAGTGCTGCCTTTCGGTCATTTAGTCCGTAGAAATTCTAGCCGAAAAGTTGGTTTTGAAAATACCCGTTCCGGTCAAGATGGTTAATCGACTCGTAATAATCTTCTATTTCCTATTGCATTACTAGGCTTTAGTGCCTAGTATGCTTCCCAACAGCTAAACGAACAACCTATAAGGTTTATGGGTTTAGCTGCACACGCACCGTGAAACCACACGGCAACCAGCAACTTGAACACTTTGGAGGTTCACCATGAGCAAGGTTTACACGTCTATCGATCAGCTTATCGGCCACACCCCGCTTTTGGAGCTCACCCACTTTGAGGCCGATGAGGACCTCAAGGCCCGCGTGCTCGTCAAGCTCGAGTACTTCAACCCCGCCGGCTCCGTCAAAGACCGTGTCGCCAAAAACATGATTGACGAGGCCGAGAAGGCCGGCAAGCTCGTGCGCGGCGGCGACTACACCATCATCGAGCCCACGAGCGGCAACACCGGCGTCGGCATCGCCTCGGTGGCGGCGGCCCGCGGCTACAAGGTGATCATCACCATGCCCGAGACCATGTCCGTCGAGCGCCGCAAGCTTATGCAGGCATACGGCGCACAGCTCGTGCTCACCGACGGCTCCAAGGGCATGAAGGGCGCCATCGCCAAAGCCGAGGAGCTGCAGAAGGAGACTCCCAACAGCATCATCGCCGGTCAGTTTGTAAACCCCGCCAACCCCGCCATCCACAAGGCCACAACCGGCCCCGAGATCTGGGATGACACCGACGGCAAGGTTGACATCTTCGTCGCCGGCGTTGGCACCGGCGGCACCGTGACCGGCGTGGGCGAGTTCCTCAAAGAGCAGAACCCCGAGATTCAGGTCGTCGCCGTCGAGCCCGCTACCTCCCCGGTGCTCTCTAAGGGCCAGGCCGGCCCACACAAGATCCAGGGTATCGGCGCCGGCTTTGTGCCCGACGTCCTCGACACCCAGATCTATGACGAGATCATCCCCGTCGAGAACGACGACGCCTTTGCCACCGGCCGCGCCGTGGGCCACAAGGAGGGCGTGCTCGTGGGTATTTCGTCCGGCGCCGCCGTGTGGGCTGCGCTGCAGCTGGCCAAGCGCCCCGAGAACGAGGGCAAGACCATCGTGGCGCTACTCGCCGATACCGGTGAGCGCTACCTGTCCACGGCACTCTTCCAGGACTAGGGCCCGTCGCCCATAGGTTGAGCCCAGGACGAACCGGTCTCCTCTCTCCCGGCAGCCTGAGCCCATCCCATCAGGGTGTCCCACGAGACGTCCGAACTTGCTACAATGTCTGCGGCGCGGAACCAGCCTCCCGCGCCGCTTTTCTTTTTTGGCCACATGCCACCAAGGAGAACCTCCCCATGCACAACAAGCGCGTGCTCGTCGCCATGAGCGGCGGCGTCGATTCCAGCGTGACTGCCTATCTGCTCAAACGCCAGGGCTACGAATGCGTCGGCGCCACCATGCGCCTTACCTGTCCCACACCCGACCCCGCCACGGGCATGAGTAAGGTCGACCGCGACATCGCCGATGCAAAGGCCGTCGCCAAGCGCCTGGGGATACCCCACCATGTGCTCGACCTGCAGCAGACCTTCGACCGCAATGTTATCGAGCGCTTCGTGACCGCCTACCAGGAGGGGTTGACGCCCAACCCGTGCATCATCTGCAACCGCCATATTAAGTTTGGCGCGCTGCTCGATGCGGCGCTGGATATGGGCTGCGACTACATCGCCACGGGCCATTACGCCAAAACAAGCCAGGCGGCAGACAGCACCTGGCAGCTACATCGCGGCGAAGATCCCAAAAAGGACCAGAGCTACTTTTTGTATTCGCTTACGCAGGAGCGCCTGGCACGCACCATCTTTCCGCTGGCAGGGCTGGACAAGGAGCGCGACGTACGCCGCATTGCCGCCGAGCAGGGCTTCATCAACGCCAAGAAGGCCGAGAGCGAGGACATCTGCTTTATCCCGGACGGCGACTACGCGGGCTATATCGAGCGCCGCTGCGAACATGCCGCTGCACCGGGCGACATTGTGTGGCGCGACGGCAGCGTGGTCGGACGCCATAACGGCGCGCTGCGCTACACCATCGGCCAGCGCAAAGGCCTGGGTGTAGCGATGGCGCATCCGGTGTATGTAACGGGCGTCGACACCACCGACAACACCGTACATCTGGGCGAGGCCGAGGACCTAACCGCCTCGGCGCTAACTGCCGATGAGTGGATCTGGAGCGCGCCGGACACGCGCATGGAGGCTGAGCTCGACGCCGGCGGCATTCGTGTAGGTGCCAAGTACCGCTACCGTCAGAAAGACCAGGCAGCGACCCTCACGCGTGACGAAGACGGGCAAATACTGCTAACTTTTGACGAGCCGCAGCGAGCCATCGCCCCCGGCCAGGCCGTTGTAGTCTATCGCGGCGACATCGTCCTGGGCGGTGGTACCGTAACCGGCGCACTTAAGTAGCCGCTGGTTTATCGCCGCACGTGTCGAAGTACCTCAACAGCGGCACCAACCTCGATTACGCGACGCTCGAGGCCGCGGCAAATGGCCTCAAGTCGATCCTCCGCCGTCGCCCATTCGCTCTGCGAAAGAATCTCGATTGCCTCATCAACAAATCCGTTGAGCCGCGATGAATCGAACCAATCGAGCGAGTCCGCAAGCGCCAGCTGGACGAAAGGGTCGGGCCCAAACGGCTTAGCGGAAAACCCAAACTCCCCAGCTGAGAGCACGGCAGTTGGCACGTTATACCACAGACAGTTGCCGCTATCGAACAGCGGTGCAGGTTTTATCTCCAGGGTGTCGACATTGCGGATGATGCCGAAGTTTCGCCAATGGCGATCGCTGTTGGCCAAAAGGGCATCGCAAACGATCATCTGCGACATAGACCTTCTCACGGCAGCCTCGTCTGCTCCATGCTTACCAAGGAAGCGGCAGTACCGGTCGTACGTCGAGTTTCCTCGCTGACCGCCAAGAGCGTTCTTAACGTAAACAGCCGGAACATATTCCTCGCGGCCGTCAAGAAAGTCGTCGCACAAACACACAGGGCCATCGAACATCCGCTCAACCGCATAGGGAACAAACTCACCCTCTGACAGCAAGCGACGATGTAGAGCCGTTGCAACCGCCTCGTTAAAGGGACGTTGATCGTCCATGCCGCACCCCTTGACCAGGACGCGAACACCGTTGCGAATCATCCACGATTTAGGAAGCTCGCCCTCGGATGTGTTGTCGGGATTTTTAAGACCGATGCCTTCCAGCCAACCCGAACGCCCCTCGGGCGCCGATCGCTCAAATTCGTTCTCAAAGTAATTGATGTTTCGCCATTCGAGCCCGTCGCAATCGGTCGGCCGCAGCCAATAGCAATCCGAAAGCGAGAGGCCCAGGCACTGAACCGGCACCTCAGTGCCGTTGACGATCCTTAACTCTCGGTAGCGCGAGATAAGCCCGGGGCGAACATCGGGTACCGACCGATGCCCCCACCACGCGTTGAGCTCCCGCTTATTCACCGTTGGAGAAGAGCTCGAGCATGTGCCAAACGGCATTCGTTGCGCATCGAGGACCTCGGCGATTTCGAAGGGAAACTCGCGCGTCGGATCAAATGAGACATGCGCGACCTCATGGTCGGCCGACATCAGCGTAAACTTGCGTCCCACATCGGCTGCAGGACGGCGCCCTCGTTTGCGGACCTTTTGATAGGCGATCGCAGAATTGTACTCGATCATCTTCCGGCCGCCCACAATATCGCACGCGAGCGTTCCCGATGCGGCAAGTTGAGATATGCGGGCTTTCGTAACGCCCAACAGGCGGGCAGCATCACCCATAGACAAGTACTCAGACGTATCCATACACCGCATCACCTCGTTAAGTAATTTACACGTTTAGTTAATAGATTACAGACATCATAATACTAAACGACCCAAAGCGAAAAAAGGCCCGAGAAATCGGGCCTTAGCGATTGGTCAGCCGAGTCGCAAGCTGCTCCCCTAGCGCTGAACGTAGGCGCGAACGAGCTCGTAGGTATTGCGCACGCCGTCGATGTGGCTGCGCTCGTAGTTGTGACTCGCGTACACGCCGGGGCCGATCAGACCATGGCGAATGTCGTAGCCGGCCGAGAGCGTGGCCTCGACGTCCGAACCGTAGTGCGGGTACACATCGATGGCGTAATCGAGCTCCAGCTCGCGCGCGATATTGGACAGCGTGGTTACCAGGTCGTAGTTGTACGGACCGCCCGAATCCTTGGCGCAAATCGAAACCATGCGCTCGGTGCAGCCAAGGTCGTCGCCCACGCAGCCCATGTCCACGCTGATCATCTCGCGCGTATCAGCCGGCACAAAGGCACCGCCGTGACCGACCTCCTCGTACACGGTAAAGAGCAGCGACACCTTGCGCGAGAGCGTCACCTCGCCAGCGGCGACGGCACGCGCCAAGCCCAGCAAAATGGAGGCCGACAGCTTGTCGTCCAAGAAGCGGCTCTTAATGTAGCCGCTCTCCGTCACCGTGGTACGCGGATCCATAGCGATGATGTCACCGGTCTGAATACCCAGCTCGAGCACATCGTCCTTGCTGTCAACGTTCTCGTCGAGCAGGATTTCCATGTTCTTCTCGATGGTCTTGACCGGTTCATCGGCCACATGCGCCGAAGGCTCGGTATTGAGGACCACACCCGTGTACACATTGCCGTCACGCGTGTAGACGGTACAGTTCTCGCCATCGGCCGTAGACCACTGATGCCCGCCTAGGGTCGTGGGGCGCAGGCGACCATTGTCCTTAATGGAGCGCACCATGGCGCCCAGGGTATCGACATGGCTCGCCAGTACGAGCGGCTCACCCTCGCCACCAAGCTCAACGAGCACGTTACCCTTATTAGAACGCTCAGGCCCAAACCCCATATCGCACAACGTTTCCATTAGATAATCAGTCGCCGCACGGGTATAGCCCGTAGGCGAGGCAATAGAAGTCAGCGTCTTAAGCTGGTCAGTAATAAAACCAAGCGTAGAATCCATTTGGGACACCATCCACAACTCCAAAGTCAACATCCCGTAATCAGTAAAAGCCCCAACAACGATACCATCACGCACAAATATTTACCCAGCGAGATGACCCATCGAGCTCTTCCGAACAGCGCCCGCCACGACAACGAGACGGCGGGCCCCGCCCGTTAGCCCCAGAATCTTTCCGCAGGACAGAAGGAGGCCCCGCCGCACGTAGTGCGCAGCGGGGGCTCCGACATGTCCGAGGACGATTCTGGGGCTAACGGGCGGGGCCCGCCGAACCAGGTTAAGCAGCCGGGCAGATCTTCTTGAAGAGCTCGATGACGTCGTCGAGCGTCGCCTCGCGCGGGTTGCCCGGGAAGCAGGCGTCGGCCATAGCGTCCTTGGCCAGGACCTCGATCTCGTCGGCCTTCATGGCCTCGCAGACGTGCGGGATGTTCACGTCGGCAGAGAGCTGCTTGACGGCGGCGATGGCAGCGTCAGCGGCCTCGTCGGTGCTCATGCCCGTGGTGTCAACGCCCATGGCGACGGCAACCTTGGCCAGGCGCTCGGCGCAAACCGGCTTGTTGAACTCCATGGCGATCGGCAGCAGCATGGCGCAAGCGACGCCGTGCGGGGTGTCGTAGTGAGCGGACAGGGTGTGAGCCATGGCGTGGTCGATGCCCAGGCCAACATTGGAGAAGCCCATGCCGGCGACATACTGGCCAAGGGCCATGCCCTCGCGGCCGGAGCCGGGCTGACCGGACTTGGCCTCAGCGACAGAGTCGCGCAGGTTCTCGCTAATCAGCTTAATAGCCTCAAAGTGGAACATGTCGGAGAGCTCCCAAGCGCCCTTGGTGGTGTAGCCCTCGATAGCGTGGGTCAGAGCATCCATGCCGGTAGAAGCGGTCAGGCCGGCGGGCATGGAAGCCATCATGTCGGGGTCGACGACGGCGACCTCGGGGGCATCGTTGGTGTCGACGCACACGAACTTGCGGACCTTCTCGGGGTCGGTGATGACGTAGTTGATGGTCACCTCAGCGGCAGTACCGGCGGTCGTCGGCACGGCGATGGTGAACACGGCGTGGTTCTTAGTCGGAGCAACGCCCTCGAGGCTGCGGACATCGGCGAACTCGGGGTTGTTGATGATGATGCCGATAGCCTTGGCGGTGTCCATGGAGGAGCCGCCACCGATAGTCACGATAGCGTCAGCCTCGGCGACCTTGAAGGCCTCGACGCCGTCCTTGACGTTCTGGATGGTGGGGTTGGGCTTAATCTCGGAGTAGAGGCTCCAAGCAATACCGGCGGCATCGAGCTCGTCGGTCACCTTGGCGGTAACGCCAAACTTGACCAAATCGGGATCGGAGCAGACGAAGATCTTCTTGTAGCCGCGACGCTGGAGCTCGCCGGGGATCTCCTTGATGGCGCCAGAACCATGATAAGAAATGGTGTTAAGAACGAAACGATTAGCCATTGATAGCCTCCCATCGTGTGCGGGGCACCCATTACGCCCCACGCTATGAATCTCATCCTAACGCTTTTGAAACAAAAAATGCATGAGAACATCAAAAGTGTTAAAGCGTTTCAACATAATAACGGAGCCCCAGTCCTTCCCTCCCGACAGCAGCGAAGGCTAGATTATAGGAGCAATCGCCCAAAGAATACGAGCAACTCAGTCTATAAATTGTTTCTGTTTTAGCAATATATGTTTGACAATACGTTTATAAAAGGATACTTTATAGTGATCAATATGCGTGCAGCAAATAGTGTCATTCATTTTGTTAGAAATTGCCCATGCGGTTATTGCAGCTGCATGTACTGCAACGTACAGCGTAATTCTCCGCACGAAGCAGAAGACGGTTCCAATTCGATCGAGGCGATGACGCATGATGGCTACTGGTCCTAAATCGAGCAAGACGGCTACAAACGAATATCGAATCTCAATTGAAGGTAACCCTTATCCGCATGCTCTGGCTCTCGTCAACCCAGCGGGAGACAACCTCAACATCAAAAGACATGGGTTCACGGGTCCACTAGGACAGCTATTGAGTCTTAAATACACCGTTTATGACGATGCAAATGAAAAACTCTTTACTGTCGTCGACGGTGGTTTTAGTAACATGCCCAGGGTTGCGCTCATCATCGAACACAAGGAAGTTGCGGTGTTCGATTATGGCCTAAACAGACTTGAGATGAAGTGCGTAACGAACATACCGAATTACACAATAAAAGGTAACTTCCTATTTGGAGATTACGATATATTCAGTCAACGGGAAGTGGAGCTATCTTCAGTTAACGTCCTTCAATGTGATAAACAATCGTGCTTTAACATACAGGTTTTGGATAAAGCCGAATTAGCCGCCGCAATTGGAATACCTACAGCCATTGCCCTACTTAGGGCTCGAATTGAAGAGCATCTCGAATAAATCGCAAAAAGTAGTTCGTAACAACATTCAGGAGCTAGATAGTTTTTCTGGCTCCTGAATGTTGTTACGAACATGCACCTTAGCGCTTAAGACTCGTGGTCTGCCAGTCAGCTATGATGCGGGCCCATTTCCTGCGCAAATCGCGTTCACGGTCGATAAACATGATGGCAAACGCGATAAACAGCAGCACGCTCGCCACCGCAATGGCGTGCAGCCCCATGCGCTCAATACACCAGTTGCCCAGCACGGCGCCAAACACAAAGGTAAAGATCACGCCAAAGTACAGCAAGCCGTTTTCCAAAAAGCCGCGCTTGTGGGTGATGATGTAATCGTCCACGTTTTGCAGCGCGTTGCGCAAGTTGCCGATACACATGGTCGTGGCGATGCCGTGTCCATGAATCTTGCGGAAACTCTCGACCTGCATACCGCAGGCAAACGAGGTAAGGCAGTTGGCGAGCAGGTTGAAATCGCCACCGGGAATAAAACTCACGCCCAGCAAGATGCCGGCTTCAAAGAACACCGTCACCTGGCGCCAGTGAATCACGCTGCCAAAACGCTCGTGTACCAGGTCGGCAAGCATAATGCCCACAGCAAACGAAACCACAGGGAAGAAGTAACGCCCCGCAAGTGCCCAATTGCCCTCCGAGATGCTCACGCCCACCAGCAGGATGTTGCCCGTCTGCGCGTTGGCGAAAACATGGTCGCGCCCAATGTACGAATACACATCCATAAAGCCACCGGCGAGCGCCAAGATGATGCCCAGCTCGATGGACTCCGATATCTGTTTGGCACGCTGCATCGTCGTACATCCTCCTTGTTGACGACCCTCTCGTGCGTTGGCGGAGACATTGCCGCCATTCATACTGTAACCCATTGACAACATGGCGTGCGCGCGAGACGACCCCTTCGACACGGGGATACACAGTCTGGAAACAAACGGCGGGAGAAGCGCCGACACCCGCATCGACGCGCCGATCCGCCAGCTCATGTACTCCACCAGTCTTTTTAGCCCCGTTCCAAAAAGACTGGTTACAATTACGTGCAGCATACAAACACCGGGAGGGATCGTGGCAAAAAAGCCTCAGCACGCTCAGAATAACCAGCGCAGTCAGCAGGGCAAACAGGGCCAGCAGCAAAAGCGCGGCGGTAAGGCGCAGGTCACGGCCGCCCCCGCCACCCGGGCCGCGCACACCCAGGCAGCGCCCTCACGCCCCTGGCGTCCGGGCCGCGATAAGTTCCTACCCGTCAGTCGCGCCGACATGGATGCGCGCGGCTGGGACCAGTGCGACTTTGTCTACATCTGCGGCGACGCCTACGTGGACCACCCCAGCTTTGGCATGGCCATCGTCAGCCGCGTACTCGACGCGCACGGCTACAAAGTGGGCATCATCTGCCAGCCCGACTGGACCGACCCCGCCAGCATCACCGTGCTCGGCGAGCCGCGCCTGGGCTTTCTCGTCAGCGCCGGCAACATGGACTCCATGGTCAACCACTATTCGGTGACCAAGCACCGCCGCCACACCGACGCCTATACCCCCGGCGGCGAGGAGGGTCACCGCCCCAACCGAGCCGTCACGGTCTACGGAAATCTCATCCGCCAGACGTTTAAGGATGCCCCCATCATTATCGGTGGCATCGAGGCAAGCCTACGTCGCTTGGCCCACTACGATTACTGGCAGGACAAGCTCAAGCGCTCGGTACTGCTCGACTCGGGCGCCGACATCCTCATCTACGGCATGGGCGAGCACGCGATCGTCGAGATCGCCGATGCGCTCGACGCGGGACTACCCGTCGATCAGATTACCTATATCAATGGCACCGTCTACCGCACCAGCTCGCTCGACGAGGTCTACGACTACGACCTGCTGCCCAGCTGGGACGACCTTACCGCCGACAAGCTCAACTACGCGCGCAGCTTTAACGTGCAGCAGCAGAATATGGACCCCATCACCGGACATCGCCTGGTAGAGCCCTACCCCAACAGCGTCTATGTGGTGCAGAACCCGCCTTCGGCGACGCTCACCACTGACGAGATGGACGAGGTGGCAGAGCTCCCCTACGCACGCGATTGGCATCCCGACTACGACGCGGCAGGCGGCGTGCCTGCCTTTGCCGAGATCAAGTTTTCCATCAGCTCTAACCGCGGCTGCTTTGGCGAGTGCTCGTTTTGCGCGCTCACCTTCCACCAGGGCCGCGTGCTGCAGATGCGCAGCCACGATTCGATCATGCGCGAGGCCGAGCTGCTCACGCGCGACCCCGAGTTTAAGGGCTACATCAACGACGTGGGCGGACCGACGGCCAACTTTAGCCGTCCTGCCTGCGACAAACAGCTCAAGCACGGCGTGTGCAAGAACAAGCGCTGTCTGTGGCCGAGCGTATGCAAGAACATGGTGGTCGACGAGAGCGGCTACACGCAGCTGCTGCGCGACCTGCGCCAGCTGACGGGCGTCAAAAAGGTCTTCGTGCGCAGCGGCATCCGCTTTGACTACACCATGGCCGACACCTCGGACGAGTTTTTGCGCGAGCTGCTGGAACATCACGTCTCGGGTCAGCTACGCGTAGCGCCCGAGCACGTGAGCGATGCGGTGCTGTCCGTGATGGGCAAACCGAGCCGAGCCGTCTACGACGCGTTCTGCCGCAAATTTGAGCGCTTGAACCGCGAATACGGACTCAAGCAGTACGTGGTGCCGTACCTCATCTCGAGCCACCCCGGCTCGACCATGAAGGAAGCGGTGGAGCTTGCCGAGGCCGTGCGCGACATGGGCTACATGCCCGAGCAGGTGCAGGACTTCTACCCCACCCCGTCCACGATGAGCACTTGCATGTACTACACCGGCGTTGACCCGCGCACCATGGAGCCAATCTATGTGGCGCGTGACCCGCACGAGAAGGCTATGCAGCGCGCGCTCATCCAATATCGCAAACCCGAGAACTACAAGCTCGTGCGCGAGGCACTGGAGAAAGCCGGGCGTCGTGACCTGATCGGCTACACCAAGCATTGTCTGATTCGTCCCGTGCCGCCGCGCCCGGGCGAGACGTCTGCTGGCGGCGGGCATGGCACCGGCAAGAAGGGCGGCAGGGCCCACGGTGGTGCCGGCAAGGGCCCCAAGGGCAGCAAGGGGCACGGCGGCATGTCGCGTGCGCAGAACACCGCCGGCCGCAACCGTGCGGCCCAGGGACGACAGGGCGCCAACGGAGGCGGGCGTCACAACTAGGGCAGCGGTGCGCTCGCTGCGTCCATCCCACACGCGTGGCGCAGTGAGCGCATTGCCTCAACGAGGATGACGCCAGCGATAGCGACCGTAATTGCCACATCGAACGGCGTGTTCACAAACCAGAGCAACGTCATGAGATACGACCCGGCGTTAAAGGCAAAGTGCAACAGGATCGTGTAACGGAGCTTTCCGGTGGTCACGAGCACCCAGCCAAAGACCAGACCGGCAGCGCCCGCGTAGCAACCCTGCACCCAATTCATGTGCATAAAACCGAAGATTGCCGCCTGCAGCACAATCGCCGCGGCAATACCCCACGTACTTGGGGCCGCCCAGGACACCATGGCGCCGTCCTGCGCACCCGCACGACGCCGGCGCTTCCAAAGTGGGCGACACTGCGGGTTAAACGCTCGGAGCGAAAACTCAAAAATGATGCCGCGCACCAGCAGCTCTTCACAAAATGGGGCGCCGAGCACCGTAGTCAGGACGGCGAGATAGCTGGTGTCACCCATGCCTGTTTCCTCGACAAGCTCGCTGTAGTCGGCCGCGGCATCGGGCAACAGCGCCAGCACGGCGTCGATCACGTAGCCAACGACCACCTGCAGGGCTAGGCCAATCACGATAACGCAAACGATGCGCTTCCATGCAGCATTTGCTCCCCCGCCAAGCGGGCGCTCGCCCTGCCAGCGCGCCATAAACGAGCGCGGCCACAGATAACGCCACCACAGCAGCGCCATCAAAAACGACGCCATCTGCGCGGCAGCCTGAAGCAATTGAATATCGAGGTCGTCAATCGAAAAGCCCATGAACACCGATGCGACGCCCAGAGCGGAAAACAAAACCACGCTCAGGGCGATATCGGCAGCGACGACGCCAAAACAGGCAAGCGCCCAAATCATCGCATTGAGCATGCCAACCTCCTCAAAACCCGGCACTTAGGGACGTTCCTTAACTGCCGGCAGAAAAGGAACGTCCCCAAGTGCCGGCAGTTTGGGACAGTCATTGTTGATGAGAATCGGGCGCAGTGCCAAAAGCCCCGTTGGGCGAGATGTCGAACGGGAAGGTGCCGCAGCGATTGAACGCAGCGATAAACATGCGGATGGCGTTGGACGGCGTGGTACCCACGAGCTGGGTTGCCGCCGCGAAGGCTGCCTTCTCCTCGGGCAAGACCTTCGCGACAACCGGGGTCATGTGTTCTGCCATGGCGCTTCCTTTTTGAAACGACGGTGGTGCGGATAGATGCGGGCCACGCGGCTGGGCGACGGGCTGTGAAGGCAACCCGATTGGCCCGCATCTGGAGTTTGTTTCTACAGCGTTGGTATTACTTGGTATTCCTAAGTATTACCCCGCAGATAGAATACCATACCCGACCCCATGGGGACGGAGAAAAAACGGATCCTTTTGTTGCTGAGTAAGTATTTAGAGCGTGATGATATCCGAGATATTGAGGGCCTGAGCGTCGACGACATCGTGCGTGGCAAACAACATCATGCGGCCGTCGAGCAAGTCGAGCACGACCTCGGCGCATGCGTCGCGCGCAGCGGTATCTAGACCGGTAAAGGGCTCGTCCAGAATCACCGCGTCGCCTGGGCACAGCAGGGCTCGGGCAATCTCGATGCGACGGCGCTGCCCACCCCCATATCAACCCTTTGCGCAAAACGGCAATGCCCCGTCCGCGCTAACACGCGAACAGGGCATTGATCAAGTTTTACGGTCAGCGGCTCTTTTGTGCCAGAGACCTTCTGTCTTTAGCGAAGCTCGGGCCAGTAACCCTTGTTGGCCTCGATCATGTCGTCGAGAACCTCCTTGGCGACCTTCATCGAAGGCACGGTCTTGTTGAGCGTAAAGGCCTTGAGCGCCTTCTCGTACGAACCCTCGATCGTAGCCTCGACGATGAGCTTCTCGGAGTTCAGCTGCTGCATCATAAGACCCTGCTGGAACAGCGGGATGTTGTCGCGGCTGATGACCTCGGGGCCGTTCTTGCCAATGTAGGCAGGCAGCTCGACCATGGCGTCGTAGGGCATGTTGGGGATAGCGCCCTTGTTCTCGCAAATGACCAGGAAGCGCTGCTTGGTATCGTTCTTCAGAGCGATGGCCAGATCGGCAATCCAGTCGCCGTGGCTGCCCGCATAGAACGTGCCCTCGTCGATCTCGCCCGTCTTCTCGTAATGGTCGATGCCATCAAAGAGGTTCTTCTCGCGCGTCTCCTCGACCTCGTTTGCACGGGTGCGCTCGGGGTTGGAATGCTCGACGAACTCCTTCTGCTGCAGGTAGTAGTTCAGATACGTGTTGGGCAGGTACTCCGGGAAGCACTCCATGATCTCGTACTCGCCCTTCCAGACGTAGTACCAGCTGCCCTTGGTGTGGCGGTTCTGCTCGGGATGCTCGTCGGTGGCCTCCTCGGGCTTCTTGGACATCAGCGAGCTCATGCCCTTGAGGTAAGAATCGGGCAGCAGAATCTCGTGCTCCTTGATGTACTCGCGCAGCTGCGGGAGCACCTCCTCGCCCTTGTGGCGGATCGAGGTGAACCAGCCAAAGTGGTTGAGGCCAAAGTAGTCGTACTCGACGTCCTTCTTGTCGATATCGAGTGCAGCGCAAACCACGTCGATAATCGCGATCGGCATGTCGCAGATGTTGATGATGCGAGCGTTGGGGCGCAGGACGCGGCAGCCCTCGGAGACGATGGCGGCAGGGTTGGAGTAGTTGAGAATCCAGTAGTCCTTCTTGGCGTACTTCTCAACGTCGTCAATCAGCTCGACCATGGGGAAGATGGTACGCATGCCGTAGGCAAGGCCGCCGCAGCCGCAGGTCTCCTGGCCCACGCAGCCGTGACGCAGCGGAATCTTCTCGTCCTGCTCGCGCATGGCATAGCCGCCCACGCGCATCTGGGCAAACACGAAGCTCGCGTCGGTAAAAGCCGTCTTTTTGTCGGTGGTCACCGTAAGCTTGATGTCCAGGCCGAGGTCCTCGTGCAAAATCCAGTCCACGAGCACGCCGATCTTGCGCTGGCGCTCCTCGTTGATGTCGTACAGACGAATCTCGTCAACGTCGAGCTCGTCCTTGCGCAGAGCGATGGACTTGACGATGCCGGGGGTAAAGGTGGATCCGCCACCACACAGAGTAATGATCATTGTTTACTGCTCCTTCTCAATTGCGTTTTCGACCTTGTCGCGCATCTCGGCGACCTTCATGCCAAAGATGATCTGGATATTATTGCCGTTGCGGTTGATGCCGCTGTTGGGCACGTGGTTGATGAGGTTCTCATCGATGAGGTCCGGGTTCTTAACGTTCACGCGGAGACGCGTAAAGCAGTTCTCGAGCTCCTCGATGTTGTCCTTGCCGCCAAGACCTGCGACCAGATCGGCAATGCCCGCATCGACGCCCTCTGCGGGAGCCGCGGCAACAGCGCCCTGCTTCACCGCGACAGACGCGGCGGCCTCGCCCTCGGCGACGGACTCGGCGAGCTCGGACTCCTCCTCGCGACCAGGCGTGTGGAGGTTGAGCTTCTTAATAAGGAAGGTGAAGAGGAAGAAGTACAGAGCGGCGTTGACGACTCCGAGCACCAGCATGACCGGCCAGTTGGTCTTGTCGACACCGAGGACCAGGTTGGAGACCACGATGTTGATGATGCCGCCTGCAGTCGAAGCGGGCACGGAGAGGACCTTGAGCAGGACCAGGAAGATGCCGGAAAGAACCGAGTGAACGACAAAGAGCACGGGAGCGGCAAAGACAAAGAGGAAGTCCATGGGCTCGGTCACGCAGGAGAGCACGGCGGTGATGATCAGCGGGATGATAACGGCCTTGGTCTTATCCTTGTTCCCCTTGTAAGCGGTGAAGATAAAGGCGAGACCGATACCGATGTAGGGCCACAGGTTGTTGAAGGTGTAGCTGTTGAAGTAGGTGCTATCGGAGAAGGGCTGGCCCGTCATTGCCATCTCGGCGACACGGATGGGATAGGCGCCGGCGATAACCTGATCACCCAGCGTCAGGGTGCCACCCACATCGGAGAACTGGAACGGGGTGTAGATGAGGTGGTGCAGACCGGTGGGAACGAGCAGCTTGTTGAGCATGCCGTAGATAAACAGACCGATGTTGCCCGATTCCTTAATGATGCCGGCAACGGAGGAGATAGCACCCTGAACCGGAGGCCAAACGATGCAGAAGCCAGCACCCATGATCCAGGAAATGATGATCATGATCAGGAACGGAAAGCGAACGCCCGAGAACATCGAAAGGGCAATGGGGAACTGCTTGTTCGAGTACTTGTTGAACACGGCACCGGTAATGCAACCAAGAATGATGCCGCCAAACACGCCGGTATCGAGCACCTGGATGCCCATAACGGTGGCCTGGCCGGTTCCGGTAAGGCCGAGCATGCCGCTCGCCTCGGCAAGAGAACCGGTGGCGTTGAGCACGATGTTATTGGCCTGCAGGAACAGGAAGAACGACATCAGGGCGATCAGCGAAGCATGGCCCTTGTTCTTCTTTGCCATGGCGCCGGCGATGCCCACGCAGAACAAAATCGAGAGGTTGTTGATGATAAACATCAGCGACTGATAGACAACGGCGCCCACAAGCTGGAACGGGCCGGAGCCCAGCACGGGGACCACGGCGCAGATGGTCTTGTTGGTCAGAATGATGCCCACGATGAGCAGGATGCCGGCAACCGAGAGATACATCATCGGCTGAACGATCGACTTCGCGAACACCTCCAACGGCGCTTTGAAATTGAACTTCTTTTTTGCGGTCATAGCGGTACTCCCCTTCCTTTTCCGCAAATTGAGATAGGTGTGCCCTAGACAAGACCGTGAGCCTTGCCTTATATCAATCGATGTGTGGGCACGTTATGCCTAGAGACCAGGTTCTCCAAGCAGGTTAACAATGTGATATGCGAGATAACTCTTCTCGGCATCGGTAACGACAACGTTATAGGTAGACGCTAAGTGGTCGGCAATTGACTCCGCGCACGAGAACGCCCTCGGATACGCCGTTTCATCGATACGGAACAGCGCGTCGCCATTGACCTGCCCCGCCGCGGGATCGAGCGCTCGCTGCGCAAAAAACTGCAGATGGCGAACGAAACGCTCGTACGGCAACGAGGTGACGTCAAGGGTCGTGGCATAGTGCTCGGAAACAATCGCGAGCACGTCGCGAACAAGCTGGACCGAAACAATCAGACGGTCAGAGCGCTGCGGCATGGTGGCGTTGACGATATGCAGCGTAATAAAACCCTGCTCTTCTTCGCTCATCTGGATGCCCATATACTCCTTGATAATCTGCAGCGCACGGCCCGCAAGCGCGTACTCCTTGCGATAGAACTGCTGGATCTCGAGCAGCAGCGGGTTCTCGCAGGGAACGCCTTTGCGCTCGCGCTCCAAAGCAAGGCTGATATGGTCTGCGAGAGCAATGAGAATCTTGTCGTTGATATCAACATTGAGCTCTCGACGGAGCATCTGAACGATGTCCTCGGAAATCACGAGGTTGACGGTGGGGATGGACTCCAAAAGATGTGCCAAGCGGTCAATCGTACGCGAATCCTGAGAAGTGCCCTCCTGCAGCGCATAGGTCTTTTCGACCGATGCCTCATCGATAGCGTCGCCGGCATGGCGGCCAAAGCAGAGGCCTCGGCCGATGACGATGAGCTCGGAGCCATCGTCCGAAGTGACCATTGCGACGTTATTGTTGAAAACTCGCTTGATAACCACGGTACCCACCACAAGAATTTACTCGGAAAGCCAGACGACAGGCTCTTTAACAGCAACAGGGCCGGAAGCATGCTCACGAAGAGTCGAGTTCTCCGAGCGCTCGCATACAATAACGAAGACCGTGGGGTCGAAGCCAGCGGCGCGAACCGCGTCGAAATCGACCTCGACGAGGGGCTGGCCCGCATCGACATGGTCACCCTGAGCAACAAGCGCATGGAAGCCCTTGCCCTCAAGTTTAACAGTGTCGATTCCGATATGCAGCATCACCTGAGCAGAGCTGTCGTCGGACATGATGCCCAGCGCGTGCTCAGTCGGAAACAGCGCCGCGACGGTGCCGGAAACAGGAGCGCACACCGTTCCCTCTTGGGGAACCACGGCAACGCCATCGCCCACGGCACGGCTGCTAAAAGCGGGGTCATTGGTATTTTCTAGATGAACAAGCTCGCCGGAAACGGGAGCGAGGATTTCGAACTCGGAAGCTGCAGTCTTCTGCTCATCCGAACCGCCCATCAGGCGAGAAAAGAAACCCATGGTGGCATGTCCCTTCATAAATATAGCCCAACCAAAATCAAGCGAATGCATCCATAGACACACACCCGTTCAAAGACTTTGGTTAGGCCCACGTCCGAGGGACTCGGTAACCTTCCGCATTTCTTTTTACGGGAGTTATTGTAGACAAGCCCAAAGCCAGAACAACCATTATGACCGGTGAGCGGTATTTTTTCTTCGATAAACGGTATTTAAGCGACACTTAGGGACACTCCTTGTTTGGTGCATGGGGGACAGGTTACTTTGCACCAATCATGAGTTGCGGTGAAATAGGGACTGAAAAGCCGCTCAAAAGGCCAAAACAGTCCGTATTCCACCGCAACTTCAAGACGTTGGTGCAGATTAACCTGACCTCTTTGCACCAAAAAGGGCCCCGAGCATAGTCTGCTCGGGGCCCAAACTCATCTCGCCTTATCGCGCGATGCGTATGTTATTTGCGCTTGCCGCCGCCGTCGCCGGGACGACGGGAGCTGCCGCCGCGCTTGCCGCCACGATTGTTACCATAGCTGCCACGGTTATCGCGACCGCCGGCGCGGCCGCCACGAGAGCCGGACTGGTTGCCGCCGCGACCACCACGATAGCCGCCACGGCGCTCCTCGCGGGTGTCGTCGTAGTTGCGCCAATCATCGCGACGATCGCGGCTGGCACGCGGGTCGCGACGATCGCGCGACTCATTCGAACGACCGGCGCCGCTGCGGCCACCGTTGCCACGAGCGCCCTCGCGACGCTCACCACCGCGGCCTCCGTCGCGGCCGCCGCGCTCTTCAAAGCGCTTGCCGCCACGGGACTCACCGCTGCGGGTGCCACGCTCACCGCGACCCTCGCCGCCGCGACGCTCGTCTCGGCCGCCGCGACCGTCATCGCGACCGGAACGACGACGGTCGCCCGAGCCGCGCTTGCCGCCACGCGAGCCACGGCCCTCGTCCTCGCGCTCAACACGGCGACGACCGCCGCGGTCCTCGTCCTCTCGGCGACGGCGGTGCGCCTCGCCCTGGAACTGCTTGGCACGGCGCTCGGCACGGTTGCCTCGCGGGACCTGCTCGACGGCACCAGCACCGCCGCGCTCCTCGGCAGCCACCTCGCGGGCAACGCTCTCCACGGCCTCGTCCACGCGAGCCTGAACGCCCTCGCGCACGCGGGTCTTGCCGCCGCGCTTGGGACGGCTCGGGCGCTCGCCGTCGCCACGACGCTCGTCGCGACCGCGGTTGGAACGACCAGCCACGTCGCCGCAATCGTCGCCGTTACGCTTGCCGTCGCGACGCGCCTGCTCAAGCTTCTTCTTGCTCTTGGACTTGCCGCGCTTGGTCTTCTTCTTCACCTTAAAGGCGGCAGGATCGCGCTCGGGATCGACGGCGGGCGGGTTGGGACCCACATGCAGGTCGCCGGCTTCGTAGATGTCGGCCGTCTTGTCCATGAGCTTCTCAATCTCGTAGAACTCGTCGACGTCCTGCTCGGTCACAAACGTAATGGCCCAGCCCAGCTCGCCGGCGCGGCCCGTACGGCCAATGCGGTGGATATAGTCGGTCGGCTCGGCCGGCACGTCGAAGTTCACGACGTAGCGCACGTCGCTAATGTCGATGCCGCGGGCGAGAACATCGGTTGCCACCAGCACGTCGACGGTGCCGTCGCGGAAGGCAGAAAGCGCGCGCTCGCGCTGGGCCTGGCTGCGGTTGCCGTGAATCGCGGCGGCCTTGATGCCTTTGCGCTCAAGGCGACGGCAGCAGCTGTCGGCGCGGTGCTTGGTGCGCATAAAGACGATGGTGCGCTCCGGGCCCTCCTTTTTGAGGAACTCGGGCAGCAGGTTGTTCTTTGCCTCGATGGACACCGGGAACACAAACTGGTCGACGGTGTCGGCGGTCGACGTGGCCGGCGCGATCTCCACGCGGGCCGGGTCGCTCACCAGGTCG
Source organism: uncultured Collinsella sp. (assembly GCA_900542155.1). GTDB lineage: Bacteria > Actinomycetota > Coriobacteriia > Coriobacteriales > Coriobacteriaceae > Collinsella. The sequence goes on from UQMD01000001.1 coordinate 52,416, forward strand.
GTGATCTCGCCCACGGCCTCCTCGTCGAGGGTCGCCGAGAACAGCAGCGTCTGGCGCTCGGCCGGCGTCTCGCGCACAATGCGGCGGACGGCGGGCAAAAAGCCCATGTCGAGCATGCGATCGGCCTCGTCGAGCACCAGCACCTTGACCTCGTTCAGATGGCAGGCTCCCTGCTCGATCAAGTCGACCAGACGGCCTGGCGTTGCGACCAGGATGTCGCAGCCGTACTTGAGGGCAGCGGTCTGCGGCTTGTAGCTCACGCCACCCACGACGGTCACGGCAACGTGGCCGGTGACGTCGGCGATCTTGCTCGCAACCTCGTCGATCTGCTGGGCAAGCTCGCGCGTGGGAGTGATGACGAGCATCACGGGACCGCGGCCGTTGCCCTCGGGCTTCTTGGCGCCGCGACGACGGTTGCGGCCGCCGCGCTCGCGCACGGGTTTGGGAGGAGCGATGTGCTCCAGGTTGTTCATGGTCGGCAGCAAAAAGGCAGCCGTCTTGCCGGTGCCGGTCTGAGCGGCGGCAAGCAGGTCGCGGCCTTCGAGCACCACAGGAATCGAACCGGCCTGCACGGGCGTCGGCGCCGTGTAGCCCAGGTTCTCGATAGCACGAAGCATCTCGTCGGAAAGGCCCAGCTCGTCAAAGGCGGGCAGGCTCTCGGTAGCGGACTCGACGGCCTGGGCAGCATTGGCCTCATCGGCAGCATCGAAGGCAGCCTGGGTCATGGCCTCGCGGGTCTCGTCCAGAATCTCGGCGTCGGTGACGTCGGATACAGAATTACGCATATGTTGTTGTTCCTTATCTGCACGCGCAATGGGCACGGCATGCGGCCGCGCGGGCGTGCTTGGTAGTGCGCTAATACATACAAAAACGGGTGCGCACAGAGAGGACGTTGCTCAGCACGCTGGCGATCGCTTTGGCAGCCCTATCACGCGCCGTCCAGACGCAGCAGCACTAAACGATGGAGCAGATTCGCCGCCGGTTAGTATACCCGTGCTTCACATGCCCCCACGTAAACCACAGATGACGGAGCGGACGAGGCGGGCCTGGGCCGATTGTCTCAATCTGTAACAGTTACGAGACAAAACCGGGTCTACACGTTACAGATTGAGACGAACTCAAACATCGCAAAACATAATCTCGATCTGTAACAGTTAGAGGTCATTTTCCCCGCTAGATGTTACAGATCGAGATGTTTGACATGAGCTGCCACCGATTGAGCAGCCACCCTCATCTGTAATGAAAAGTCATACATTCCAACCATTACTGGACACCCCCAGGGGGTATGGGTGTATAGTATCAGCAGGTTAACAATTCCAACAGCGAACCACAGAAAGGAGAAGCCATGGCTCAAGATAAGTTCGACGTGGGTGGCATGACATGCGCCGCCTGCCAGGCGCACGTGGATCGTGCCGTGAGCAAGCTCGACGGCGTCGAGAGCGTCGCGGTCAATCTGCTCGCCGGCTCTATGCTGGTGGACTACGACCCCGCGCAGGTCACCCCCGACGACATCTGCACCGCCGTCGATCGCGCTGGCTACTCGGCCTCACCCGTCAGCACGGGCACCGACGCCGCCCAAAGCGGCAGTACGCAAGCCAGGTCCGGCGCCGCCCATATGGAGTCGCCCACCAAAAAACTGGAGGCCGCCGCCTCTGCCATGCGCACCCGCCTCATCGTCTCGATTGCCTTCCTCATTCCGCTGTTCTACATAGGCATGGGACACATGCTCGGCTGGCCGCTGCCCGGCATCTTCACGGACCACATCCACAGCATGACGCTCGCCCTCACCGAGCTCGTCCTGCTCGTCCCCATCGTCTATGTCAACGATGCGTACTTTATCAACGGTTTCAAGTCGCTCGCGCACGGCGCTCCTACCATGGACGCCCTTATTGCCGTGGGCGCCACCGCTTCCGTCGCCTGGTCGCTCTATGCCATGTTCATCATGGCCGACCAGTTAGCCACGGGTCAGGTCCACGAGGCCATGATAACGGGCATGGACAATCTGTATTTTGAGAGCGCCGGCACGATCCTGTCGCTGGTCACCGTGGGCAAATATCTCGAGACGCGCAGCAAGTCCAAAACCGGCGGCGCCATCGAGGCGCTAATCGACCTGGCGCCCAAGACCGCGACCGTCGTTGCCGACGACTGCACCGAAACCACCGTCGACGTCGACAGCATCCTTCCCGGCCAGGTCCTGCGCGTGCGCCCCGGAGAGTCCATCCCCGTCGATGGCGTGGTGCTCGAAGGCAGCTCGGCCGTGGACGAGAGTGCGCTCACCGGCGAGTCCATCCCCGTGGAAAAGACCGCCGGCGACACCGTCAACGCCGCCACCGTCAACCACACCGGTTCGTTTACCTTCCGCGCCACGCGGGTGGGTGCCGAGACATCGCTCGCCAAGATCATCCAGCTCGTCGAGGACGCCAACGCCACCAAGGCGCCCATCGCCCGCATGGCCGACAAGGTCGCCGGCGTGTTCGTGCCCGTGGTGTTCGTGATCTCGGCCGTGACCTTTGCGGTATGGATGGCGCTGACCGGCAGCATAAACGAGGCGCTCACCTCCGCCGTGGCCGTGCTGGTGATCAGCTGTCCGTGCGCACTGGGTCTGGCCACGCCCGTCGCCATTATGGTGGGCACCGGCAAGGGCGCCGAAATGGGCATTCTGTTTAAGAGCGCCGAGGCGCTGGAGAACCTGCGCAGTGTGGGCACCGTGGTGCTCGACAAGACGGGTACGGTCACCCGCGGTAAGCCCTCCGTGACGGACATTGTGGTAGCGACACGCGCCGACGGCTCGCCCGCCATGAGCGAAAAGGCGCTGCTCAAGCTGGCCGCCGCGCTGGAGCGCTCGAGCGAGCACCCGCTGGCCGAGGCGATTATGGCCGAGTGCGACTCGCGCGGAATCGTCGCGCGCATGGTCGAGGACTTTGCCGCCGTGCCCGGGCGAGGCGTTACGGCACGCGAGGGGCAGAATGTCATCGCAGCCGGCAACGTGCGCCTGATGAACGAGCTGGGCGCGGAGGTGCCCGCCGGTCTTGCCGAGCAGTTCGCTGCCGAGGGCAAGACGCCGCTGTTCTTCGCCAAGAACGGCGAGCTTGCCGGCACCATCGCCGTGGCTGACGAGGTCAAAGAAACGAGCGCCGAGGCCATCGCCGCGCTCCGCAAGCTCGGCGTCGACGTGCGCATGCTCACCGGCGACAACCGCGTGACGGCCGAGGCCATCGCCCGCCGCGTGGGACTCACCAGCGAACAGGTTATCGCCGACGTCCTGCCCGCCGACAAGGAACGCCACGTGCACGAACTGCAGGATGCGGGCAGCAAGGTCGCCATGGTGGGCGACGGCATCAATGACTCCCCCGCCCTGGCGCGCGCCGACGTGGGCCTTGCCATTGGCGCCGGCGCCGACATCGCCAAGGAGGGCGCCGACGTGGTGCTCATGCGCAGCGACCTCATGGACGTCGCCCGCGCCATCGAGCTTTCGCGCGCCACGATCCGCAACATCAAGCAGGACCTGTTCTGGGCACTGTTCTACAACGGCATCGGCATTCCGCTCGCCGCGGGCGTGTTCTTCCCGCTCACCGGCTGGCAACTCTCGCCGATGTTTGGCGCTGCAGCCATGAGCTTATCGAGCGTGTGCGTCGTAAGCAATGCCCTGCGCCTGCGAACCTTTAAGCCTAAAGTGGCAAAATAAGCTCACCATTATGTCCATTTAGAACGGGTTTTCCAGGTGCCCGAGATTGACCTGAAAGAGGAGCGACGCGTACTTTGGTACGCGAACGACGGCTTGAAGGTCAAGGTCGGGTGCCTGGGAAAGCCGACACAACAGAGAGGAATATCCATGCGTTACACGATTAAGACTTCGGGCCTTATGTGCGGCCACTGCGACGCCACTGTCGAGACGGCACTGCTCAACGTGGCCGGCGTGACCGATGCCGACGCCGATCACGAGACCCAGACCGTCCAGGTGGAGTGCGCCGACACCGTGACCGCCGAGCAGCTCGCTGACGCCGTCGAGGGCGCCGGCGAGAAGTTCCACGCCCTGTCCGTGACCGCCGCGTAACGACCCGCACGTACCCCCCCCGACCAGAAACGAGGACCCGCCATGATGGCAGACCATAAATCGGTGACCCGCATGCTCAAGACGGCACGCGGTCAGATCGACGGCATCCTGCGGATGGTCGAGGAGGACCGCTACTGCGTCGATATTTCCACGCAGCTCATGGCAACGCAGGCGCTCCTCGCGCGCATTAACGCCGACGTGCTCAAGGCTCACATCGAGGGCTGCGTCGCCTCGGCCATCGAATCGGGCGACGAGGAACTCAAGGCCGCCAAGCTCGCCGAGATCGAACGCGTCGTCGACAAACTCGCCAAGTAATTGGTGCATTGGGGACAGGTACGTTTGCACCACCTTGGTGCAGATTGACCTGTCCCCAATGCACCAAAAGGGGTATAAAGGCGTGCAGCATATCGAACGAAAGGCAATTCGCATGAATGACTTTATGAAGGGTCGCAACGGCGCCGATGAGCTCACCGTCGTGTTGGGCTTCGCAGGCATTATCATCGCGATGATCGGGTCGATGGCCCGTATCCAGTGGCTCAGCTGGATCGCCATCACCGTGATCGCGCTCGGCGTGCTGCGCGGTCTGTCCAAAAACATCGACGCGCGCCGCAAGGAGAACGACGCCTTTGTCACGGCGACCGCAAACGTCCCCGGCCTAGGTAAGTTCGTCGCCAGCTTGGGTGGCGGCGCCGCGGCTGCCAACGCCTCGCGCACGGCCGGCACCAGCAAGGAAGACTTTGAGCGCGCCAAGCGAACGGCCAAGAAGATGTGGAAGGGCCGCAAGACCACGGCGTACCTCAAGTGCCCTAACTGCGGTCAGATGCTGTCCGTCCCCAAGGGCAAGGGTAAGATCCGCGTCACCTGCCCCAAGTGCCACGCCAAGATGGAAACGCGCTCCTAGGCATCGCGCCGTGGGGCAAATGAATCAGTAGTGTTTGTCTCAAATCTGAAGCATTTGTTCGATAAAAAAGTCGAGGCCTCGTGTTGAGACCTCGGCTTTTTGTATACGGCAACGGAACTGTCCCCTTGTCACATCTACGCCACGCCGTCGCGGGCCAGCTCCTCGGCCAGCGCTTCGGCAGGCATGGCCATAATCGCGTCGAGCTCGGCGTCCACCTCGGGAATACGCTTCACCTTGAGCTTGCGTATCAGATCGCCGCGACACATCACATGCATCGGCTCACGCAGAGCGCACAGGTCAGCGAGCGGGTTCTCGCGCGTCACCAGGATATCGGCCGCCTTGCCGCACTCGATCGTGCCGGTCTCGTCACCCAGGCCCAGTAGCTCAGCATTGACCTGCGTAGCCGTATGCAACGCAAACGTGTTGCTCACACCCACGTACTTGGCAAAATAAGCCACCTCGCGCCACATGTCGTACTGGGTCACGAACGGGCAGCTCGAGTCCGTGCCCAGGCCCACCTTAACGCCGGCTTCCAGCGCCGCACGAGCGCTCTCGATAATGCCCGAGCACACGATGTCGCCGTTCTTCTTTTGCGTGTCGGTCGAATGGGTCTTTCCCGGATCGAGCAGTACAAACGGCAGCGCCGGACTAATCGTGCATGTCACACTCGGCGCACGTCCCTCGAGCTGTGTTCCCGCGGCGCCGCGGTACAGCTCCAGAATCTCGGAGGTCATCGGAGCGCCGTGCTCGATTGTGTCGACGCCGGCCTGAAGCGCGGCCTTCACACCTTCGGTGCTCTCGACATGGGCCATGACCGGAAGGCCAACCTCGTGCGCCGCCTTGCACGCCGCCGCGGCGACACCGACCGGCATGCGCAGCACGCCAGGCTCGCCTACTTCGGTCGCGTCGAACACGCCGCCCGTCACGAACAGCTTGATGACGTCGGCGCCGCGCGCATACAGATCGCGCACCTGCTCGGCTGCCTCGACGGGGCTGTTGGCCACCTGGGCGAACAAGCCCGCGCCATGGCCGCCCGGCACCGTGACGCCCGTTCCCGGCGCTACCAGGCGCGGACCCTGATACTTGCCGGCATCGATAGCGTCACGCACGGCAATGTCGGCAAACAGCGGGTCGCCCGCGCCGCGCACCGTGGTCACGCCGCTTGCCAGCTGCTGCTGGGCACTGCCCTTGAGGATATGGCGCACGACGGCGCGGCCCACGGGATTGTCGAGCTTCTTCATCAGCGCGCCCGCATCGCCCGCTGAGACTGGCTTGCCCGAACCGCACAGATGCACGTGCATGTTGATGAGGCCCGGCATGAGATACGCCCCTGCCAGGTCGATGACCTCGGCACCTGCAGGCGCCTGCGCCACAGCACTCGGTCCCATCCAGGTGATGACGCCGCGCTCAACAGTCACGGCCATATCGGGTTGCGGCTCCATATGCTCCGAACCGTCCAGAATGGTCGCATTGATAAACAACGTGGAACGATCGGCAGATGCCATATCGAGCTCCTCCCTCACGATTAACTTGAACATTTGTCCATTATCACCTAGTCCCGCTGGATTGCTGCAGACGCATCGGTTAACGGAAGGAAGAGGGGATGTGGGGAGACGGAACACGTTGCAGTCCCACCCCAGCGACACCAGGGAAATATCTCGATCTGTAACAGCTACAGGGTTATTAGGCCCCTTGATGTTACAGATCGAGACATTCGGTCGACGTTTCACCGGCTTGTCTCGATCTGTAACAATTACGAGCTCAAACAGCCTCTAAACGTTACAGATCGAGACAAAACCTCTCAGCGCCCATACCACTGGCATCTCCACTCCTCAGCCAATTCAACCTGCCGAGGAATACCCGCCAGCCTCATTTTCTCGATCAGCTTCCCCGGATTCTTGAGCTCATCAAACGTAAACCGAAGCACCTTATGCCCGAGCATTGTCAGATGAGATTCCCGCTGACGCTCTGCCACGAATGGGTCAGCCGACTCCCGACCCTCGCCGCTCTGCAAGGTGTACTTCCCCTTTCCGTCGAGCTCGCCGATGACACACGTCCCGTCCTCGAGCCGCCAAAAATAGTCGACGCGAAACACCTGGCTCGGATCGAGCGGGTCGCGAAACTCCACCTGCAGCTCCGGAACCGGAAAGCCGTACGCAATAAAGAATGCTCGGAACCGAGACTCGCCGCCGTTTTCAGACAGCCCGTCCGCATACGACGCAATCACCTGTGCCCTGCGATACCCTCGCCTGCCCTCGCAATCGGCGCGGAGGCGCTCGCACAAATCCCCACGTGATACGCCTTTCGCCCGCAGTGCAGAATCGGCAATCGCCAACCCGTAGGAGAACGGCGCACGCAGTAGGCAATCCTCCACCGTGCGCCAAAACGACGTCACCCGCACGCCATCAACATGCTCGAGTGCGCCCGCCATCTGCGGACGCAACAACCTGCACCCGCCGCTCAACGCCACCGAACAACCCGTCTTAACAAGAAAACGCGACCCAAGCAGATCATTCGGCACCTCCAGACCCCACAAAAGCGCCGCGTCATAGCCCCAAAACGCCCAATCGGGATGAAACTCTGCAAGCCCTTTGATGGTACGCAGCGTTCGCTCCGCCGGCGTCAGCACACCCCAATCATGTTGAAAGCAGAACAAATACGGCTCGGGTTCCGCGATATCGTCGGTTCCAACATGACGCCGCAGCCACATGAGCTCGGCATTGTCATGCGTTGCGAGCAGCGCACCTTGCTCGGTCGCCTCCGTGAGTCGCGCGAGCATCCTATTCCGCGCCAACGTGTTGCGAGTCGTATGCTTGTGCTTGAAAACGGTATTAGACACTTCCATCACCACCACATCGGACAAATGGACCATCGTCACCGTTGCCTCCGCCGACAAACGTTTCGACCTGTAACAGGAAGACCGATTTTTGGACTGTAGATGTTACAGATTGAGACATCCCCCCCAGCCAGGTGCCAAACGTCTCGATCTGTACCAGTAAGACGTTCTCCAGGCCCCTAAACGTTACAGATTTAGACAAACCAGCGGCGCCCAAGCATTCGTCTCGATCTGTAACAGATAGACTGGTTTTTGTCCCCAAACGTTACAGATCGAGACAAAAGGGCAGAAGGCAAGGCAGGCGACAACCGCCCATCCTCTACCCCCATTCCTGTTCGTAGATGTTGAGGGACTTTACGTACCGCCCCTGGGCGCCCATGATGTCGCGGACCAGACGCAAGAAGAAGCTGATGCACGAGGTGTCAAAGCCGTCCTGCAGATCCTCGGGATGCACCGCACCCGGTCCGTCGACCGCCGTGTCGTTCAGGCGCGCGATGTCATACAGGTAGAGCTGTCCCGCCGTAAGCCAGACATCGTCGACGCAGGCGAGGCGCACCGCAATCGCGCCGTCGTTCCAATGCTCCTTCTGCACGATATGCGGGTCGTAGACATCAAAGCGATGATCGGTGCGCGTGTCCTTCAGCACGACCATGCCGGACGCAGGATTCTTGTCCAAAATGCCAAAGCGCGAGAAATACTGCGTGTCGCGTACCTGCTCGAGCCGCTTGAGCGAGGCAGGCGAAAGCGATGCCGGCGGCTCGTCAACATATAGCTCGAGCAGCGTTTTGCCATGGCGATAGGGGCGCTCAAACAGCAGCCAATCGGTAAACGCCATGTTGTAGGCCATGATTTCGTTTTGAGAAGGCCCCTCGCAATAGCTGAGCCACGGGTCGACAATGACCTCGAACTGTTCGCGTGCCGGCTCCAGGAATTGAAACTTCCGCAGCATCCAAAAGTGAGCCATGTCGGCAATATCGTTGCCGACGGCTTCAGCAAGCTCTGCTCGGTCAAAAGCGTGGTCAGTCATGGCATCCTCCTCAAACTGATGGACCTCAATTTGAGCTTACGAGGAGGGTGGGCAGCCACGACCAGCGCGGGCAAAATAGGCCTCCGGCTGCAAACCAGATGCTGACCAAACACTTGACGAAAAGCTTGACCGAAAATGCGCACCGCAACAAAACCGCAGGCAAACATAGACGGCCAACCCGCCCTTTTGAGCCAGATGCCCGCAGCCACCACAGAAACAACAGGTGACCACAGCCCAAGAAGTCGACAAATGAACACCCGCACGTCGACAAACGAGCAAACTGCTCGCAAATCCGCAAGGAGTGTCCCCGAATGCCGGCACAAAAGGAACGTCCCTAACTGTCGGCACTTAGGGACGTTCCTTTTGTGCCGGCAGTTAGGGACAGCCCTTGCCGATTCGATTGTTGAATATCTCCGTGACTACTTTACAGTTCCAGTGCCTCGGCAACCTCGGCAGCGCAGGCGAGGGCATCGGCCATGGCACTCACCACGAGCGAGCTGCCGTTGCGGGCGTCGCCGGCCACATACACCGGCGCGGCATCCGCAGCAACGCCATCCACGCGGGCCGCGAGGTGCGAGCCCTCGGCAGCCATCACCGGCAGCGGACGACCAGCGGTGGCAACAGGCACGCTCACCACATCGAACACGCCATGCTCGGGACCCGTAAAGCCACAGGCGATGAGCACCAGCTGCGCCGGCACCTCGTGCTCGGAGCCCGCAATGCGTTCGGGCTTGCCGGCCGACCAATCTAGATCGACTACGCGCAGACCCGCGGCCGCGCCCTTCTTGTCCAGCAACACCTCGAGGGTATCCACACCCCAGGCGCGCATCTCGCCACCCATGGCGGCAATGGCCTCTTGCTGGCCATAGTCGGTCTTCTTCACATTGGGCCACTGCGGCCAGGGGTTGCTCGCCGTACGCTTATCGGGCGCCGCCGGCAAGAACTCAAACTGACGCACGCTGCGCGCGCCCTGACGTACGGCGGTACCCACGCAGTCGTTGCCCGTATCGCCACCGCCAATGACCACAACGTCCAGGCCGCGCGCGTCAATAGCGGGCTCGCCGCCGTCGAGTACCGACACAGTCGAAGCCGTCAGGTAATCCACGGCATACACCACGCCCGGGGCATCCACATTCGTAGCCGAAAGACCGCGGGGCGCACGAGCACCAGCAGCCACCACAACGGCGTCAAAGCCATTGAGCTTGGCTGCCACCGCAGGGTCCGTCACATCGGCGCTCAGCTCAAAGACGATACCCAGCTCGCGCATGAGCGCCACGCGACGCTCGACCACGGACTTCTCGAGCTTCATGTTGGGAATGCCGTACATGAGCAGGCCGCCCGGGCGGTCGTCACGCTCAAACACCGTCACGCGGGCACCGCGACGCGCGAGCTCCCACGCAGCCACCAGGCCAGCCGGGCCAGAACCAACCACGGCGACCGAGGGCGCGTCCTCCCCCGCCGGCTCAAAGCGACGCGGACCGCCATTTGCCCATTCGTGGTCGCTGATCGCACGTTCGTTGTCATGGATCGTCGTGGGCTGGCCATCGACCGAACCCAGGTTGCACGCGGCCTCGCACAGCGCCGGGCACACACGACTCGTGAACTCGGGCATGGGCGAGGTGAGCGACAGGCGCTCGGCAGCCTCGTCCCAGCGGCCGCGGTACACCAGCTCGTTCCACTCGGGAATCAAGTTGTGCAGCGGGCAGCCGCTCGGACGTGCCTTGCCAAAGCTCGCGCCCATCTGGCAAAACGCCACGCCGCACATCATGCAGCGGCTCGCCTGGGCGCGACGTGCGTCGTCATCGAGCTCCACATACAGGGGATCAAAATCATGACTGCGCTCCTCCACGGGACGCAGCTCGTGGGTCACGCGATCGATATCAAGAAAAGCACCGGGCTTACCCATGGCACTTACGCCTCCTTCTTGGTCGAAGCAACAGGGCTGGCAGCCACGGACGCAGCGCCCGCAGCACCGCCCGCAGCATCGAAGCGAGCGAGATCCGCAGCGCTCGCGCGACCGGTCACGATGTCAAACGCCAGCTCCTCTGCCTGCGCATGCGTCTTGCCGACGGCCTCGGCGGCGGCGACAATCGCCAGCACACGCTCGTACTCGGTCGGAATGACCTTCACGAAGTGCTTGCTCATCGTCTCAAAGCTGTAGAGCAGCTTGATGCCGCGCGGGCTCTGCGTCGCGTCCACGTGCTCCTGGATGAGCTCGCGAATCTGTGCCAGCTCGCCGGCCGTCGGGGCCTTGAGCTCCACGCTCTCGTGGTTCACGCGGGCACTGAGCGTGCCGTACTGGTCAAAGACATAGGCCACGCCACCCGTCATACCGGCGGCGAAGTTCTGCCCGACCTCGCCCAGGATGAGCGCCAGACCACCCGTCATGTACTCGCAGCCATGGTTGCCGCAGCCCTCGACCACCACGGTGGCACCGGAGTTGCGCACGGCAAAACGCTGGCCGGCAAGACCGTTAATGAAGCCGCGGCCGCTCGTAGCGCCAAAGAACGCAACATTGCCCACGATGATGTTCTCGTCGAACTTGTAGGTCGCATGCGGGTTGGGGCGCACCGATACCTCGCCGCCCGAAAGGCCCTTGCCAAAGTAGTCGTTGGCGTCGCCGCACACGTTGAGCGTAATGCCGCGCGGCAGGAACGCGCCAAAGCTCTGACCGGCCGATCCATCGCAATCGATGGTGATGGAGCCGGCGGGCAGGCCCTCGGGATGCGCCTTGGTCACCGCGTTGCCCAGGATGGTGCCCACGCAGCGGTTGACGTTGGCGATATCGGCGCGGAAGCGAATCGGACGCAGGTGCGCACGGGCATCGGCCGTATGGGGCACAAACAACGTGGAGTCGAGCGTCTTGTCGAGCTCACTGTCCGCGGCCATCTGCGGCAGGAAGTGGCGACCGTCGGCACCCGGGATATGAGCACCGAACTCGCAGGTCGCGCTCGCCAGCACGGGCGACAGATCGAGCAGGTTGGCCTTGCGGTTGCCCGGGACCTCGATCTGGCGCAAGCACTCGGGATGGCCGACCATCTCGTCGACGGTGCGGAAGCCCAGGCTCGCCATGACCTCGCGCAGTTGCTCGGCAACAAAGAGCATAAAGTGCTCGACGTGCTCGGGCTTACCGCGGAAGCCGTGACGCAGGCGGCAGTTTTGCGTAGCGATGCCGGCGGGGCAGGTATCCTGCTGGCAATCGCGCTGCATGAGGCAACCCATGGAGATGAGCGGCATGGTCGCAAAGCCAAACTCCTCGGCGCCCAGCAAGCAGGCGACGGCAACGTCGGTGCCGTCCATGAGCTTGCCGTCGGCCTCGAGCACCACGCGTGAGCGCAGGCCGTTTTGCAGCAGCGTCTGTTGGGCCTCGGCAAGGCCGAGCTCCAGCGGAAGACCGGCGTGCCAGATCGAATCGCGAGCAGCGGCACCCGAGCCGCCGTTGTGGCCGCTGATCAAAATCTTGTCGGCAGCGCCCTTGGCAACGCCGGTGGCGATGGTGCCGACGCCGGCCTCGCTGACCAGCTTGACCGACACGCGTGCGCCGGGGTTAGCGTTCTTAAGATCGAAGATCAGCTCCGCCAGGTCCTCGATGGAATAGATGTCGTGGTGCGGCGGAGGCGAGATCAGGCCGATGCCGGGCGTGGACTGACGGACCTCGGCGATCCAGGGGTAGACCTTCTTGCCGGGCAGGTGACCACCCTCGCCGGGCTTAGCGCCCTGGGCCATCTTGATCTGAATCTCGAAGGCGCTGCACAGGTAGCGGCTCGTCACGCCAAAGCGCGCGCTTGCCACCTGCTTGATCGAGGAGTTCTTGGAGTCGCCGTTAGCCAGCGGGGTCTCGCGACGCGGATCCTCGCCGCCCTCGCCCGAGTTGGAACGGCCGTGCAGGCGGTTCATGGCGATGGCCATGCACTCGTGCGCCTCTTTGCTGATGGAGCCGTACGACATGGCGCCGGTGTTAAAGCGGCGGACGATGTTGAGCGCGGGCTCGACCTCGTCGAGCGAAACCGGAGTGCGGCCGCTGACATCAAAGTCGAGCAAGTCGCGCAGACGCACGGCACGGCCGGTGCGGTGCAGGCGGGCGCTGTACTCCTTAAAGGTGTCGTAGCTGTCCTCACGGCAGGCGGTCTGCAGCAAGTAGACAGTCTGCGGATCGATGAGGTGATCCTCGCCGCCGAGCGGGCGCCACTTGGTCAGGCCCAGCGTGGGCAGCTGATCGGGAGCCGGGCTCTTAAGGATAGCGAGCGCGGCGTCGTAGCGCTCGTTTTGCTCGCGCTCAACGTCCTCGACACCCATACCGCCCACACGGCCCACCGTGCCGGCAAAGTACGCGTTGACGAACTCCGGCGTAAAGCCCACGGCTTCGAAGATCTGCGCCGAATGGTAGCTCTGCACCGTGGAGATACCCATCTTGGACATGATGGAGACGATACCCGCCGTCGCGGCCTTGTTGTAGTTGTCGATGCCCTGCTCGGCCGTCACGTCCAGGTCGCCGCGTGCTGCCAAGTCGCGGATGCACGCATGCGCATTGTACGGATAGATGCCGCTTGCGGAGTAGCCCACCAGCGCCGCAAAGTCGTGCGGGGACACGGCATCGCCGCACTCCACCACGATGTCGGCAAAGGTACGCACGCCAGCGCGAATCAGGTGGTTGTGCACACAGCCCACGGCGAGCAGCGACGGCACGGGCACCTCGCCCGCAGCGGCACGATCGCTCAGCACCACGATGTTCACGCCGTCGCGGACCGCAGCCTCGACGTCCTCGGCAAGCTGCTTGAGCGCAGCCTGCAGCGCGCCCTCGCCGGCGTCACGGCGGTAGACGGCACGGAAACGGCGAGTCTTAAAGCCCACGCGGTCGATGGCGCAAATGCGGTCGAACTCCTCCTCGTTGAGCAACGGGCGCTCCAAGCGAACCAGCTGGCAGGCCGTACGGGAATCCTCGAGCAGGTTGCCGTGGTTGCCCAGGTAGAGCGTGGTCGAGGTGACCATATGCTCGCGCAGGGCGTCGATGGGCGGGTTCGTGACCTGGGCGAACAGCTGATAGAAGTAGTCAAAGAACGAGCGGGTCTTCTTTGACAGGCAGGCCAGCGGCGCGTCGATACCCATCGAAGCGAGTGGGGCCTTGCCCTGCTGGGCCATGGGACGCACGACCTCGTCGACGTCATCCCAGTGATAGCCGAGCTTGGCCATGCGCACGGCCGAGGACACCTCGGCATCCTCGGCGGGCGCGGGCGCGGCGGGCTCATCGAGCGCGTCGACGGCCAGCGTCTCCTCGGCAATCCAATCACGGTAGGGCTTTTCCTTGGCGTAACGGGCGCGCAGCTCGTCGTTGTAGATCACGCGGCCGCGGGCAAAGTCGACCTCGAGCATCTGACCCGGTCCCAAGCAGCCACTCGTCAGGATGTTCTCGGGGCGCACCTCGATGGTGCCCACCTCGCTCGCCAGCATAAAGCGGCCGTCGCGCGTCACGTAGTAGCGAGCCGGGCGCAGGCCGTTACGGTCGAGGGCGGCACCCAGGGTACGGCCATCGGTAAAGGCGATAGCGGCAGGACCGTCCCACGGCTCCATGAGCATGGACTGGTAGGCGTCGTAGGCGCGGCGCTCCTCACTCAGGCTGTCGTTGTGGTCCCACGGCTCAGGCAGCAGCATGGACGCAGCGCGCGTAAGCGGGCGACCGTTCATAACCAAAAACTCAAGCACGTTGTCCAAAATCGCGGAGTCGGAGCCCTCGCGGTTGATGATGGGCATCACGCGCTCAAGATCATGCTGCAGCACGGGGCTGTACAGGTTGGGTTCGCGGGCGCGAATCCAGTTGACGTTGCCCTTGAGAGTGTTGATCTCGCCGTTGTGGATGATAAAGCGGTTGGGGTGCGCGCGCTCCCAGCTGGGCGTGGTGTTGGTGGAGTAGCGCGAGTGGACGAGCGCAACGGCCGTCTTGACGGCGGCGTCGTTGAGATCGATGAAGAAGCGGCGCATCTGCGTGGCGACGAGCATGCCCTTGTACACGATAGTGCGCGAGCTCATGGAGCAGACGTAGAAGATCTTGTCGCGCAGGGCAAACTCGGCGTCGGCCTTCTTCTCGATGGTGCGGCGGCACACATACAGACGGCGCTCGAAGGCGTCACCCGCCGGCGTATCGTCGGGGCGCCCCAGAAAGGCCTGCAGGATGGTAGGCATGCAGGCGCGGGCTGTCTCGCCCAGGTCATGCGGATCGACCGGCACCTCGCGCCAAAAGAGCAGCGGCACGCCGGCCTCAGCGCAGCCCTCCTCAAACACGCGATGGGCATCCTCTACGCCCCTGTCGTCCTGTGGGAAGAACAGCATGGCCACGCCATAGTCGCCCTCTGCCGGCAGAATCTGGCCGCACTTTTGAGCCTCTTTACGGAAAAAGTGATGCGGAACCTGGAACAAGATGCCAGCGCCGTCGCCGGTGTTCTTCTCGAGTCCCGTGCCGCCGCGGTGCTCCAAGTTGACCAGAATGGACAGCGCATCGTCCAGAATCTGGTGATGGCGCTCACCGTTGATATCGGCAAGCGCGCCGATGCCACATGCGTCGTGGTCGAATTCGGGGCGATAAAGGCCCTGCTGCTGAGCGGAATCTGCCTGCATCGCGATCCTCCCCTAGATATGAGACAGTCAGTTGAATAGGTATACTAGGAGCATCGCCGGCCCGCTGTGTTTCCCGCCCGTTTCGAAACAATCGCGTAACGCACGCAATTATTTTGTTAGTCGTGGTTAACTTTAAAGTCCAAAACGGGTATCCTTTGCGGCGTCAAGCAAACGGCACGTCGCCCATACACAGGAATCGACCATGCTCAACCATCTCAAACAACACTTTGGCTCCCGACGCACCGGTGGTCACGGAGGCCTAGACATTGCGCGGCATATCGGCCCCGGGCTGCTCGTGACCGTCGGCTTTATCGACCCGGGCAATTGGGCCTCCAATATGGCCGCGGGCTCGCAGTTTGGCTACGCGCTGCTGTGGATCGTCACGCTGTCCACGATTATGCTCATTGCGCTGCAGCACAACGCGGCGCACCTGGGTATCGCCACGGGCGCCTGCCTTGCCGAGGCCACGACACGTTACCTCCCCCGCTTCGTCGGGCGTACGGTGCTCGCCAGCGCCTATCTCGCGACCATCGCCACCGCCATGGCCGAAGTCCTGGGCGGCGCGATTGCCCTTCAAATGCTCTTTGGGCTGCCCGTGCGCGCGGGCTGCGTCATCGTGGCGGCAGTATCGATGGCGATGCTCATGACGAACTCCTACAAGCATGCCGAACGCTGGATCATCACCTTCGTAGGCGTGGTAGGACTCTCGTTTTTGGCCGAGCTTGCACTAGTCAAGGTCGACTGGCCGCAAGCCGCCGCAAGCTGGATCACGCCCAGTATGCCCACTGGCTCTGCCGCGATTATCGTGAGTGTCCTGGGTGCGGTCGTTATGCCCCACAACCTTTTTCTGCACTCCGAGGTCATCCAATCCATGCACTTCGAAGGCCAAGGCGAGCAGGTTATCGAAGAGCGTCTGCGCTACGAGCTCTTCGACACGCTCTTTTCGATGGGCGTGGGCTGGGCAATCAACTCGGCCATGGTCATCCTGGCCGCAACGACCTTCTTTGCGCACGGCATTGTCGTAGACGACCTCGCCGTCGCAGCGGCCACGCTCTCCCCCATCTTGGGCCCGGCGAGCTCGGCCATCTTTGCGGTAGCGCTGCTGTTCGCGGGATTATCGAGCAGCGTGACAGCGGGCATGGCGGCGGGAACCATCACTGCGGGCATGTTCGACGAGGAATACGACATCCACGACCGACATTCCTCGGTCGGGGTGGCGGCCTGTTTCGCCGGCGCAGTGGCGGCGTGCCTGGTCGTCCCAAATCCTTTTGAAGGTCTCATCTGGAGCCAGGCACTGCTGTCGCTTCAGCTGCCGATTACGGTCTTTGTGCTCATACGGCTCACCAGTTCGCCCCGCGTCATGGGCAAATACGCCAACTCGCGCCCGCTCAACGCGCTGCTTGTAGGAATCGGTGTCGTCGTAACGGCGCTCGACGCCGTGCTGTTGACCGGGATGTAACGAGGCCGCATGTCCACCCAGTCAAACGTCTCGATCTGTAACATCTAGACCCGCTTTTGATGTCTAGATGTTACAGATCGAGATCATTCCGAGGGACAGCTCCGTTTGTCTCGATCTGTAACAGATAGAGGGGTTTTACGTGTCTAGATGTTACAGATTGAGATTATCTGGGAGATAGTTTCAGTTTGTCTCGATCTGTAACAAGTGGACCCGTTTTGAGCCGCCACATGTTACAGATTGAGACAAACGGTCGGCCGGACTCACGACAGGCAGGATCGGCTAACAGCAGCCGTGATCCCTTAGGGACGGAAGAAAAGGGCCCCGGCCGAGAATTCGACCGGGGCCCTTGGACAGAGCTATGTGTTGCTGCAAGTCGTGTGCCTGCGAGCTACTCCTCGACGAGCTCAAACTGATCGGGACCGACGCCGCACACCGGGCACACATAATCCTCGGGCAGCTCGGGCGTATCGACCTCAACCTCGTAACCGCAAACGACGCACACGAACTTATACGTCTTCTTCTCCTCAGCCATGATGTTCTCCTCTCGAACGTGACTGGTGATGTACTTCATTTATCAGTATAGATTCTCAATAATATAATGCAAGTATTTTTAACACATTTCTAGCCTTGATACGAGGACGCCTTCGGAGGCGTCTTGCCCTTCAGGACCTTATGGTAGTAATCGTAGGTGAGTGGCGTCTCGTCACTCAGGCGTTCGGCATCCTCGACCTCGCCGATAAACAGTAGATGCGTGCCCACATCCACAGTGTCGATCAAACGGCAGCTAAACAGGGCCGCCGCGTGCTCGGGCACATAGGGCATGCCCAGAGCCGTCTCGCGGGTCTCGTATTTGGCAAACTTGTCGTAATCGCTGCTGGTGCGGAACCCAAAGTTACCGATGTAGAGCATATCGGCGGTCTGATCGATCACGGTCAGCGCGAACGCTTTGGCCGATGCGATGACACCCGAGGTGACGTTGTCCTTGTTTACGGCAACCGAGATGCGAGGTGGTGCTGCCGTCACCTGCACCGCCGTGTTGATAACGCAGCCGGCACGCAGCCCGTCGGCCGCGGCACTCACCACATAGAGCCCACTCGGCATGGTAAAGAACGCAGTTTTGTCCATAACAAGTACTCCCCTAACCCGGGATTGAACCTTAAGGCTGTATGTACCCATAAAAAGCGGCGCCCATAACGGACGCCGTCTTTTGGAAATATATGGCAAAACAGCAAGGAAGACAGGGCGGGCGCGGTAGGGCACCTTCCCGTGAACTCGCTCCTAGCGGTTGCGTTCTTTAAGGGCGCGATCGATTTCGCGTTGAACATCGCGTTTGGCCATGTCCTCGCGCTTGTCGTAGAGCTTTTTGCCTCGGCCCAGGCCCAGCAGCAGCTTTACGCGGCCGTCGGTATTAAAGTAGAGCTCCAACGGTACCAGCGCATAACCACGGTTGCGAAGTTTGCCGTCGAGAAAATCAATCTCCTTGCGGTGTAGCAGCAGACGACGACGGCGATCAGGATCGCGGTTCCACACGCCACCATGGCTATAAGGGTGAATATGCAGGCCAACGAGCCAGCACTCGCCGCCACGAATCAGCGCGAAGGTATCGGTGATCTGGCAGGCGCGCTCGCGAATCGACTTGACCTCAGTGCCACTCAGCTCAATGCCGCACTCAAACGTCTCATCGATAAAGTACTCGTGATGTGCCGAGCGATTCTTGGAAATGAGCTTGCGCTCGCGCTTACTGGGCATCGCCGGCCTCCTTGGCGCCATCGGCGTTTGAGCCCGCGGCGTCGCGCTTTGCCTTGCGCTCAGCATTGAGCTCGGCGTCGCTCTCGCGCACCAGTTTGATAATCGCCGCGCAGGCCTCCTCGCCCACCAAATCGCGAGCACGCACCGTCAGGCGCGTCGCCTCCTGCTTGTCGCCGTCGCTTGCAGCATCGGTCGCACACATGATCAGGCAAATGGCAATCTCAGCCGAAGGCGAGGTCGGCACGCCTTGCAGGCTCAGCTCGCCCATCACTTGCTCATCGCTCTCCTCGGCGGCATCGGGGTAGGCAGTATGAATCTTGTTGAGCAGGCGCGTCGTATGCGCATCGCCAGGCGCCAGACGCAACGCCAGGCGCGCACAACCCACGGCGGCCGAGACATTCTCGGTCTCGGGCTCCAAGAAGTACTGGCCCAGGTTGGCATAGGCGCGGGCGGCGCACTTGCCATCGCTTGCACGCTCCAGCACCGAGTACGAGAGCGATGCCCATTCCTGCTTGTCCTCGAGCGCGCGGAACAGCTCGGCCAAGTCCAAGCGATAGTTGCAGTTCATGGGATCCCAACGCACAGCCTGCATCAGGGCATTACGAGCGCTCACATAATCCTGCTGGCGAATGTAGGCAAACGCCATGTCGGAGTACAGACGGTCAAACGGCACCTCGACCCGCACGAGCTCGCGCGGATCCTTCTCCACGCGGCGATAGGCCAGACGCTCAAACTTGCTATCGAAGCTAAAGTATTGGCGCTTCTCCTCCGTCTTGCACTCGGCGTCGATATACTCCTCGGCAAGCTCCACCAGGCGCTCCAACAGCGGCGTCGCCGTGGCCAGGTCGCCCTGCGCCAGGTAGTTCTCGGCATACGTGATGTCTTGCAAGCTGATGGGCAGATCCATGGCTACTCCTCGATCTGAGCGAAACACGGCAGGCGCCGTATATACGGTCGATACACAAAACCCGGGTCTCTTGCGAGGCCCGGGCATTCATTTGTGGGTAGCCCGTACCAGATTCGAACTGGTGATCTCCGCCTTGAGAGGGCGGCGTCCTAAACCGCTAGACGAACGGGCCATATGTAGCAAATGCAATGGCTGGGATGGAGGGAGTCGAACCCCCATTGACGGAACCAGAATCCGCTGTCCTGCCATTAGACGACATCCCAATGACTGCATCGCTGCGCTCGGCTGTGCCTTTGCGCAAGAAAGAAATATACGGGAAGTCCCGCCATGACGCAAGCCCCAATTTTGACTTTTTTGAAATTCAGCCAAATTGGCCTAATTTCGTCCAACCCGTGAAGGACCTGTGAAGCCGACCGCTGTACACGAAGGACAAAACGCCGCGAGCGGTAGCCGTCAACCGTTGGCAGATTCTACCGCGAAAACGATAGCACCAGACAACACAATCGAAGTATCAATGATCGCGTAGATATCGAGGCGCCATGGACGAAGAGCTTGATTACCTATGGGAGACCCTTGGGCTCGAGATCACTGCCGACCTTTGGCCCGAACGGGACAAAATCCATCCCACACTGCGCCCCGCCATCACGGTGATGCAGGCAAACTACCGCCGCGCCTCATTTTTGATCATGCGGACGTCATGGCATGCGGCGCTCCCCGACCTCAAGCGCATACAGGCAAGCCTCGTCGAGCTGTCCGGCATGCCGACCGTTATATCCGAGACGAACCTGGAGCGGCGGCAGCGCGAGCGCCTGCAGCGGCAACGGATTCCGTTTATCTGCCCCGGCATTCAGGCATACCTGCCCTTTATGGACGAAGAGTACTGGAGCGACACGCCCGACAAGCACGTAAAGATCTACGACCCACACGAATGGACGCAGCTGGAAGACTGACTGGGGCAGGCCCGCCGGCGGAAAGTGCGTCCCATTCTGGAAGCGAATTCCGGGGCGCAGTTTCCCGTAGAGCCTCCAACCGGAAAGCACATCCCAGAATCAGCGCTCGAAACGGGACGCACTTTCCGCAGCCGCTACAGCAACGCCTCGGCCCAAGCCGCTTCCCTAAAGCCGGGGATCGCAAAGTCGTCGCCCACCAGCAGCGGGCGCTTAACCAGCATGCCGTCAGTCGCCAGCAGCTCATAGCATTCCTGGTCCGTCACACCCGCATCCAGGCGCGCCTTCAGGCCCAGCTCTCGATATTTCATGCCCGACGAGTTAAAGAAGCGTCGCACCGGCAGCCCCGAACGAGCAATCCAGGTCGCAAGCTCATCGGCCGCGGGATTGTCCGTAACGATATCGCGGTCGATATACTCTACCCCGTGTTCGTCCAGCCATGCCTTGGCCTTCTTACAGGTCGAGCACTTGGGATATTCAACAAACAGTACGGTCATGGGAATCCTCCGAATATAGATCGGCCAACGCAGGCACACGCCACACGAGGCGCCTTCGTATGATGGGGCAATTGTAGCCCACGGGTCACACGCTAAACGAACCGTACCCCGAATCCGCGTTTGATGAACGGCAGCAGCTCCATTGCCTCGGGCGTGATATGGCCCGCAACGTTCATGCGCTCATCACCGGGAAGATCGACCCGCGCAATCTCAAGCTCGCCTTCGTAGCGCCCATAGCCGCTATTGCTCACAGCGATCGACCCCGCCTTTCGTGGCAGGCCGGCACCGGTATCCGTCGGCACGGAATCCGGCTTAAGCGTCGTGCGTGACTCCTGAGACCTAAAGATGAGGGCGCTCGAGTCGGGCCGGTCGTGATGAATCTGATCACGTACATAGGCATAGCCGGAGTCAAGCTCGCATTGCAGGTCTACGTATCCGGCGGAAACTTGAGCAAACTGTGCCCAACCCGCATCGGAAAGATCGGGGTCGCCGACCAAAACAATGTCGCAATCGGCGCCATGTGCGAGCTCAAGCATGTTGAGGGCAACCTTTGACGCGCGACCGCGCTGTGCCTCAACCGTCGGCAGCCCTTCGAATACCGGCCCGCGAACGTTGGCATCACCCGGCACAAAAGCCATGATTTCGAAGCCGAGCGCCGCAAGACGAAGATTCGTCCGAGCAATGTCCTCCAGAGCTAAACCGGTATAAGGCTTGGGATAAAAATTGTGGCAGGCGGCAAAACGAGTCACATCGGCACCGGCTTCTCGCCACGATGCGATTTCATCAGAACTCACCGTCGATGCATTGACCACAATGCGAAATACACCGGACAGTTCCGCAACCCGCTGGGCACTAAAGCCATAGTCCAAACGAAGGTATTCCAGCCCCAGGTCACGCAGATCCTCGATGCGCTCAAGCCCGAGCAAATCGCATGTGCGCGGCCCCACGTCGGCAATGAGCGCAATGCCGCGGGCGGAAAGCAGCGACAACACCTGGCGGACCTTATCGGCATACGCCACTCCCCCGTCCTCGGGAATATGCAGTGAGGTAAACGCATAGCGCGCACCCGCCGCGGCACCACGCTCAATCGTCCGCTCAATATCCTGCAGAGGGCTGGAAAGATAAATCGAAATACCCGTTTTCACGCTTCAACGCTCCTTTAAAAAAGGCCGGCGGAGCAGTTAGCCCCGCCGGCACAACCATAGCATCAAGAGATCTGCGTCACGTCAAGACGTTCGAATGACATAGCGCGCAGCATCAGGCTACTCGCCGAAAAACTCGTTGATCTTCTGCTCGTCCACGCCAAAGAACCACGTCAGGACAAAGCCGGCGACATAGGCAAGCAGCATAGCGGCAACGTAGCCGAGCTGCTGACCAGGAACGACGATCAGCAGGCCAAACAGACCGGAAACGCCCTGAGAAACCGTGCCGATGTGGAGCAGCGCCGCGAGCGCGCCGCCAAATCCGGCACCCAGGCAGGCCGTCACAAACGGACGAACGAGCGGCAGCGTAACGGCATACATCAGAGGCTCGCCCACGCCCAGGATGCCAACGGGGATGGACTCGGCGACATACTTCTTGAGCTTGGCGTTCTTGGTCTTAAAGTACAGCGCCAAACCGGCACCGACCTGGCCGCCGCCAGCCATCATAAGGATGGGCAGCAGGTAATTGATGCCCTTGGTAGCGCCGTCGGGATCGTTGAGCATAGCGTGGATCGGCGTGAGCGCCTGATGCAGGCCGACGGACACCAGCGGCAAGAAGCCTGCCGACAGGATATAGCCGCCCAGGACGCCCAGCTTCTCGAAGATAAAGGTGAGGACGCTAAAGATTGCGGCCGTCAGCCATGCGCCAACCGGCTGGATGACAAGCATCAGAGCAAAGGCGCCGATGATGAGCACCAGCAGCGGGGACAGGAACGTATCGAGCGCGTTGGGCATGACCTTGCGAATCTGACGCTCCATCCAGGCGAAAAACGCACCAGCGATGAGAGCCGCAATCATGCCGCCCGCGGCAGGATTGTACTGCGCATTGGTGAGCGGCAGCAGAATGGCAGTGGCAGGATCAGCAGCGCCAGGCGCAAGCAGGGGCATGGCACTGTTGGCGATGCACATCATGCCGGCGATACCGCCCAGTGCAGCGGAGCCACCAAACTCGCGTGCCGCGTTATAGCCCACCAAAATGGGCAGATAGGCGAAGAGGGCCCAACCCATGGAACGAATGCCCTGATACCACCACTCGCCCGCAAGCGCACCTGCCGTCGAGACATTGATGACGTTGCAGATACCGTTGATGAGGCCAGCCGCAATGATGCCGGGAAGCAGGGCGACGAAGACATTGGAAATCTTCTTAAGGAAGGCCTGAACCGGTTTGGACTCGTACTTGGCCTTCTGCGCGGCCTTGTTTGTGGCCGCAGCGTCAACTACGCTCTCGTCAGCAACGCCTTTCGCAAGGCCGGTGAGCTTGGAGAATTCCTCGAGCACCTTATTCACCTTGCCCGGACCCAGCACGATCTGCATCGTGTCGTCCTCAACAAGGCCCATCACGCCGTCGAGTGCCTTAATACCCTCCGTGTCGACGTTGCCCGTGTCTTTGACGGTCACGCGCAGGCGCGTCATGCACGCCGCGTTTGCGAGCACGTTGTCTTTACCGCCCAAAAGGTCCAGCAGCTTTTGAGCCAGCTCTTTGTTCGTCATAACTCCTCCTTGTATTGGGTATCTCGTCTGGATGTCATATCAGCTCACGCCGTGCACCTATTGGGCATCGGCATCGCTCTTCTCATGGCCGCTCACCGCAGTACGGACATGGCCTCGCGCCCGCTCAAGAGCTACCGCAGCCTGCTCGGCATCGCAGTCCAGCAGCACCGAGACAATAGCGGTTTTTACGTGGCCGCCGGCATCTGCAAGCGCCTGAATAGCGTGCTCGCGCGTACAGCCGGTCGCCTCCATCACGATGTTCTGGCCGCGCACCACCAACTTCTCGTTCGTCTGCTGCACATCGACCATCAGGTTTTGGTACACCTTGCCAATCTTGACCATGGCACCGGTCGAAATCATATTGAGAATGAGCTTTTGGACCGTTCCCGCTTTGAGCCTCGTTGAGCCGGTCAGTACCTCGGGACCGGGCACGGGCTCAATGGCAAGATCTGCGCTCTCCCCGATCTTCGACCCTTGGTTACAGGCAATTGCGATGGTCTTGCACCCAGTTGCTTTGGCGTACACAAGACCGCCCACCACATAGGGAGTACGACCGCTTGCCGCCAGGCCAACGACAAGATCCTTGTCCGAGAGTCCACGCTCCCGCAGGTCGCTCGCGCCAAGCTCCTCGCTGTCTTCGGCACCTTCGACAGCCTTGATAAACGCCGTCTCGCCTCCGGCAATGAGCCCGACAATCAAATCGGGTGACACACCAAACGTGGGCGGGCACTCCGAAGCGTCGAGCACGCCCAGACGACCGCTGGTGCCTGCACCCATGTAAAAGACGCGCCCGCCGCGCTCGAGTGTCTCGGCAGCCCAGTCGATTGCTGTGGCAACCTGGGGCAACACTTTCGTAACCGACTGGACGGCACGAAGATCCTCATCATTCATCGTCGTGACGATTTGCAGCGATGTCATCGTATCGAGGTCCATTGACCTTTGATTACGCTGTTCGGTCGTGAATTTTGTTAAATCGAGCATTTCATTCACCTCATCTTTCCTGTTTCTCGATGTAGTTTTGCTTAATGACATGCGTCGCCCGCTCGTAGTCGCTGGCAACGTAAGCAGCGTACAGGGCATCGACAACCATAAGCTGGGCCATACGCGAAGCCATGGCACCGCTGCGGACCAAGGGCTCACTCGCAGCGACGCCGAGCACGGCATCGGCCATAGCGGCAAGCTTGGACGACCCATCTACTTTGGTCACGGCCACAACGGGACAGTTGTGACGTTGAGCCTCGACGGTGCAGTCCAGCACTTCTTGCGTTAAGCCCGAGTAGCTAAAGGCAATTGCCATATCGCCCTCATGCATGTTCTTTGCACACAGGAGCTGATCATGCCAGTCGTCGTACAGATGGCACTCTTTGTCGACACGCATGAGTTTTTGCGCCAGATCGTGCGCAACCAAACGAGAGGCACCGATACCGAACAGATTGACCGCGCGTGCCCGTTTAAGATGGGCCGCGCATCGCTCCAAGACGGTGTAATCGAGCGTTCGCGCCGTCGCCTCGATCGTGCGCACGTTGCTTTTCATCACCTTCCCCACGATACGTTCGACGCTGTCATCCATGGAGATGTCCTCGAGGGCAACGTCTTTCTTGTCACCCAAGAGTGCCAGTTCGGCAATCAGTTCGCGCTGGAACTCCTTGTAGCCCGCAAAACCCAAGTGCTTGCAAAAACGCAAAATGCTCGAGGGCGAGGAGAACGTGGCGTCGGCAAGACTGCGGACGGACAGCCCGACCACCTCGTGCGGATGAGCGCTCACGTATGCGATGACATTGCGTTCCGCCGGACTCGCGCTGAGCTCGCGCTCGCGAAGCCTTAAAAGCAATCCGTTTGCCATCTCAAACACCTCCGTTGAGAAGAATTAAAGACCAACGAACGATTTGTACCGGATATAAACAGCTTATACGATACATTGTGCCGCATCGTGGCGCACAAAGGGCGAGCGTTCTACCGCTCGCCCCTCAAATCCGACCGCTCGGAAATACGCGCGACACAAAATAATTCAACAAGGTCGCATTATCGGTAACAGGGCTGTTACCGATACCGCCTCGCGTGGGCGCCAATCGGACGTGCCGCAAACCCCTACCCCGACTCGCGCATCCAGCGATCGAACGTCCCCACGCACACGCCCAGGCGCTTTGCCGCCTGGCTGCGGGTAATATCGCCTGCCTCATAGCTATCGCGCACCAGCTCAAACTGAGGAGGGCACGGCTTGCGAGGTCGACCGAAACGGACCCCTCGCGCCCGCGCCGCTGCAATTCCCTCCGCCTGGCGCCGATGGATATTCTCGCGCTCCACCTGCGCCACGTAGCTCAGCAGTTGCAGCACTATATCGGCAATCAGGGTGTTGGTCACATCCGGCGCGCCGCTGGCCCTGGCGCGCGTGTCAAGCAATGGCATGTCCAACACCACAATGGCAACTCCGAGCTCCTTGGTAATGCGTCGCCATTCCTCAAGAATCTCGGAGTAATTACGACCAAGTCGGTCGATAGAAAGCACCACCAGCACGTCCCCGTCTCCCAGGACGTGCAGCAGCTCGCGATAACGCGGTCGATCGAAGTCCTTGCCGCTCGCATGGTCGGCATAAATATTCGCCGAGCCCACGCCATAGGCGCCCAGCGCATCCAGCTGCCGATTAAGATTCTGATCGCGCGAACTCACCCGCGCATAACCGTACACCGTCGCCATCTCATCCCCGCTTTCTTGTAAACCTGCCAAAAAGGGACAGGTTTATTTTGGTAGGTTTTACCTCTCAAATAGCAGGTAAGCGGGCGGCCGAGCAGACGGCAAGGTAGCCACGATTCAAATGCGGAGGGCGGCCCCGAAAGACCGCCCTCCGCTCTCCCGCCACGAGTCGGGATTTAGCTAATGGATAAGCTTAAAGTCCAAGTGCCCGCGCGTGGTATTGACGCGCGAGACCTCGATGATCACGCGCTGCCCCAGCTCGTAACGAGTGCCCGTGTCGGCGCCCGTCAGCGTAAGCGTATCCTCGTCGAACTCGAACCACTCGTTGCCCAGGCTCTTGATCGAAACCAAGCCTTCGACCTGCGTCAGGTCCAAGCGTACAAAGAGGCCCATGCTGCTAACCCACGAGACCGTTCCGGCATAGCGCTCGCCCAGGCGATCCTCGTAGTACTGGGCAATCTTGATCTTTTGCGTCGCGTGGCTGGCGGCGTCGGCCGCGCGCTCGGCATCGCTGCACGCACGGCAAATTTGCGGCAGAATGCGCGGAAGCGACTCCCGGCCTTTTCCGATCAGCCTGGGCGTACGCACTAAGGCGTCTTTTCCACCCAGCTGTTCGTATGCCAACTGCAGTTTGAGCACGCGGTGCACCACCAGATCGGGGTAGCGACGGATGGGACTCGTAAAGTGACAGTAGCACGGCGCGGCGAGCGCAAAGTGGCCCTCGTTACGCGGTTTGTACAGCGCGCGCTGCATGCTGCGCAGAAGCAGCGTGTTGACGAGCGGTGCGTTGGCCGTACCGGCGGCAGCATCAACTGCAGCCTGTAGTTCATCGGGACTCCCCAGGGCAATACCGGCAGCACGGCGATCGTCGATGATGCCGAGCTGCGCCAGCGCAACGGCGGCACCGTGCAGGCTATCGGGGCTCGGATCCTCATGCACGCGATAGCAGGCCTCGATATCACGGTCTGCCAGCCACTCTGCAACGCACTCGTTGGCGAGCAGCATGGCTTCCTCGATAAGCGACGTAGCACACGAACGCTCACGCGCGACAATCTGCATGGGTACTCCGTCCTCATCCAATAGAGCGCGGATCTCGGCCGTGTCAAAATCGACTGAGCCGCGGGCGCGACGAATGCGACGGCGAAGTTCGGCGAGTTCGTTGGCGGCGACAAGGAAATCGCCGAGATCGACGTTGCAGCCGCGAGCGGCCTCCTCGCACGCAAGACCGCGCTCAAGCGCTTCCTCGCGCGAGGTCTCGGCAGCCGCAACATCCTCGGCCGCACCCTCCAGCACCGAATACTCAACCGCGCCGGCACGCACCAGCAGCGCCTCGGCGCCGTCATAATCCATGCGCACACGCGAACGAATCACGCTGGGGTACGGATCGTAATGGCGAACGCGGCCCTGCGCATCGAGCTCAATGTCAACGGTAAACGCCAGACGGTCCTCGTCAGGGCGAAGCGAGCACAGGTCACAGGACAGGCGTTCGGGCAGCATGGGAAGCACGCGATCGGCCAGATACACCGATGTCGTACGATGGCGAGCCTCAAGATCGATATGCCCGTTCCAAGCCACATAGTGAGAAACGTCAGCGATATGCACACCCAGTTTGTAGCCGCCCCCGGGTGTGCGCTCCAGCGAAATGGCATCGTCAAAGTCACGCGCGTCGACCGGGTCGATCGTGATGACAAAGCGGTCGCGCAGGTCGCGGCGAAGCGGATCTTTAAGCGCCGCGGTCACATCGAGCGAAAGTTCCTCGGCGTCGTCCAGCGCGGCCTCGGGATAGCTATCGGTATAGCCGTAACGCGCCATCACATATTGAACGCCCAAATCGGGCGCGTCATCTCCGCCAATGCGGCGCTCGATCGTCACGGTGCCCGATTCCAGGCGCGTCGGGTAGGTCAAAATGCGCGCGACAACGGCATCACCCGGGTGGACGCCCAGACAATCCGCCGAGGTATCCTCGGGCAGAATGAAGAAGTCGGCCTTCAGACGCGAATCGAGCGGCTCGATCACACCAAGCGGACCGGCGGTCTGGTACGTGCCCACCACGCTTATGGCTGCGCGCTCAACCACGCCTTCGATCACGGCGCGCCGTTCACCGTGTGGGCTGTTCTTAATGCTCACGGCAACGGTATCTCCATCCATGATCTCGCGCTTACCGCGACCCATGACCTTGTAGTCGCCGTTTTCGGTTACAACGTAGGCGCTATGCTCATGGAGCTGCACGCGTCCGGTCAGGCTCGGACGGCGTTCGCTGCGCACCGGCCCGCGCTTATTGCGAGCTCCACGCTTATGCTTATTATTGCGCCCCATGGCGCCTCCTAACTATCGATGGTCGTTTACACCCCAAGAGTCTACCCAAATGGTCCTTAGGGGGCGGAGGAAAACGGATCACATAGATAGACCAGCGCCACGATGATCCGCAATCCTGCCTTTCCCTAGGGATCAAAAAACGGGTCGCCCCATAAGAGACGACCCGTTGGAAGGGGTGAATTCCAGGCATGCCTACACGCGCAGGTAGCGGCGCATGGCGATGGCAGAACCAAAGAGACCGATAATCACGCCGACCAGAATCAGCGCAGCATAGGTCACCAGGTAGTACTGCATCGGCAGGGCAAACGACATCCAGCCGATGCTCTCCTGCAGACGCGGAATCATCAGATTACGCAGCAGCTCCAGAACACCGATGGAAAGCAGCGAGCCCAAAATGGCCTGCAGTACGCCCTCGGTGATAAACGGGCCACGAATGAAGCCGTTGCTGGCGCCGACCAGACGCATAATCGCAATCTCACGACGACGCGCCGTGATGGACAGGCGAATCGTGTTGTTGATGAAGATGAATGCGATAAAGGTCAGAAGGCCAACGAGCACCACGGCGGCGATGCGGATGTAGTTGGTCACCTGGAACAGGCGGCTCACTTCCTCCTGGCCGTACAGCACGCTCGCGTTGACGTCGCCGTCATCCGCGATCTTCTGGAAATCGGCATTCTTCTTGAGCTTCTTGGCCGTGCTTTCGACCTGAGACGGATCGTCCATCTCAATCGCGAACGAGGCCGGAAGCGGGTTCTGGCCGTCGAGCGCACTCATGGTGGCATCGGCGTTGCCCGACATCTTGCTCGTATACTCGGCCAGCGCGTCGTCCTTATCCTTATAGGTCACGGACTTGACGTTACTCCACGTCTTGAGCTCGGCCTCAAAGGCCTGGACGTCCGCTTGGTCGGCATCATCGCTGATGAATGCGTTGATAACAACCTGATCCTCGACGGTGCCGATCACGGAGTTCAGCATCGCGGAGCCCATAATGAACAGACCGATGATAAACAGCGAAAGGAAAATCGTGATGACGGCGCCGAGCGAGGTAGTCCAGTTACGGAAGAAGTGGCTGATTGCCTCTTTGAAGGAGTAGCCCACGTTAGTTGGTGCCATAGTTGCCGTAACCTCCCCTCTCCTGGTCGCGGATAACGTGGCCGCCCTCGAGGGCGATCACGCGACGGTGCATGCTATCGACCATCTCGCGGTCGTGCGTGGCGACGATCACGGTGGTGCCGGTGCGGTTAATACGCTCGAGCAGCTTCATGATGCCCAGCGAGATCGCCGGGTCGAGGTTGCCCGTCGGCTCGTCGCAGATCAGCAGCGGCGGACGGTTGACCATAGCGCGGGCGACGGCAACGCGCTGCTGCTCGCCACCGGAAAGCTGGTCGGGCAGCGAGTCCATCTGATCGGCCAGACCGACCAGGCGCAGCACCTCGGGCACCTGACTGCGAATGACGCCCTTGGGCTTGCCGATGCACTGCAGGGCAAACGCCACGTTTTCGTAGGCGGTCTTTTGCGGCAGAAGCTTAAAGTCCTGGAACACGGCGCCAATCTGGCGGCGCAGGAACGGAACCTTGCGGTTCTTGATCTTCATGAGGTCCTGACCGGCAACCAGGATGCGGCCACTCGTCGGCTTGACGTCGCGGTTGAGCGTCGATAGCAGCGTGGTCTTACCCGAGCCGGAGTGACCGACCAGGAAGACGAACTCGCCCGGATAGATCTCGATGTTGATATCGTCGAGCGCGGGCTTGTTGGGCTGTGCCGGATAGATCTTGGTGACATGCTCCATAAGGATGACGGGCTCGACACCGGCCTGCTTGGCCATCTTCTTGCGGCTGGCCTGCGGATCGATGGGCGCAAACACCGACGTAAAATCGGGATTGTTGAGCGCGTTATCGAGGCTTGCGACCTCGGCTGCCTGATCGCTCTTGACCACCGGGGCAGCAGGCTGCGTGGGGTCGGGAATAGCGGCAAAGAGGCCGGACTGCGCAGGCTGAGGAACCGGCGTCGCAGGGGCCATGGGGTCGGGAATGCCGGCCATGGTAGGCTGCGGCGTGGCGGCGCCAGCCTGAGGCTGCTCCACGCGAGCGGTCACGGCCTGAACGGGCTCAAAACCCGCCGTGCCGGAAAGCGCGACATCGCTGGTGGGATTGTAGGCAAAGGGATCGGATGCCGGCTGTGCCTGATCTGCCGGCTGAGCGGGGGCCTGAGCAACAGGCTGGCCCTCTGAATCCGGAGTGGCGAAACGACTGCCCTGGACGCCTGTCTGCGTCTTGGGGGCATCATCGCCCGCACCGGAGGTACGGAAGTGGTTACCCACTGGTGCTCCTTATCGTCGTGCGTTTAAACTACATGAGCGCTTTGTATTTTAGCAGCATTAGCTTTGCTGCACATAAGAAGCATGGCGGGGTTTGGTCTCACCGGCCGCGCGTAGGGTTACCTCCCAAATCGTCCTCGGACATGTCGGAGCCCCCGCTGCGCACTACGTGCGGCGGGGCTCCTCCGTCCTGCGGAAAGATTTGGGAGGTAACCCTACGCGCGGCCTGCGGCTACTAAGGGGCCGCCGCGTTTATCTTACGGTGCTGCATATACAAAGTTGGAAGGGTCTGAATTGCACTTTGCTGGTCTGGGCCCGTTTCCCGGAGAAAGCCCTTGCTTGGTGCGGGCCTAATTTGTTTGTTGCCGACAAAAAACAGGGGCGTCCTCTTTGAGGACGCCCCTGCTATGGATTGCATACGGTTGCTGAAGCGATACTTTGCCTCGCCTTGCCTTATGCCAAGAACTCCTTGGTGGTCGCCACGATGTTGGCGGCGTCCAGGCCGTACTTGTGCAGGAGCTCTGCACCCGGGCCGGACTCGCCAAAGGTGTCGTTAACGCCAATCTTCTTGAGCGGCGTCGGGCACTGCTCGCACAGGACATCGGCAACGGCGCTGCCCAGACCACCGATCACGGAGTGCTCCTCGACGGTCACGACGTGGCCGGTCTTGGTGGCGCTCTTGACGATCAGGTCGGCGTCGATGGGCTTGATGGTGTGCATGTTGATGACCTCGGCGTCGATACCCTCGGCAGCAAGCTGCTCGGCGGCCTCGAGGGCCTCGCCGACCATCAGACCACAGGCAATGATGGTAACGTCGGCGCCCTCGCGCATAACGATGCCCTTGCCCAACTCGAACTTATAGTTCTCGGGGTCGTTGATAACCGGCGAGGCCAGACGGGCAAAGCGCATGTACACAGGGCCGTCGCACTCGTAGGCGGCGCGCGTCACGGCGCGGGCCTCGACGTCGTCGGCGGGAACGATAACGGTCATGCCAGGGATAACGCGCATGAGGGCGATATCCTCGCAGCACTGGTGCGTGGCGCCGTCCTCGCCCACCGAGATACCGGCATGCGTGGCGCCAATCTTAACGTTGAGATGCGGATAGCCGATGGAGTTGCGGACCTGCTCAAAGGCGCGGCCGGCGGCGAACATGGCAAAGGTGCTCGCAAAGGCAACGCGGCCGGTGGTCGCGATACCGGCGGCAACACCCATCAGGTTGCTCTCGGCGATACCCACATCGAAGAAACGATCGGGGCAGGCGGCCTTAAACTTGCCGGTCTGCGTGGCGGCGGCCAGGTCGGCGTCGAGGACCACAAAGTCGTCGTGCTCGTTGGCGAGCTCGACGAGGGCCTCGCCGTAGCTTACGCGCGTGGCGATTTTCTTGACGTCTGCCATCCTAGAGCTCCTCTCCGGCGGCCGTGAGCTCTGCCATGGCCTGCTCAAACTGTTCATCGTTGGGGGCCTTGCCGTGCCAACCCACCTGGTTCTCCATAAAGGAAACGCCCTTGCCCTTCATGGTCTCGGCGATAATGGCGGTCGGCTGGCCCTTGGTGGCGCGGGCCTCGGCAAAGGCGGCGCGGATCTGATCGAAATCGTTGCCGTCGGCAAGCTCCACCACGTGGAACTTAAAGGCGCGGAACTTGTCTGCCAGCGGCATGGGGTCGTTGACCTCCTCGACGGGACCATCGATTTGCAGGCCGTTGTGGTCAACGATCACGCAAAGGTTATCGAGCTGCTGGTTGCCGGCAAACATGGCGGCCTCCCAGACCTGGCCTTCCTCGCTCTCGCCATCACCCAGCAGGGCGTAGGTGCGATAGTCATCGCCCCAGTGCTTGGCGGCAACCGCCATGCCCACGGCGGCGGAGATGCCCTGGCCCAGCGAGCCGGTGGACATATCGACGCCCGGGGTGTCGTTCATGTTGGGGTGGCCCTGCAGGTGGCTACCGATATGGCGCAGCGTCTCGAGATCCTCCTTGGGGAAGAACCCACGCTCGGCGAGCACGGCGTACAGACCCGGAGCACAGTGGCCCTTGGAGAGCACAAAGCGATCGCGGTCGGCCTTGTGGGGATCAGCCGGGTCGACGTTCATTTCCTCAAAGTACAGATAGGTCATGATGTCGGCAGCGCCGAGCGAACCGCCCGGATGGCCGGACTTGGCAGCGTGCACGCCGGTGACGATGCCCTTCCTTACCTCGTTGGCAACCTTTTTGAGCTCTTCGTCGCTCATTGTGCCTTCCTTTCATCCTCATTAGACAAAATGCGCACGGCACAGAAGGTAATCCCAACACAGCCGCAATGCACGTACGTCATTCATTATGCTGGAAACTGATGGCTTTACCAGACTTTTTATCATTATTTGAGCAATTTAGCAGGCAGACCCGCTGATGAAACGGTTTATCAATGTGAACGTCTTTTGGATGGGGCGCAGCCTGCCCTACGCGTTAATGTCCTTGAATCCCTCGCCAAAGGTTTCCGTAACATCGGCAACCGTCACAATGGCGTGAGGATCGCGCTCGCGCACGATTGTCTTGAGGGTGTTGAGCTCTCGACGGCTCACGATGACCATAATCACCGGCTTCTCGGCGCCCGAATACATACCGGTCGCCTTTAACTTGGTGCAGCCGCGGCCCAGGCCATACATGATGTCGGCCGCGATATCGGGGAAGTTGTCCGAGATGATGAGCACCATACGACGCTTGTTGCCGCCATCGACCACAGCATCGATCACGTAGCCGCTGATCACCATCGAAAGACCTGCATACAGCGCGTTTTCGAGCGAGAAGACCGGGGCCGACAGCGCGCACACGGCAACATCGATCGCCATGACGGTGGAGCCCACCGGTAGCGACGTATTGCGCGAGATGATCTGGCCGATCGTGTCGGAGCCGCCGGTGTTGGCACCGGCGCGCAGCACCATGCCGTAGCCGATGCCCGTGATAATGCCGCCCCACATAGCGGGCAGCATCAGATCGGCATGTGCCAACGGCGCCACAAACGGAGCGAACAGGTCGGTGAAAAAGCCCAGCAGCACAAAGCCCGTCGCGGTCTGCACCACATAGAACATGCCGCCCTCGCGCATAACGACCAGCAGCAGCAAGGCATTCATCACGATGGTCTGGATACCGACGGGAAGCGATATGCCATGCGAGGCGCCGACCGCCTGGATAATGGTGGCAAGGCCCGTAACGCCACCGGCAGCAAGGCCGTTGGGAATCAAAAACAGGTCGGTCGCAATAGCGGCCAGAGCGCACCCCAACATAATCTGGGGCAGATCGCGAAAGAAGTTCATCGAAAGAATGCGCTTGATGTCCAGACGATATGCCATGCTGCCTCCCTCAAAAAAGCGCACCCAAACGGATGCGCTTTGAGCTTCTTCTTGTATTCGATTTTACCGATTCGCCGACCAAATACCACCCCCGCTCAGGGTCCGTATTGGCCACATCTGCCCAAAGCCAACCCTATGGGTTTAGACAGACGGGGCCTCCGCATCGGCGTTGCCAGTTGCCCAGCGATGGTAGCCGATCACAAACGGATCCAGATCGCCATCGTCGAGAACGGCCTCGACGTTGCTGGTCTCCACACCCGAGCGCAGGTCCTTGACCATCTGATACGGGTAAAGCACGTAGCTGCGAATCTGGTTACCAAAACCGATCGTGGTCTTGGGTCCACGAATCTCGTCGAGCGCCTCGGCGCGCTTCTCGAGCTCGATCTCGTACAGACGGGCCTTGAGAATCTGCATGCACGCGGCCTTGTTTTGAATCTGGCTGCGCTCGTTTTGGCAAGTGACAACGATGCCGCTGGGAAAATGCGTCACGCGTACGGCGGAGTCGGTGGTGTTGACGCCCTGTCCGCCCGGGCCGCTCGCGTGATACACGTCCACGCGGATATCGTCGGGACTGATCTCGATGTCGATATCGTCAGGCAGCACGGGGATGACCTCGACGCCGGCAAACGTGGTCTGGCGGCGCTTCTTGTCGTCGGTGGGGCTAATGCGCACCAGACGGTGGACGCCGGCCTCGGCGCGCAGCATGCCAAAAGCATCCTTGCCTTCGACGGTAAAGGTCGCGCAATCAATGCCGATGACCTCGGCTGCGGGGCAGTCGTTAATGGTGACCTTCCAGCCGCGACGCTGGCAGTACTTCATGTACATCTTGAAGAGCATGAAGGTCCAGTCCTGCGCCTCCAGGCCGCCCTGTCCGGGTTTGATGGTCACAATCGCGTCGCCGTGATCGAACTCACCGGTAAACCAGCTCGAAAGCTCGAGCTCGTCGATAGCGCGGGCCAGGCGTTCTGCCGTAGCGGCAGCCTCCTCGCGCAATGCGGCGGCATCGGGGTCGTCGCCCATCTCCTCGGCAAGCTCCAGCGCCGCGCGGGCGTCAGATAGCTCGCCGCGCGCGGTATCCACGGCAGCGATATCTTCCTTGGCGCGAGCGATCTCCTCCATGGTGGCGCGAGCGGCGTCGGCGTCATCCCAAAAGCCGGGGGCCACGCTTTTGGTCTCGAGCTCGGTCACGCGCGTGCGCTTCTCGTCCAAATGAAGATACGACTCGACCTCGCCGAGCCGGTCCGCAAACGCGTCCAGCTCGGCGGGCGTTACCTCTAAAGCCTCGGCCATTAACGATTCCTGCCGTGGCAGTACTTGAACTTCTTGCCGCTGCCGCAGGGGCACAGGTCGTTGCGGCCCACGTTGACATAAGGGTCATCGCTCTCGGACTTGCGGTAGGTCGTCACCTTGCCACCGTTGTTAACGGCAGCCGGTCCGCCTTGGACAGCCGTGCGGGCCTGCACCTGCGCCTGCTTGCGCAGCACCGAGTTGCCGTTGTCACCATCGACCTCGGCAGGACCGGAGAAGTGCGCACCCTCGAGCGCGGGCTCCTCCTTGTGCTCCACGGCACGCGGGGCAGCCTTGATCTCGATGCGCAGGACGGTGCGCAGGTAATCCTCGTACATGGTGTCGACGAGCATCTGGAAGGCACCATAAGCCTCGGTCTTGTACTCGACCAGCGGGTCGCGCTGACCAAAGCCTCGCAGTCCGATACCGGTCTTGAGGTAGTCCATCTCCTGCAGGTAGTTCATCCAGCGGGTATCGATGACGCGCAGCATGACCTGGGTGTTGAGCTCGCGCATGAGGTCCTCACCCAGGCGCTCGGCCTTCATGTTGTAGCACTTCTCGACGTAGGCCAGGACATCGGCAGCCAGGGCCTCAAAGTCCTCGTCGGGGAACTTGGGCGTATCGATATGCCCGGTGAGCTCCACGACCCACTTGCGCAGGCCCTCGAGATCGCGCTCGCCCTCGTGGCTGTCCTTGGTGCAGAACTCCTGCACGCAGCGGTACACGGTGTCGTGCATGACCTCGGTGATGTGGTCGGTCAGATCCTTGCCGTCCAGAATCTTGTTGCGCTCGGCGTAGATGACCTGGCGCTGCTTGTTCATGACGTCATCGTACTCGAGGACGCTCTTGCGCATGGAGAAGTTGATGCTCTCGACCTTGTGCTGGGCGCTCTCGACGGCCTTGGAGATGATCTTGTGCTGGATGGGCATGTCGTCGCCCATGTCGGCCGTGACCATCATCTTGGAGACGCGGTCCATCCTGTCGCCACCGAACAGGCGCATGAGGTCGTCCTCGAGCGACAGGTAGAACTGGGTCTCGCCCGGATCGCCCTGACGGCCGGAGCGGCCGCGCAGCTGGTTGTCGATACGACGGGACTCGTGGCGCTCGGTGCCGATAACGGTCAGGCCACCGGCGGCAAGCACGCGCTCACGCTCGGCCTTGCAGGTCTCCTTGGCCTCGGCGTTAAACTGCTCGAGCTGCTCGGGCGTTACGTCCTCCATGGTCAGGCCTTCGTACTCCAGGCGCTCGCGCACCAGCTCGTCGGGGTTACCGCCCAGCAAGATGTCGGTACCGCGGCCGGCCATGTTGGTAGCGATGGTTACGGCGCCGTAGCGACCAGCCTGCGCAACGATATGGGCCTCGCGCTCGTGGTGCTTAGCATTGAGGACCTCGTGTGCGATGCCGCGCTTGGTAAGGGCGGCCGACAGCTTCTCGGAGCTCTCGATGGAGACGGTACCCACCAGGACCGGCTGGCCCTTAGCGTGGCGCTGCTCAACGTCGTCGGCAACGGCGTTGTACTTAGCCTGAATGGTGCGGTAGACCAGGTCCTCGTGGTCCACGCGCTGCACGGGTCTGTTGGAAGGAATGACCTCAACGGGCAGCTTGTAGATCTCGCGGAACTCGGCGTCCTCGGTGAGTGCCGTACCGGTCATACCGGAGAGCTTGTCATACAGGCGGAAGTAGTTCTGCAGGGTGATGGTGGCCAGGGTCTGGTTCTCCTCGCGCACGAGCACACCCTCTTTGGCCTCGATGGCCTGGTGCAGGCCCTCGGAGTAACGGCGGCCTTCCATAATGCGGCCGGTGAACTCGTCGACGATCTTGACCTCGCCGTTGGTGACCACGTACTGCTTATCGCGGTGGAACATGTACTGGGCCTTCAGCGCCTGCTGCAGGTGGTTGACCAGCTGGCCGGACAGATCGGCATAGATATCATCAATACCCAGGCGGCGCTCGATTTTCTTAAGGCCGCGCTCAGTGGCGGCAATGGTGTGCTTGGCCTCGTCCATGACATAGTCGCCCGTGGGCTCGACGTCCTCGGTGGCGGTGAGCATGTCGTGCGACACGTCCTCGCCGCGCTCAAGGCCACGCACGGCACGCGCGAAGTCCTTGTAGGTACTGGCGGACTTGGTACCAGCGCCCGAGATGATCAGCGGGGTGCGGGCCTCATCGATCAGGATGGAGTCAACCTCGTCGACGATGGCGTAGTTGTGGCCGCGTTGCACGCGCTGCTCGGGACGGGTAACCATGTTGTCACGCAGGTAATCAAAGCCGAACTCGGAGTTGGTGCCGTAGGTGATGTCGGCCTGATAGGCCGGGCGCTTGAGCTCGAGCGGCATGTTGTTCTGGAGCAGACCGACGGTCATGCCCAGGTACTTATAGATGCGGCCCATCCACTCGGAGTCGCGCTTGGCAAGGTAATCATTGACAGTAACGACGTGCACGCCCTTGCCGGCAATAGCGTTGAGATAGCCAGCCAACGTGGAGACGAGGGTCTTACCTTCGCCGGTCTTCATCTCGGCGATGTGGCCCTCGTGCAGTGCCATGGCGCCAATAAGCTGCACGTCAAAGTGGCGCATACCCATGGTGCGCTTGGAAGCCTCACGCACGGTGGCAAAGGCCTCGGGGAGCATGTCGTCGAGCGACTCGCCGTTGGCGTAACGCTCGCGGAACTTATCGGTCTGGCCGCGGAGTTCCTCCTCGGTCATCTTCTCAAACTGGGGCTCAAGACCGTTGATCTGGTCGACGATCTTGTAGTAGCGCTTGAGGTCCTTATCGGATCCAAAGGACAGCAGCTTTGACATGAATCCCATGTGGTTTTCCTTTTTGGCCATCGCCCGTGGCATAAAACCTTGGACGAGTTAAACACAGATATTTGTACTTTAGCCAAACAAGGCGCCGCCTATGCGGTCGACACGCTCGACCACGTAATAACTACGACAGCCTGCCAAAAAGGGACTGGTTTATTTTGGCGGCTTTTATCTGGGAAACCGCTGCCTCTCTCTGCCATTTGGTGCAAGCTAGCCCGTCCCCTTCGCACCAACCTGGCGCAATGGGGACGGGCTAGCTTGCACCAATAAAAAGAAAAGGGCCGCGCACCCAAACGGATGCGCGGCCCTTATGCCATGAATGCGAGTGTTTCCGCGGCGAGCTACTTACTCAGCAGCCTCGGTGGTCTCGGCCTCGGCAGCGGCCTCCTCGACGGGAGCCTCTGCGGGAGCCTCGGCGGCCTGCTTGGCAGCCTCCTCGGCAAACTTAGCGGCACGCTTAGCCTTCTCGGCAGCCTTAGCCTCAGCGGCGGCCTTGCGAGCGGCCTCGGCCTCAGCAGCCTTGGCGGCCTTGGCAGCCTTGGCCTCCTCGGCCTTCTTGAGCTGAGCGGCAGCGGCGCCACCGAACTTGTCGGCGAAGCGCTGGACGCGTCCACCGGTGTCGACGAACTTCTGCTGGCCGGTGTAGAACGGGTGGCACTCGTTGCAAAGCTCGACCTTCATCTCGGACACGGTAGCGTGCGTCTTGAAGGTGTTGCCGCAGGAGCACGTCACCGTGCACTCGACATACTGGGGATGGATACCCTGCTTCATGGTAGGACTCCTTATTGGTCAGGCGCTGGTTACCGATCAGCGCATAAGGCGTCTTGGTTTCCGACCAAGACAACAAACTCGGCTATGGTACCACGGCGCCGCGTGTCCCACAAAAGGTTCACGGTCTTTTCGGCACAACGCGAGGAAAAATGACCCACGGATTACCGACAAATGGTCCCATGAATTACCTTCAAAACGACCCACGCACTGGTAGAACGTTGCAAATTTCAACGTTCTGGAATCGTGGGTGCTGACGGTTTGCCATTGCGAGAGGCATGGCGGCTCGACCATCAGGATAATCTCGGCGAGAAAATCGACGAGGACAGAGGGACGGCAGTATTGGAGCTATCGAAACGAATGGCAAGGACGAGATTATGGAGATGCCCGCCGAGGTCGACTTCTCCGACAGCGTTCCGAACCCCTACATCGGGAAGGTGCGCCGCCGCGTCACTATGAACATCGACGGCTAGAACATCGACTACTTCAAGGCGGAGTCCGCCCGTACAGTGGTGCCGTATCAAGTCATCATCAGCATGTACCTGGCCGAGTGCCGCGGGCGGAGGAAGCGTCTGACGTTCGCGAACTGCAGTGGTGAGCATTCCCGCTTGGGCAGTAAAAGGAAGAGGGGGCTGGCAAGGCCAGTCCCCTCTTCTCTCATGACACTCGATTTGCATTTACGGCACGACGAAAGCCGGGCCGCTGGTTACCTTGTCAAATTCGAGCACCGACGTTCCGGTGTTCAAATAAAGGCTTCCTTGGTTTCCGTCTGCGGAGGCGTAAGCCAGGTGGACAAATCCGTAATCATCTCCTGATTGGTCGGCCAACATGAAGATGTTCGGATCGCCGGTTGTCTCAAATGAACCGTCGGTCACATTTCCATTGCTGTCGACGATTTGCCACCTGTTTTCGTCTTCCCCAAGGAAGGAGAGCTGGGTTAAGCCGGTCTCGTGGTCTCGGTACACTCCGTCTAGGCGGAACCCTTCGGAAATGCCATGTTTCAAGGTGTTCGCATCTTTTATGGATACGGCAGAGACTGCGATTGCGGCTATCGCGACCAATAACGCCAGCGCAATGGGTATTTTGGCGGAGCCGGTCTTCATGTCAGCCTACTTTGCGCTTGCCGAGAGCCATGCTGTAGAACGTGTTGGTGGCCATCTTTGCGTAGACCCTGCGTACCCCGTTCGTCGTCTCATAGACGACGTAGGGTTGAATCTTGTGGGTCACGTTCGCCGTCGCCTTGTAGAAGCCCGATCCGGAAATGTTGACCGCGTACCCCGTCACGCTGAGGGAGCGATTTGCCTTCGGGATGGAAACGCTCACGCTGCCAACTCCTCCGGGAAGGGATACCGACACACCGACCGATCCGCCGCCGGAAGGTGATACGAAGATAGAGCCACCTCCCGATATCTGCACGCCGCCCGCCGGCTGTCCGGCGACGTCATGCCATCCAGTGCTCTTGTTTACCACGCTGCCGTATACCGTGTCGTAGGTCGGACGTCCCCCGGCTCGTGCGTCGCCATCGTACCCGGCGAGGGCTTGCTCGATGATTTGCGCAGCTTCTTCCTCCGCGCGTTCGCGGAGCATCGCGTCAAACTGGTTTTCAGTGAGGTCGGGGCGAACGAAATAGTCGATTCGATTCTGATCAAGTGTTTGAAATTCCGCCGCTAACACCCCTTTTGGCATCAGTAGGGAGATTCCTCCAACCGCCGCTGCGGCGATAGCGGCTCGCCTGGTGATCCCGGTTTCGACGATTTTCTTCATTGTGTCCTCCTAACGGACGTCTTGGATAGAAAACATCTCCTTTCTCAAAATTGCCCCTGATAACGTGATGATTCCTCGCTCGTTCATATTGCCGTTGGCTTGGGTTGCGCGCGTATTGAATGCGTCGACAAAGCTCTGCATGCCCTGCTTCATAAAGAAGGGGCCGAAGATGGGTGAATTGAACGCGATGGGGACGGAGAAGGCTGCGGCAAGAACGAGCGTAGAGATCCATACGGCCCTGTCTCTTAGGATTAGTTTGAGAAGAAGTCGACAGTACATTTAGAAGCACCTACATTTCTCAAAGCATCGTTAGTTTAATTAATGACAGACCGAATGAAGATACGTGCGACGGGGGCGA
The DNA here is from genome assembly GCA_900542155.1 of uncultured Collinsella sp. Lineage (GTDB taxonomy): Bacteria > Actinomycetota > Coriobacteriia > Coriobacteriales > Coriobacteriaceae > Collinsella. The sequence continues at coordinate 93,728 of UQMD01000001.1, forward strand.
GGCAAATGGCTGAGCGGTATTGATACGCGGGTTCAACGGTATCATATTGACCACATAGATTTTTAACTTGCATTTCTACCCGCCCTTTTCGTAGAGTCGCCGATACGTGCTTAGCGCACCCTCGGCGCGTCCGGCAGGCTTTGCGAAATGGGATCCACGAGACTTCGGCGCAGTATCATCTTGCGGGATGCTTCTAATGAGCCTCCCATCCTTCAAAAACAGAATCTCATCGCACTGCCTATCGACCGAATCCAAGATGTGGGATGACATGATGATGCACGTACCAGAATCGGCCAGCTTCCTGAGGATCTCTGAATGCAAGTCCACCCTGCTGGGGTCGAGCGCGTTCATGGGCTCATCTAATAGAAGGTACCGCGCACCCGTCGCATACGCAATCGCCAGGGTAAGCTGCTGCTTCATGCCCTGGCTCAGAGTACGGATCCTCATCTTCGCGAACTCGCCTATCTGCGTTTGTTCCACTATCACTTCGATATCGCGAGCATGTGGCCACATATCGCAAACCATCTTGAGGTGATCTTCCGCACGCAATCCGGGATACAGCAGCGTCCCCTCACCAGGTGCGTAGAAGATCATAGAACGGACCTCTCTTGTACCCGTGCCCTGCGCCTCATCCAGAACGATGCTCCCGTCCACGCGAGGACCCGGCAAACCTGCCATCGCCCGCAGCAACGTCGTCTTTCCATGCCCGTTCGGAGCGACGAGACCGTAGACCGTACCCGGGGCAAACTCAGCGTCCACCGAATCTACGAGTACCTTCTTTCCATAAGAGATCGTCAGCGTTTGAAGGCCAATCATCGAGATCATCCCCTTTCGATCTTTGGAACACTCAGGCGCACCATCAACGGAGATACGGCGCCCAAGACCACCAGCAGAGCGACCGATGCGCCGACGACCTCTCCAAAAGGCATCGCGTTCGTCCCTCGCCCAAGGAACCCAATCGTCCCCACCTGGGAAGCGGGATCAAACGAGGCGAATGGAGCCAGCAGCGCGACGCCCATGCCCGCGCTTTCAACATGAGCGCTCAACGAACCCAACACCAAGAGAACCGCGCAAACCACTCCGGTGACAACGGGGTTGCGGCTAATCGCTGCTGTCAACGCAGCGACGACGGAAATCACGCCGTATGCCATGACCAGCAACGGAATGCTGCACAACACCGCCTCCCCCACCATGGACGTTGTCGAAGCTCCCGCCCGAATGAGAGCGACGGGATACTCCGATCCACCCGCACCGTTCTTAATCAAGGACACAACCGCAGCGGGAACCATCGACACCAAAAGCAGCGCCAAGCCAAGCAGGAGAGACAGCGCAACAGCCGTCAGAAAACGCACATGCGCTGTTGCGGGGACTTGGAAAACCAGAAGGGAACGGCACCGCAGGTAGGTGCACGCAAGCGATGTGACAACCACGGGCAACAGCCAAAACAAGGAAGGAAGCGCTGCCTGGAGATAGGAAAGGAGGATTAATGGGGGCATCTTCGTACTTAACTCGTAAACCTTGGGGTCCGGCAAGCTCGCGATCGACTCGAGCAGAAGGGCGCGCGCCTCCGCACGAGAAGGAGTCTCCGGCTCGATTCCGATCGATTGCAGGAGGGTCGCATCTGCCGCGCCCAGCTCGCCTCGAGCGCGCTCGTACGTCGCAAGGCTTCGAAACCCCTCCGCAGGCGTGGGCGCGTACACGAAACCCGAAAGAGCATCTCGCATGCCTTCCAGGGCCGCTTTGCCCTCGACGTCCATATTCGCAACGTCCTGCTCTAGATACCGATCTATTGAACGGAGCTCCCCATCCCTATACCGAACAGCGGAAACGTCACCAGCGTCAGGAAACACCTCGACCAGAGCCGGGGCCAGCATCGCCGTCGACATTGCAATCGCGCATACGGCGAGGGCAGGAGAATGCAGGAGCAGCTTCCCCATCGTTCTTACGTATGCAACGGCGGAGGTACAAGCGCTCGAACGGGCTGTCGTTCTCGATGCGGTGAAGGAACCTCTCTCAAGACAAATCGGGGACATCGGGCGCGCGCAGCCGCTCTTTCCAGCAACGCAAAGCAGGCTAATTGCCAGCACCTCGATCCCGATTGCGCATACGAGGGTAATCGCGCCACGCTCGAAGCAAAGTCCAGGCAGATTCACTATCTGCGTTGTCGGGTACGGGCTATAGGCGCCGACGGTCAACTCAGTGTTCGCATACGTAAGGGGATTCAACAGGGCGAACTCACGTAAAGCGATGGATCTTCCGTAATACCCGGGAACCATCGTCGCCCCCATCAGGGCACATACGAACACGATTCCAAGCGTAGGGTTATTGGCAATCTTCACGGCAAGGTGAACGACGAGCGAGATGAACGCCGCCACCAAGAATTGCAAGATGGCCGTCTGTGCGAACACCAGCCAAGCCGGTTTGATAACCGGAGTCGCATATTGAACGTAGCCTATCGGATAGAACAGCGAGCCCGGGCCATTCTTCACAAGTGCGGCGATTATCCCTGGAAGATTGACGGCGAAGACGGCAAGCATCGCAAAAACACTCGCCCATACGCTCGATGCAACAAGCCTGCCCAGCTCACCCATCGGTGCCTGGATGATGAGTTTTTCACGTTTGTTAAGACGCGCGGCAAGGAACGAGACGGCAACGGCCGTTGCGGCCCATAGCAAGTACTCCTTCGATCCGTCATAAAAGGAGTACGCTCCATCCGATACCTGCAGAAACGGAAGCAGAGGAGAGAGCGGCGCCAAGACAAGACGCCCCGCGGCAAGAGGGTACAGAAGCGCGGGCATGCTTGATGAAGAGGTATAGACGCCCTCCTCCCCCGCATTCACAAGCGCATCCGCATAGGATGCTGACAATTCCTGCTCAACACGGGTTATTCCCGACTCGAGGTATTCAACCCGTCCGTCGATGCCAGCCGCGCTCCTGAAGACGGGCAGAGCACAAAGAACCATCAACGCAACAACGGCAACACAGAGCGACCTGGAGGAGAGGAGCGACCTAAAGATTGCCTTCGAGATTTTGAGCATATTCATCGCCAACCTTAACCTCATCCAGTCGGAACAGAGGGGCCGAACAAAATGCTCGGCCCCTCCTCGCATCTAGTAGGTGCTATAGACAAATTGCCATTTATCAGTTGTGCCAAGAACACCACAGGAACACATTGCAGCGAGGCGGGATTCCCTATGATGCGCGGATCGGCGATAGCCATTTCGGTAGGAGATCGTCTTGTAAGAGATGTTGAACATCGAGATGCTGTGCCCGCTCACGCCGCGAGGACAGCTGTAGCTCCAGTAGGTATCGACGACGTCGTCCGTATACCCGAGGGGCTCAACGAGGGCACACTGGCTGCTCTCCTGGGAAGGAGGCATCGGGGTATCCGCAAAAGCGGGGGCTCCCGGCAGCAACAGACAAAGAGCGAGGCCGAGGAAAACCAAGAGCTTACACGACTTAACAGTACTGAACATAATCCTCTCCAATCTAGAGGGGTTTCGGTTGCAGCATGCTATGATTACTTGCCGGCAAAATCAATTTAACATAAACTGTTAAAAAGTAACCTGAGGTTTTTAAATTCTTCGGAGGTTATTATGAGTTACGACAATCGCACTCCCCGGCTTCATTCCTTCCGCATCGCATGTGCGATAGCCTCTGCGGCCCTTTGCGTCACCGCCATCGCACAAGTGGCGTTCTCCTTAAAGCCAGCAATCGAAGTGCTCGACAACCCTGTAATTGCAGACTCCCCCGCGTATCCAGCCCTTGCGATCTCGACATTGGCCCCTGCCGTCATCGGTATCGCCACGACCATCCTCAGCGCCGTTCTCGTGTGGACGATCAAGAGCGGAGACCCCTTCAAGAAAGGGTCTGCGACATGCTTGAAGGTGCTCGGCATTCTCTTCGTTGTTCAAGCTGCCACCAGCTTCTACGCCGGCTCACTCGAAACCTCCGTTTCGATGTTTGGCGGCGAGGGGGCCGTCGGCGCCCAAGAGATCGCTTCATCATTCGACTGGACCTCTCTGGTTCTCGGCATCGTCTTGCTCATGCTTTCCCAGCTCTTCTTGTACGCCCGAGAGCTGTACCTCGACTCCGACGAGATTGCGTAAGGAAACGCCATGCCCGTAATTGTTCGCCTCGACAAGATCATGGCCGAGCGAAAGATTTCCTCGAACGAACTTGCCGAAAGGATTGGAACCACGCCCGTGAACCTGTCCCGTATAAAAAAAGGGCATATTCGCGGCATTCGCTTCAACACACTCGAGCAGCTATGCCTCGCCCTTCGTTGCCAACCCGGAGACCTTCTCGAAGTCATGAGCGAAGAGGATGCCCGAAAGGAGTTCGGACTCGATTGGTCCGCCGAGGATTAGGGGGCGGTCGTACTCGCCCTGCACACGGGGATGCGAATCGGCGAGGTCTGCGGCCTTCGGTGGTGCGATGTGGATTTCGAGACGGGCCTGATCTCGATCAGGCACTCGGTGGCGTACGCGAAGGGGATGGGTTCGTTCATCAAGGACACCAAGACCCATGACGCCAGGGGCATCCCCATCGACCCGGTCGGCCTGCTCCCCTTCCTGAAGGAGATCCACGAGATCGACCGCGGGAAGCTGCGCTCGCGCAACCTTACCGGGGCGGTCGAGATCGGGAACTGCTACATCCTGTCGGAGCCGGGCGCGGCCTTCGCGACGGCGAGCTATATCCGCAGGGCGTTCAAGACGTTCTCGGAGACCAACGGCCTCATGGGCACCAACGACGAGCTGATCACGTTCCACGGCCTGCGCCACACGTTCGCCACGCAGTGGATCCGCCAGGGCGGCGATATCAAGGCGCTCCAATCGATCCTCGGGCACAAGGACGCCATGGCGACGCTCAACGTCTACGCCGACATCGAGCCAATCTCCAAAATCCATAACATGCTGCGTGTCTCGCCGTGCCTCTGGCGCGGGTACCTCGGGCCGAGGGTCGATCCGGGACCCATGTTCCAGCAGAGAATCCAGGAGTCCATCGAGACGCTCCAGGCGTTCGGCTACGGCGTCACCGAGCCGGACGACCGAAATATCGTCATACGCGACGTGAAGACGATCAGTCGGCTCTACCCCACCGAGTACGCCGCGGTGCTGGGCCCATCCCAACTGAGGTCACGGTGGTCCGATAGGGGCGCCGCCCGCGGCATGCGCCGCGGAGCGGTATCCCCCACCGAATAGTGGGGGATGCCCCCCGTTTTCAGTTTGGAATCAGCGGTCGGAGGCGTTCGGCTGACTGCGGGAACGGCCTATCCGCTCGATGTGTTCGGCTGAGTTCGGAAATCAACCCAACACGAGCTGGACGCGCGCCAGACGGCTCTTCCCCATGCGGCCTGCCCCCTCACGCTCATGTTGCAGACGTGTAACGCCGCTGTAAGCGCACCCCTTTTGGCGCCAGACAGGTACAATGATGAACACTGTACCGTAGCGGAGCGCCCCGCGCGCGCCGCAACCACGCGAAAGGGTTTCCCATGGCCGAGATCTCGTCCTCCCGCATCGTCATCACCGTCCTTGGCAAGAACCGCCCCGGCATCGTCGCCGGCGTCACCCGCGTTCTGGGCGAGGCCAACGTCGACATCCGCGACATTACGCAGTCCATTATCGAGGACATCTTCACCATGACCATGCTGGCCGACACCGCCGAGTCCAAGCTCGACTTTGCCGAGCTGCAGAAGGCCCTGGCCGAGGCCGGCGAGCTTTCGGGCGTCAATGTGTCTATCCAGCGCGAGGACGTCTTTAACTTTATGTACCGCCTGTAGCGAACAAGCCGCTGGGGATAGCCTGACGCGCGCATGCCCATGCAAGTCACCCCGATGCGGCCCGGAGAGGAGCGCGCATGGCCTACGACGCCAAGAAAATCTATTACCGCTTCGATGACCACTTGAGCCGCCTGGTTCTGGATTACGAAGCAAGCCGCCAGATTTCGCCTGAGAGCGAAAACCTCTACCACGGCCTGCCGACCGACCCTTATGACGAGGGCCTGTTTGTCGAGCACAATGTCAAGCGCGGCCTGCGCAATGCCGACGGCTCGGGCGTGGTCGCGGGCCTCACTCGTATCTCGGATGTGCACGGCTACAACAAGGTCGACGGAAAGGTCGTGCCCGATCAGGGCAAGCTCACGCTTCGCGGCTACAGCATCGAGGATCTGGTCAACAATGCCCAGGCCGAGAATCGCTATGGCTACGAAGAAGTCGCCTATCTGCTTATCACGGGCTCGCTGCCCAACAAAGAGGAGCTCGACGGTTTTTGCGAGCGCTTGGGCGCCTTTAGGCATCTGAGCGACGAATACGTCAAAGAGTTCCCCATGACCACGGTGTCGTCGAGCATCATGAACGTGCTCCAGCGCGCCGTGCTGCTGCTCTACGCCTTCGATGCCGAGCCCGACGTGATTACGCCCGAGCATGAGATCGACGTGGCTATTTCCATGCTTGCACGTCTCCCGCGCATCGCCGCCTTCGCACACATGGCCTCGATTGCCAAGCTTCGCGGCTCCGAGGTTCACGTGCCGCACCCCACGCCCGGCCTCTCCACCGCCGAGACCATCCTACAGGTGCTCCGCGGCGGTATGGCGTTCACCCGCGATGAGGCCATGCTGCTCGACGTGATGCTCATGCTGCATGCAGAGCACGGCGGCGGCAACAACTCCACGTTTGCCTGCCGCGTGCTGTCCTCCTCGGCCACCGACCCGTATTCCGCCTACGCCGCGGCCATCGGCTCGCTCAAGGGCCCGCGCCACGGCGGCGCCAACGCCAAGGTCGTGTCCATGCACGAGGACATCCGTGCGCATGTCTCCAATTGGGAGGACGAGGACGAGGTCGCGGCCTACCTGGGCAAGATCCTCGACAAGCAGGCCTTCGACGGCACCGGCCTCATCTACGGCATGGGCCACGCCGTCTATACGCTCAGCGACCCGCGCGCCGAGGTCTGCCGCCGTTACGCGCGCTCGCTTGCCGCCAAGAAGGACTTGGGCGAGGAGTTCGCGCTCATCGAGCGCATTGAGCGCCTGGCACCGCAGGTGATGCGCGACCACGGCATGACCAAGCCCATCTGCGCCAACATCGACCTGTACACAGGCTTTATCTACAAGATGCTCGGCGTGCCCGAGACGCTTTTTACGCCGCTATTCGCCGTCGCCCGCATGGCCGGCTGGTCGGCACACCGCATGGAAGAGCTCTTCTGCGCGCACCGTATTATTCGCCCGGCCTATCGTCCGGTGATCGAGCCGCTGGAGTACAAGCCGCTCGCCGATCGCTAGGACGCGGACCGTTATAGAACCCGAGCGTGGCCAGGGCATCATCGCCCTCGGCCACGCTTTTTATGCCAGTAGAAAGGGCTGCATCAAATGATTGTGTTTTCCGATATGGATGGGACGCTGCTGACGAGCGATAAGCAAATGAGCGATGCCACCTGGGCGATGCTCGACGAGCTCGCACGTCGTGGCATCGAGTTTGTTCCCTGCACGGGACGTCCACTGTCGGGCATCTTTGAGCCCATTCTCGCCCATCCCGCCGTGCACTACGCGGTCTGTGCCAACGGCGCCAGCGTCTGGCAGCTCGACGAGGATACGCCCACCGACGCCTCGCGCGCCACGTGCATCTTGAGCCGTCCGCTCGACCGTGGCATTGCCCGCCGCATCCATCGCATTGCCGCCGGCCACGATGTGACCTTCGATATCTTCGCGGATGGGCAGTGCTTCCTCCCCCGCTCGCTATACGGGCGTCTGGATGAGTTCTGTGGCGGCGACCCCCACATCGCGGCTTCGCTCAAGCGCACACGAACGCCGATCGACATGAATATCGACAGCAAAATCGACGAGGTCGAGACACTCGAACGCATCGCTATGTACTGGCACGACCCCACCGATCGCGACGCCATCGCGGCGGCGCTCGACACGCTCGGAGGCATTGAGGTCACGCGTTCGTACGCCATGAATATCGAGGTTATGGGCGAAGGCGCCACCAAGGGAACGGCCCTCACGTGGCTGTGTGAGCATCTGGGCGAGCGTCTCGCCGACGCCTGGGCGTTCGGCGACAACATCAACGACATCCCCATGCTGCAGGCAGCGGGCCATGGCATGGCCATGATCAACGCCGAGCCCGAAGATCGCGAGGCCGCCGACGCCATCACCGAATACGACAACGACCACGACGGCGTCGCCCGCACCATCATGGCCGCCCTCGCCTAGTCATTGGTCAGTCATTGGGGACGTTCTTAAACGACTAGTCACTGGGGACACTCTTCGCAAAAAGCTGCAAGGACTGTCCCCCACTGTCGGCAGAAAAGGAACGTCCCCATCTGCCGGATTAAGCGAGGCTCTCCAGCACACGACGGAGTTCTTGCTGGACAGCGTGATCGCGGTTGCAACCCACGACGCGATCGGCCACCGCCTTGAGCGCGGGGCGCGCGTTTTCCATCGCACAACCCGTGCCGACAAAGCGAATGATCTCGTAGTCGTTCATCGAGTCGCCAAACGCCATGACCTCGTCGCGTCCAATGCCGTAATGCTCCGCGAGCTGCGCGATGCCCGAGGCCTTCGACACACCGGGCTGCATGGCATCGATCCAGGCATTACCCGAGGGAGCAAAAGTAAAGAGCTGACCAAGTTCGCGCTGTAGCACGTACGCACTGTCCATAACCGCACTGTCGTCGCAAAAGATACTCGCTTTGATGATATTTACGCTGGGATCGGGCAGCTCCCAAATACGCTCGGCATTGGGAAGGTCCTTATCGACCTCACGCACGAACTTGCACTCGTCATCGAGCAGGAAGGACTTGGTTCGGTCAAAGAGCGCAAGATGCAGATTGGGAAACGTCCTGACGGCTTGAGCGAGCCTTCGAATCGCCAGGTGGGAATACACCTCACGGTCTACCATCTTACCGTCGGCGTAGACTTGGGCGCCGTTAGCGGCGACAAAGTCCATCTTGTCGCGAACGGGCGCAAAGAACTCGCACAGGCGATCGTAGCGACGACCTGACGATGCGGCGAAATGCACGCCATGCTCGTGTAGCGCCAGAATCAGTTCGTAGGTCTCGGGAGGCACCTGGCCGTTTTCGTCAAGCAGCGTGCCGTCCATATCGGATGCAATCAGTTTAAACATAGAAAAGCTCCCTTCGGGCTTGTTGGAATCGAACGTGTATCCGATTCCAACGTACCCAAAGGGAGCTCAAATAAGACTCCGCGGGCGTAAACGTTACAAGGACCTGGCAAATAGCTCACACATGCCAGAGGTCTCACGGTCGCGGCGTCAGGCGACACGCCACCCCGATGACTAGTCCGCGTAGGTGAAGGTTGTAACGTCGAACATGCCCTCGGGGCGGATGCGGAGCGTCGGGATAACCGGCAGGGGCAGGAAGATGATGCCCATGATGGGGTCGAGCGGCGGCTCAATACCCATGGCGCGTGCCTTGACCATAAAGTCGTCGTGCTGCGCGGCAACGTCCTCGGCCGTGCCTTCGCTCATAAGGCCACCGAGCGCCAGCGGAATGCGCGCCACGACCTCGCCGTTACGCACCAGCACGTGGCCGCCCTGGCCCACGGCCTCAACGGCAGCCATCATATCGGCCGCGTTGTCGCCCACCACGCACACGTTGTGCGAGTCGTGGCCGATCGTCGAGGCGATGGCACCGCCCGTAATGGTAAAGCCACGCACCCAGCCGCGACCAATGTGCTTGCCAACAAGACCCAGGCCCGCAGGGCCATCACCGTCGGCCCCCTCGGCCTGCAGTGACAAGCCGCGGCCGTGGCGCTCGATCAGCATAATGCGGCGCAGGCCCTCGGCATTCTCGGGACGAGCCATGCCCGTGATGGCCTTGCCCGGCACCACGTCGATCACGGCCTCGCCCGGCTTAAAGGCATAGTCGAACACGTCAAGCGATAGCTTCGGCAGCTTAACGGAAGCACGCAGCTCATCGGCAAGGGCCGCAACCTCGGCCATCTCGGGTGCGATCTCGCCCACGAAGGTGCCGTCCTGCGCCACCAGAGCACCGGCGGCATATACGCGATGCGGAGCCGTGGCAAACGTCAGGTCGTTGAGTACCAGCAGGTCGGCACGCTTGCCCGGGGCGATGGCGCCACGCAGCTCGTGCGGGTCGCGGCAACCGTGGTCCAGGCCAAACGCCTCGGCCGTGGAGAGGGACGCCATAGAGATGGCAACCACGGGGTCGATACCGGCCTCGATAGCCACGCGACAGGCATTGTCGATCATGCCGGTCGCAAGCGCATCGGAAGGGGCGCGGTCGTCAGTCGCAAAGCAACAGCGGCGGGCGCGCGCGGGATTCTCCAGCAGCATCGGCGACAGGTTGGCCAGGTCATGGCTGCAGGTGCCCTCGCGCAGCATCACGTACATGCCACGAGACAGCTTGTCGAGCGCCTCCTCGGGAATCGTCGACTCATGGTCGGCGATAATGCCCGCCGCGGCATAGGCATTGAGGTCCTTGCCGGCAACGAGCGGCGCATGGCCGTCGACCTGCTTGGACGGCGTCTGGTTGGCAGCATCGATGCGAGCACAGGTCTCAGGATCGGCCATAAAGACACCCGGCAGGTTCATCATCTCGCCCAGGCCAAAAACGTCGCCCGGATGCTCGGCAAAAAACGCCTGCATGTCAGCGGCGGTAATCACAGCGCCCGCTTGCTCATCGGGCAGCGCGGGCACGCACGAAGGCATCATGTACTTGATGGAGATGGGTGTACGGCGGCCGTCCTCAATCATAAAGCGCAAGCCATCGAGACCGGCAACATTGGCAATCTCGTGGCTGTCGGCAATGGCGGTGGTGGTACCGCGCGTCGCCGCCATGCGCGCATACTCGGCGGGGCGGATGTTCGAGGACTCAATGTGCAGATGTCCGTCGATAAAACCGGGGGCGAGATAGCGACCCTGGCAGTCGATAACCTCGGCAGCCTCATAGGTACCGGCGGCATCGTCGCGCCCGTTGTAGAGCACGCCGACGATTACGCCGTCCTTGACGGCAACGCTACCGGGCGCCACGCGCTGACCGTACACGTCGACAATCTGCGCATTGGCAAACAGCGTGTCGACGGGCACGCGGCCCTCGGCAGCGTCGATCACAGACCTCATGACCTCAACGGACATACATACTCCTTTAACCGTAGAAATAACTGCGGGGCGGACGGGCCTTCACCGCAGCAAGCCAATAGCCATTGTATGCCCAAACGATGGGTCGGGAATACACCCCCCTCCGCTTAACGGCACACGCCACCCCGCGCAATGAGAAGGAGTGTCCCCCTACGACTACTCATTTATGTCTGTCCCCAATGAGTACCCCGATGTTCTGGCAACGACAGCGAAAACCCGCCAGAGCGAGCAAGGTGCCTTGAAACGAGGCGGCATTGACCTTCTGGTCATGCCGCCGAAGTTGAAAGACAGATTGCCGCTCTGGCGGGTTTGCAGCGTCAACCGGTTACGCGGTTTGGTAAAACCGCGTAACTAAACCAGCTTGAAGCCCTTGCGCTTGCCCACGGAGAGGGTGTCGCCCAGTTTGAGGGCGCTCGGATCGATGTTGTAGCTCTTGGGAGCCACAGCCTTGCCGTTGACCTTGACGCCGCCGCCGTCGATGTCGCGGCGGGCCTGACCGGCGCTGGCCGAAAGGCCCAGGTCCTTGAGCAGGCCGGCGAGGTAAATCTGGCCCTCGTCGTTGACGGTCAGTTCAACGTGCTTCTCGGGGAAGTCGGCAAGCTGGCCCTCCTTGAACACACGGTCGAACTCGGCCTGTGCCTCGTCGCCGGCGCCGGCGCCGTGGTAGGTGTCGCACAGGTCGCGGCCCAATGCGCGCTTGAGCTCGTAGGGGTCGGCAGAACCATCGGCCAAGGCGGCGTCGATCTTGTCGACCTCGGCCGGGGCGAGCGAGCTGGCCAGACGATAGTACTTGCCGATCATCTCGTCGGGGATGGACATGGTCTTGCCGAACATATCCTTAGGCGCATCGGTCAGGCCGATGTAGTTACCGTAGGACTTGGACATCTTACGGACGCCGTCGGTGCCCTCGAGCAGCGGCATGGTGAGCGCGATCTGCGGTTCCATGCCCATCTTCTCCATGAGCTCGCGGCCGGCGAGCAGGTTAAAGAGCTGGTCGGTGCCGCCCATCTCCACGTCGGCCTTGATCTGCACGGAGTCGAAGGCCTGCATCACAGGGTACAGGAACTCGTGCAGGGCAATCGGCGTCTGGGACTGGTAGCGCTTGGTAAAGTCGTCGCGCTCGAGGATGCGGGCGACGGTGAACTTGGAGCACACCTGCAGCAGGCCGGCCAGGTCCATCGAAAGGATCCAGTCGCCGTTGTGCACGATGGTGGTCTTCTCGGGGTCCAGGATCTTCATGGCCTGGCTCACGTAGGTCTCGGCGTTGGCCTCGATCTGCTCCTGCGAAAGCTGCGGGCGGGTGGAGTTCTTGCCCGAGGGGTCGCCGATCAGCGCAGTGCCGTTGCCGATGATAAGGGTGACGTTGTGGCCCAGGTCCTGGAACTGACGCATCTTGCGCAGGGGCACGGCATGGCCCAGGTGCAGGTCGGGGCTGGTGGGATCGACGCCGAGCTTGATGTTGAGGGGCTCGCCCTTCTCAAGCTTCTTGCGAAGGTCGGCCTCGGGGACGATCTGCGCTGCACCCGAGGTGATGATACGCATTTGCTCGTCAACAGACAGCATTGGGTATCCTCCTTTTGCTATAGCACCCTCACCGGATACGGCGGTGCTGGAAGTTCATAAACCCACTAATAATAACCAAAACAGCGCGACGCGGCACCTACGACAGGAAAATCCTCGTCCTGCCGCACGCGTCGATAACGACCGGCAAACGCGTGCCGTCACGTTCGACCAAAAAGCGCGCCTGCTGACGGCGCGAGCAGTCACGGCAGCGGACCTGCCCCGTTGCATCCGTGGCGCAGGCGCCCTCGGCAGTCAGCAAGCAGTGCTCGCACACCATGAGCTCGGGACGGTCGGCATCGACAGGCCCCAAGACACCGGGGCAAGCGGCAAGTTCGGCAACACGCTCCGCATCATTGCCGAGCAACTCGGCCGACAAGCACACCCGCCCCGCACCGAGTCCGCGCAGCCAGGTAAGCGTGGCCCGATTGGCACAGAACACCGGCGCCGCCACGTCAAACGTTGTGCCCAGCTCGCGGGCCATCGCCACTTGTCCCAGATTGCGGCAGACGACGCGCCCGGCACGCTGCATAAGCGCCCGAGTCCGCTCGGCGTCGCCCGCGCGGCACACTTCGTCGAGCACCACCGTTGTATCGGACAGATCTCGCTCATCGCGCGGACCCACATCCATCAGCTCCCAGGCAAAGACCATACGAGCAAAATCCTCGCGCTTTGCCGGCCCCGCCGACCCCGCCAACTCCGTCGACGCACCGCCATCCACCGCAACGTCCTCAAAGGGTAGTACCTCAACGGCACGCGCAACGGGCGCAATCGCATCTGCCTCGGCCCGCATGCGCTCCAACACCGCCGCCGTCTGATCCAACACGCCGGCGCTGCGAATCAGGTACACCTCGCAGCCCGTGTCCACCTTACGCTTGCAATGCACGACAACGCGTTCCCCCGCCGCGGCACTCACCGGGCAGGGCACCTGCGGCCAGCGCTTGGGCACATCGGGACGCGCGTCGACACCCGGATAGAACCGAATCTCGAGCGTGTCACCCGCCGCCACGGCGGCGTCGAGCTCAACGGCCACCTCTTCGTGGCCCACAGCGACCAAGCGCCCCACGCGCACGCCCTGGTTGATTGCACGCTCAAAGCTCATAAGCTCGGCGCCCGAACGCCCTCGCAGGTACGCATCGGTAAACCCACGGTTAAACGACCTTCCCAGCTCGCGTTCGAGCGCCGGCACCGCATTGGCATCCCACGTGCCGTCGCGCAGCATATCGAGCGCGTGACGCCACGCCCTCACCACGTTAAAGACATAGTCGGGATTCTTCATGCGACCCTCGATCTTGAGCGACGCCACGCCGGCGGCAACAAGCTCGGGCAGGTGCGCAATGCCCAGGTAATCACGCGGGCACAGCAGACGGTCCCCCTCAACGGCGACGACGCTCTCCCCCGCCTCGTCCACTAGGTCGTACGCCAGGCGGCACGGCTGTGTGCAGTCCCCGCGCATCGCCGAGCGCCCGCGCCTCAGGGCTGAGAACTCACAAGCACCCGAGTAGCCAATGCAGATGGCCCCGTGGCAGAACACCTCGATAGGCACGCCCGTACCGCACAAGGAGGCAATCTCGTCGACCGTCAGCTCGCGTGCCGTCGTCACGCGCTCGACCCCCAGCTCATCGGCGGCAAGCCGCACGGCGCCTTCGCTATGAACGCCCGCCTGCGTAGACAGGTGAATCTCGACGCCGGGAATCGCCGCACGCAGCGCGCACGCCAATCCGGCATCGGCAACAATCAGGGCATCGGCGCCCAGCTCCAGTGCATGAGCTCCCAACGCCACCGCGTCGGACAACTCATCGTCAAACACGAACACGTTGAGCGTCACGTACACACGCACGCCATGGGCATGCGCCACGGCACAACCGCGCGCAAACTCGTCATCCGTAAAGCCATGGGCGCTCACACGGGCGTTAAAGTCGCCCAACCCCGCATAGATGGCATCGGCGCCCGCGGCGATGGCCGCAAGCATCTGGTCGAGTCCGCCCGCCGGCGCCAGCAGCTCGGGCAGCGCCGCACCGGCACCATCCAATCCAGTCTCGTATTGTCCGCACGGCCCCATCGTCCGAATCGCCATCGGCAAACTCCTTACCAAGGTATGCATTCACTCTGAAAAATGCCGTCTTCCAGCATACACGAGGCCTCGCGCGCCCCGTTTGGTTTATCGTGTAATAACTTATGTCCATCCTGCCCCGACGGCACATCCACCGTCCGGCACGACATACCTGGAGGTCAATATATGGGTCCTCGCCAACGACAGGGACGCAGCCGTTCAAAGACGCATGCCCTGCCCATAATCCTGCTCTCGTTTTTGGGCTTTCTGCTTATCGCGGGCGTGGCATTTGGCATCGGCATGGTCGGCAACGTCAACCGCTGGCTGTCCGATCTGCCCGACTACACCGACGCCAACGCGTATCTGGTGAGCGAGCCCACCGAGATCGTCGACTGCAACGGCAACAAGATCGCGAGCTTCTACACGCAAAACCGCAAGTCCATCACCAAGGACGAGGTCTCCCCCTACGTGCTGCAGGGCACCGTTGACGTCGAGGACGAGCGCTTCTACGAGCACGGCGGTATCGACCTGTGGGGTATCGCGCGTGCTGCGGTGGCAACCCTCGGCGGCGGGCACGAAGGCGCCTCGACTATCACCCAGCAGCTGGTGCGCAACACCATCCTGCAGGAGGAGCAGTTCGACTCGACCATCGAGCGTAAGGTGCGCGAGGCCTACATCGCCGTCAAGATGGAGGACATGTACTCCAAAGACGAGATCCTCATGATGTACCTCAACACCATCTATTACGGCCACGGCGCCTACGGCATCGAGGCCGCAGCCGAGACCTATCTGTCCAAGAGCGCCGCCGACCTCACCCTCAGCGAGGCCGCGCTGCTCATCGGCCTTCCCAACTCGCCCTCGCAGTACGACCCCACGGTCAACCCCGACCTGGCGCTGTCCCGTCGCAACAAGGTCCTTGACAACATGTTGCGCCTGGGCCACATCACGCAGGAGGAGCACGATGCCGCACAGGCCGAGCCCATCACCCTCAACGTGACCGAGATTTCGGGCAGCGGCGTCGACATATACTCGCAGCCCTACTTTGTCGCCTATGTTAAGCAGCTGCTGGAGCAGGAGTTCTCGACCGACGTGCTCTTTAAGGGCGGCCTGACCGTCAAGACCACCATCGACCCCACCATGCAACAGGTGGCCGAGGAGGCTGTGCGCTCGCAGCTCGACACGCTTTCGCTCGACGGCCTGGACATGGGCATGGTCGTCGTAGACCCCAAGACCGGCTACATCAAGTGCATGGTGGGCGGCTACGACTACAACGCCGACGAGAATCACGTGAACCACGCTACGGCAAAGCGCCCCGTAGGCTCCACGTTTAAGGCCTTTACGCTGGCAACTGCCATCCAAAACGGTATGAACCCCAACGTCACCCTCAACTGCAACTCGCCTCTTACAGCCAAGGGCACTACGACCAAGGTGCAAAACTATGCCAACCAGAGCTATGGCAACATCACGCTTAAGCAGGCAACGGCGTACTCATCCAACACCGGCTACATTCAGGTGGCAGAAGCCATCGGCAACAACAAGATCATGTCGCTCGTCAAAAAGCTCGGCATCGATCCCGCCAAGGACAATATCGAGGACGTTCCCGTCATGACGCTCGGCACCGGGTCCATCTCGCCGCTCGAGATGGCATCGGCCTACGCCACTTTTGCCAACGGCGGCCATTATCGCCAGCCGATCGCCATCACCGAGATCGACTCGCGTACCGGCTCGGTGCTGTACCAGCACACCGACAATCCCACGCAGGTGCTCACCGAAGGCGAGGCTGCCGCGGTTACCGACGTTCTATCCGGCGTCATGCAGGGCAGTGGCACGGGTGCCGCCGGCGCGCTGAGCGTCAACCAGCCCTATGCCGGCAAGACGGGTACCACTGACAACACCACCAACCTGTGGTTCTGCGGCTACACGCCGCAACTGGCGTGCGCCCTGTGGACCGGTTATTCCGCAGGCGAGATTCCCATCCAAAAGTACGGTACGGACCTACTGGGCGACAGCACCAACCTGCCCGTCTTTAAGAAGTTCATGAACACTGTTTTGGCTGGAACCGAGCGCGAGGAGTTCCCGACCGGAACGGCCCCCACGTACAAGAACAATAACGTCTGGAAGTTCTACGGCACCAACAACACCAAGAAGACGGAAAGCGACGAGGACGAAGACAAGGACGAAGAGGAAACCACCACCACGACGACCACAACGACCACGACCACCGAGACCACAGGCGGCGACACCACCGGCGGCACCGGTACGACCGGTGGCTCGACGGGCGGCTCCACTGGTGGTTCGACCGGCGGCGATGGCGGCACGCCTACGCCTACGCCCACTCCCGACCCCTCGCCCACGCCCACTCCCGACCCCTCGCCCACGCCCACTCCCGACCCCTCGCCCACGCCTGACGATACGGTCGGCTAGAAATCATCCGGCCATAAGCAACAAGGCCCCCGAGCAGCTTATTAAACCGCTCGGGGCCTTTTAGTTTAAAGCGACCTGGTGGGCGGTCTTTATGCCTGCAAACAAAAAAAGGGGGTACCGACCAACGTCGATACCCCTTACAAGCCACTATGTCAGCGCACGCAGGGCCAAGCGCACGACCCGCACGCCTACTTGCGAGAATTGCTCAGCTTATTGATCAGCGCCTCGAGACGCTCGCCGTCCTCGGCCGTCTGGGCAATAACCAAAATCGTATCGTTGCCGGCAAGCGAGCCAAGCACATCGGGCAACTCTGCCGCATCAACGGCGGCGGCGATGCCGGAAGCCGTGCCAGGCTGAGCCTTGATCATAACCAGATTATCGGTGCGCAGAACGCCCGTTACGAGCTCGGAAACCATACGCTGCAGGTGCAGGTCCTCTGCCAGAACATAGATGCCCTCAGGGAGCTTACGCAGCCCCATATCGGCAATATCGCGAGAGACAGTCGCCTGCGTGCAATCAAAGCCCATAGCGCGGAGCTCATCGACCAGCACGCGCTGCGTGCGGACGTCCTTATTGCGCACAATATCTCTAATGGCATCCTGGCGCCCATTGCGTTTTTTAGCCATACAAACCCTCACTCCAAAAGATGGCGGAGACAATCAATCAATAATTGAATAGTTTAACGCTATTTGAAAGCTTTTGTGTATAAGAACGCATTTCGAAACAATTCCATGTAAGTTTGTTTCGAAATGATCGCCCCTAGGCAGTTTTGGCACCAGTTCGGTTAAGAAAAGCAGCCAAATGCGTATACATCACGCAACGCGTAGGCTTCGCGCTTGCAATTGGCCCAAACAACAAACCGAGTCCGCGGTGGTCATCCTTAAGCGCCGCAACCATCTGACGAGTTCGGGGTGCCTCGAGCATATCACGCATACGGGCGGAGCGCTCAATTGATGACACCCCATGCGGGCTCAGACACAAATTCTCGATGCAGGCGACCAGTCCGGCAAAGTAGAACTTCTGGCTTGCCAGCATGAGCCAACCACCGCTATCTGCTTCCGAGAGTGAGTCCGCAAGCTCATCGAGCGCTCGGGTGTCATCGGATACCTTGGCATACATGGTGGGATCAAAGGCATCTGTAAGCTTAGGCGCCGCCGCGTGGAAACAAGCGTCGCCGCATCCGGAGACGCGCTGTGCCTGCGAGAGCGCACACGCCATAAACCCAACAGTGCGAAACGTCTTATCGCACAAAAGGCATGCTTCAAACAGCGGACGGGTGTACATCACGCCAGAGACTTGAGCAACCAGGCCGCCTAAAATCAACTGAGGCAGCCCGGCGACCATCGATGATTTGCTATCAATGGAAATATGAGTAGCATCCAAGACGCGCGAATGGCGCTCTCGATGTGCATCATAGCGGTCGAGCGACACCGTGGGGAAGACTATGTCTGCCGCAGTATCGCACGCGATATCGACCATCTTGGAAAGGGCGTGCGGAGCAAACCACTCATCGGCGTTCATGGCGATGATTTGAGAGCCGCGCGAGGCATCAAAACCGGCACGAAGACAAGCGCCGCGCTTAGCGTCCTCGACGTCAATCAAATCAATATGGATGTCCCTGTCGGCAGCAACTTGAAGCGAATGGCGCACACCGGGCGCAGCATCGCGGCAGACAACGACAATCTGCAAATCATAGAGGTCTTGGTTCTGGATACTCTCGAGCGCACGCATCGCATAGCTGGGCGAACCTTCTACCACAAGGATCACCGAAAGTCGCGGATGCGAACAACGTCGAACCAAGTTTTCCATCCTCTCGATAGCACCAAATCAAACTGTCGTTCATGGTACACCCGAGCTATAAAAGCAACGAGCCGCCTAACATGTTGCACGCCAAGAACAGATGTTGCACACGCGCAGCTCACACATAGTATGTGCAAGGCACAGACGCGCCGAGCACTCCCCTAGTCGAGAACGACAAGCTCGTCGGGGCCGTAATCCACACCCATAAACGTAAGGCCGCAGGCAGGAGCCGTGGGGCCCGCAGCGGTACGGTCGCAAGCATCGATAACCTCGCGCATCCACTCGGGTTCACGGCGATGCATGCCAATCTCGACAAGCGTGCCCACGATCGTACGGACCATCGAATGCAGAAACGCATTGCCCTCGATGGTAAACGTCAGGATGTCCTCGCCAAACGCAACCTCATGGCCAAATTCGGCACGCATCACGCAGCGATGCGTGGGCTTGCCAACGGCCGAGGCAACCTTGCAAAAGCTTTTAAAGTCCTGCTCGCCCAGCAGCGCGGGGCAGGCAGAAGACATAGCCTCAACATCCAAGGGATAGCGATGCCACCACACGGCACCGCGGGACAGCACGGGGCGCGCATCGCGATCGGCAATACGGTATGTATACGTACGGGAATGCGCGTCAAAGCGTGCAGAAAAGCCTTTACGGGCCCTGTAGACCTCGTTAATGGCGATATCTTTGGGCAGCAGGGCATCCATGGCCCGCAGCCACCTACGGCGCGTACAAGCGAGCTCAGCGTCCGTAACGGGCACGCTGATGTACTGAGCCACGGCATGCACGCCGGCATCGGTACGCCCCGCGCACGTCAGATCGATCGGGCGGCGAAGCAGCGTCTCGATGGCTCGACGTAGCTCACCAGCAACCGTCGTCTGTCTCGGCTGCTCGGCAAATCCGCTATACGACGAGCCATCATAGGCCACACGAAATACGAGTGTGGCGTCAAGCTCGGAAATCGAATTGAAATCAGACGGCGCAGTCATGGACGCTCCCAACAAACAAGCAACGGTATCGCGACAAAAAAAGAGGGGTACGCGAACGTACCCCTCGAATATAGCCTATGCAGACGGAATGTCTACTCAGCGGTCTCCTCAGCAGGAGCCTCCTCGGCAGCAGTCTCCTCGACAGCCTCGACCTTCTTGGGAGCAGCGGCCTTCTTGGGGGCCGGAGCAGCCTTCTTGGCCTTAGGCGTGCAAGGCTCGGTGACGAGCTCCATGATAACGATGGGAGCATTGTCGCCCTTGCGGTTACCGAGCTTCATGATGCGGGTGTAACCGCCGTTGCGGTCCTGCCACATGCCCTGGGCAGCCTTGTCGAAGATCTCGGCAACGAGCTGCTTGTCGCCGAGCTTAGCGATAGCCAGACGACGAGAGTGCAGGTCGCCCTTCTTGGCCCAAGTGATGATCGGATCGACGACCGAACGCAGCGCCTTAGCGCGGGTCTCGGTGGTCTTGATGCGGTCGTTCTCGAAGAGGGCCTTAGCAAGGCTCTTCTTCATGGCCTTGGTGTGGCTCGCATCGGTGCCGAGCTTCAGGCCCTTCTTAACGTTGTGACGCATGGTCTAGTTTCTCCTCAAATATGCGAAGCATTAAGCCTTCAGGCTCAGGCCCATGGACTCAAGCTTGTCCTTCACTTCCTCGATCGACTTAACACCGAAGTTACGGATGTTGAGCAGATCGTTCTCCGAGAACTCAACGAGCTGACGGACCGAGTGAATGCTGGCGCGCTTAAGGCAGTTGTAGGAACGGACGGAAAGGTCCAGATCCTCAATCTGCTTGTCCAGCTCGGCGTTGTCGTTGGTGACCTCGGGAGCGAAGATCGAAGCCTCCTCCTCGACCTCGGGGGTCTCGGCAAGGTTCATAAAGGCAGCCATATGCTGGTTGATGATATTGGCAGCCTGGACCACGGCGTCGCGCGGAGCGATGGAGCCGTTGGTCTCGATCTCGAGGACAAGGCGGTCGTAGTCGGTGTGCTGACCGACACGGCAAGCCTCAACGAGCTTGGCGCAACGGGAAACCGGCGAGTACAGCGAGTCGACGTGGATCACACCGATGGGATCGTTGTCGCGCTTGTTGGCCTCGCCAGAAACATAGCCGCGGCCATAGCCGATGCGCATGCTCATGGTGAGATGGCCACCCTCGGTGAGCGTAGCGATGTGCTGCTCGGGGTTGACCAGCTCAAACTCGGACGGAATAAAGAAGTCCGCACCGGTGACCTCGCAGGGGCCGTCAACCGAAATGGTGGCGGTCGCCTCGTCGGTCGTGCCGAGAGCCCTGAAGACAAGACCCTTGACATTCAGGACGATGTCGGTGACATCCTCGACCATGTTAGGGATGGTCATGAACTCGTGCTGCGCGCCATCGATCTGAATAGCCTCGACGGCGGCACCCTCGAGCGAGGACAGAAGAACGCGACGAAGGGAGTTACCCAGCGTATCGCCGTAGCCACGCTCGAGCGGCTCAACGGAGACACGAGCAGACGTCTCGTTAATCTCTTCGACCTGAACCTGAGGCCTAATGAATTCTGACATGTATTACCTCCAGCCTCAGCAGCCCGGATGGACTACTTAGAGTAGAGCTCGACGATGAGCTGCTCGTTGATATCACCGCTGATCTGCTCACGCGTCGGCAGAGCGAGCACGTTACCAGACAGCTTCTCGATATCGACCTCGAGCCAGCCAGGGACCTCAAAGCGCTCGGAGGAAATCAGGGCCTCCTTGATGGGGAGGAGGTCACGGAACTTCTCGCCGACAGCGACGACGTCGCCGGCCTTGACGCGGTAGGACGGGATGTCCACACGCTTGCCGTTCACGGTGAAGTGACCGTGACGGACGGACTGACGAGCCTCTTTGCGGGTGCGGGCGAAGCCAAGACGGAAGACGACGTTGTCGAGGCGAGACTCAAGGATGATCATGAGGTTCTCACCGGTGACGCCGTTCATCTTGCGGGCCTTGTTGAAGTAGCCGTGGAACTGCTTCTCCAGAACGCCATAGATGAACTTGACCTTCTGCTTCTCGCGCAGCTGCATGCCGTACTCAGATTCCTTGCGACGGCGCTTGGGCTGACGGATAGATTCCTTCTTGCTGCTGTAACCGAGCTCAGCGGGATCGATCCCGAGCTGACGGCAGCGCTTAAGAACAGGAGTCCTGTCGATTGCCATATTGATACGATCCTTTCAGTTACACGCGGCGACGCTTCTTGGGGCGGCAGCCGTTGTGCGGAATGGGGGTCTTGTCCTGGATGCTCGAGACCTCGAGGCCAGCAGCCTGGAGGGAGCGGATGGCGGTCTCACGACCGGAGCCGGGGCCCTTGACGAAGACGGAAACCTTCTTCATACCGTGCTCCATGGCCTGCTTGGCAGCAGCCTCGGCAGCCATCTGGGCAGCGAACGGCGTGGACTTACGGGAGCCCTTGAAGCCCACCTGGCCAGCCGACTTCCAGGAAATGACGTTGCCCTGGGGATCGGTGATCGAAACGATCGTGTTGTTGAACGTAGAACGAATGTGAGCCTGGCCCACGGAAATGTTCTTACGGTCCGCGCGCTTCAGACGGGCAGCGCGAACGTTCTTCTTAGCAGTAGCCATCTATCTAGCGCTCCTTATTTCTTCTTCTTAGCACCGATCTGACGCTTCGGGCCCTTGCGGGTACGAGCGTTAGTGTGGGTGCGCTGGCCGCGGACCGGGAGGCCCTTGCGGTGACGAAGGCCGCGGTTGCAGCCGATGTCCATAAGGCGCTTGACGTTCTGGTTGCGCTCACGGCGGAGGTCGCCCTCAACCATGATCTGGTTCTTATCGATATAATCGCGGATGGCGTTAACCTCATCCTCGGTGAGGTCCTTAACGCGCGTATCCACGTTAACGTTGCACTCGACGCAGATCTTCGTCGCAGTGGTGCGGCCGATGCCGTAAATGTAGGTCAGACCGATCTCAACGCGCTTCTCACGCGGGAGGTCGACACCATTAATACGGGCCAACGTAGTCTCCTCTCTTAACCCTGACGCTGCTTATGACGGGGGTTCTCGCAAATGACGAGGACCTTGCCATGGCGCCTAATGATTTTGCACTTATCGCACATCTTCTTGACCGAAGGACGTACCTTCATCGTTCTTCCTTTCGGTAGCGCTCAAACTACTTCCCTACTATCTACTCGCCCAGCCGCAGGCGTTTAAAACTATGGCTGGTCTTCACACACAATCCGACCGTAGGTTGAGCTAAGCCTGCAGCCGGAAATGGAGTGCGTGTATGCGTGCCGCTATTTGTAGCGATAGGTGATGCGACCGCGGGTCAGGTCGTACGGGGAAAGCTCCACGACAACCCTGTCACCGGGGAGAATACGGATGTAATTCATTCGGATCTTGCCAGAAATGTTGCACAGAACCGAATGACCGTTCTCGAGCTCAACCTTAAACATGGCATTGGGCAACGGTTCCTTTACCGTACCCTCGAGCTCAATTGCGTCTTCCTTCTTCACAAGCAATCATCTTTCTCTAGAAAACGACAGCGATTGAGTATTCTACAACACGTATGCACGCATCGTATTAACTTCGTAATGGCTCCACAACTAAGCGGAACTTGTTACATTTCTCCGCCTTGGAGCGAACACCAAGCACCTTGGGCATCCGTGGTGAGAATCACCGGACCGTCATTGGTAATGGCGACGGTGTTCTCGTAGTGCGCGGCGGGCAGGTGGTCGTTGGTCGTAACAATCCAACCGTCGGAGCCCGTGCTCACATGGTTGGAACCCATCGTAACCATCGGCTCGATGGCAATGACCATGCCGGCCTGGAGGCGAACGCCCCTCCCCTTCTTTCCATAGTTAGGAACGTTGGGGTCCTCGTGCATCACGCGGCCAATGCCATGACCCACATAGTCGCGAAGCACGCCGTAACCGTGAGACTCGGCAAGGGACTGAACGGCATAACCGACGTCCCCGATATGGTTACCGGGAACAGCCTGCTCGATGGCAGCCTTAAGGCAATCGCGCGTGACCTCGCACAAAGCCTTGGCTTCGGGCGTGGGGGTGCCGACGAAAAACGTCCATGCGTTATCGCCGACCCAACCGTCGACAACGGCTCCCGTATCGATGGAGATGATATCGCCATCGCGCAGGATCATGTCAGGGTTGGGAATACCGTGGACCACGGCATCGTTGATCGATGCGCAAATGGTCCCCGGGAACCCGCCGTAACCCTTAAAGGCGGGGGTGCCGCCATGCATGCGGATAATCTGCTCCGCGAGCTGATCGAGCTCAAAAGTCGAAACGCCGGGGCGCACCATGGCTCCAACGTGGCGGAGCGCCATCTTAGATAGCGCTCCTGCCTTCTTCATCTGCTCGATTTGCGTTGCAGACTTAATCTTGATCATAGACCGAGAGCCTCTTTGACATCCCCGTACACGGTCTCGCGAGCCTGGTCACCGTTGACCGACTTGAGCAGACCCTGGCCACGATAGTAGTCGACGAGCGGGCTCGTGGACTTCTCGTAGACGTCGAGACGGTTCTTGATGGTCTCGGGCTTGTCGTCGTCGCGCTGATACATCTCGCCACCGCACTTGGGGCAGGTGGCATCGGCAGCGGTGCCGGTGTAACCGCAGGCGCGGCAGGTGCGACGCGAAGACAGACGATCGATGATGACCTCGGGGGCCACGTCGACCAGAAGGGCGCAATCGATCTCGCGACCCATGGCGGAGAGCTCGGAATCGAGCGTCACAGCCTGGGCGGTGTTGCGCGGGAAGCCGTCGAGGATGAAGCCCTGCTGGGCGTCATCGGCAGCAAGGCGCTCCTTGACAAGGTCGATCACGAGCTGGTCGGGAACGAGCTCGCCAGCGTCCATGTACTTCTTAGCCTGAATACCAAGCTCGGTGCCACCCTTGACGGCAGCACGCAGCAGGTCGCCCGTGGAAATGTGAGCGACGCCAAACTCGGCGACGAGCTCCTGTGCGACGGTGCCCTTACCGGCACCCGGAGCTCCGAGCAATACGAGGTTCATGAGCAATCCTCCTCTAGCCTATTTAAAGAATCCATCGTAATCATACATCTTGATCTGGCCTTCGAGCTTATCGACCGTGTCGAGCACGACGCCGACCATGATGAGGATGGACGTGCCACCAAATGCCTGGATCAGATGGTTACCCGTGAAGGAGAAGATGATCGAAGGCACGATGGCGATGAGCGCCAAAAAGACAGCGCTGGGAAGCGTAATCTTGTTGAGCGCGTTCTTGATGTAGGCCGCGGTAGCCCTACCCGGACGCACGCCCGGAATAAAGCCGCCCTGCTTCTTAAGGTTGTCGGCCGTGTCATCGGGATTGAACACCATGGAGGTGTAGAAGTACGCGAAGAACACGATGAGGACAACGTTAAGCACCCAGTTGAGCCAACCGGTCGAAAGCGCGGAGGCAACTGCCTGAATCCAGCCGATGCCGGGGAAGAACACGGCAATCTGAGCCGGGAAGTACAGCAGCGCCGAAGCGAAGATGATCGGCACGACACCCGCGGTGTTGACCTTGATGGGCAGGTAGGTGGTCTGGCCACCCATCATGCGACGGCCAACGACGCGTTTGGCGTAGGAGACCGGGATGCGGCGCTGGCCGCGCTCAAGGAAAACAATCAGCGGAATAACCAGCAGGATGATGGCGCAGATGATCACCATGGTGATGATGCCACCGGCATTGCCCTCGGTGCTGGAAAAGATCGCCTGCGGCAGACCGGCCATGATGTTCGCAAAGATGATCAGCGACATGCCATTGCCGATACCGCGCTGGGTGATGAGCTCACCAATCCACATGATCAGCATGGCGCCCGCGGTGAGCGTACCGACGATCATGAGGTCGAAGATGATCTCGGGAGCGCCGGCGCCATTGAAGCTGATGCCGAAGCTCTTAAAGAGGAAGAGGTAACCCACGGAGTTGAGGATTGCCAGAGCCAAGGTGAGGTAACGCGAATACTGCGTAATCTTGGTCTGACCGACCTCGCCCTCGCGGGCAAGCTCATGCAGGGAAGGCACGACGGCCTGGAGCATCTGGAGGATGATCGAGCTGGTGATGTAAGGCATGATGCCCAGCGAAAACACCGACACATAGCTCAACGCGCCGCCAGAGAAAAGATTCAGGAGGGCCATAGCACCTGCGGCGACCGAATTGTTATCGGTCGAGAAAAGGCCCAGCATCCCCTGGAAGGGAATGCCGGGCACAGGAACGTGCGCACCAATGCGGTACACGACGAGCATAGCTATGGTAAAAAGAATCTTTTCGCGCAATTCTTTGATGCGGAAAGCATTCTTAAGACCATTTAGCACGGCAGCTCGACCTTTCCGCCGGCGGCCTCGATCTTGGCCTGCGCAGAAGCGCTGACCTTATCGACCTTGACCGTGAACTTCTTGGTGAGCTCACCATTGCCGAGCACCTTGACGGGCTCGAACTCGCTCTTGGTGATGCGAGCGGCCTTAAGAGCGGCACCGTCGATCACAGCGCCATCCTCGAACTTACGCTCGAGACGCTCAACGTTAACAGCGGTGTACTCGATACGACGGGGGTTGCGGAAGCCCGGAAGCTTGGGCAGGCGCATAGCCAGCGGAGTCTGGCCACCCTCGAAGCCGGCACCCTTGGTGCCGCCAGAGCGGGAACCCTGGCCCTTCTGACCGCGGCCAGAAGTGGTGCCGTGACCCGAAGAATTGCCACGGCCGACGCGCTTGCGGTTCTTGGTGGAACCGGGCGCGGGAGTAAGATCGTGAAGCTGCATTTGCTACTCCTCTACAATCTCGACAAGGTGCTTGACCTTGAAGATCATGCCGCGGACGGACTCGTTGTCAGCAATCTCGCGAACCTCGCGGATCCTGTGGAGACCGAGGGCACGGACAGTACGGACCTGGTCCTGCTTGCAACCGTTGGTGCTGCGGACCTGCTTGATCTTGATGGTGTCAGCCATGCTTAGTTCTCCTTACCGACGAACATCTCGGAGACCGTCAGGCCACGGCGAGCCGCGACGTCCTCAGGGCTGGAGAGCTCCTTGAGGCCCTCGACGGCAGCCTTGATGATGTTGAGGCCGTTGTCGGTACCGAGGGACTTGGACAGGACGTTCTTGATGCCAGCAAGCTCAAAGAGGGGACGCACAGCGCCGCCGGCGATAACGCCGGTACCCTCGACAGCGGGCTTGATGATGATGCGGCCGGCACCAAAGTGGCCGAGAACCTCGTGCGGGATGGTGCCCTGCTCGGTCACCGGCACGTGGAACATGTTCTTCTTGGCATCGAGAGACGCCTTGGAGATGGCCAGGGGCACCTCAGCGGACTTGCCCATGCCAACGCCGACGTTACCCTTGCCGTCGCCAACGACGACGAGAGCGACGAGGCTCATGCGACGACCACCCTTGACGGTCTTCGACACGCGGTTGATGTAAACGACGCGCTCCTCGAACTCGGAGGCCTCGCGCTGCTGCTTCTGATTACGAGCCATGTGCTACATACCTCCTAGAACTCGAGACCGGCGGCACGAGCACCGTCGGCGAGGGCCTTGACGCGGCCATGGTAGATACGGCCACCGCGATCGAAGGCGACCTTGGTGATGCCGGCCTCGATGGCGCGCTTGCCAACGAGCTGACCGACCTTCTCCGCAGCCTCCTTGTTCGAGGTGTGGGTGCCCTTGAACTCGGCCTCGAGGGTCGAGGCAGAGACGAGCGTCAGGCTGGAGCCCTTGCTGTCGTCGATGATCTGGGCATAGATGTTGGCGTTAGTACGGGTCACGCGAAGACGCGGACGCTCGGAGGTACCCGAGACCTTGCCGCGAACACGACGCTGACGACGCTTGAGGCCTTCCAGCTTCGCCTTATGCTTGTTCATACGTAAACTCCTAAAAAGGTTGATCTTGCCAGCACCTGACGGGGTGCTGGTCTTATGCGAGTGAGTCGGTTACGACTACTTGGCGGCCTTACCCAGCTTGCGGCGGATGTGCTCGCCAACGTAGTGGATACCCTTGCCCTTGTAAGGCTCGGGAGGACGATGGCCGCGGATCTCAGCGGCGATCTGACCGACCTGCTGCTTGTTGATACCCTTGACGTTCACGTGGGTGTTGTCGGGAACCTCGAAGGTGATGCCCTCGGGAGCCTCGACGATCACGGGGTGCGAGAAGCCCAGGGAGAACTCGAGGTTCTTGCCCTTCTGCTGCACGCGGTAACCGACGCCGGCGAGCTCGAGCTTCTTCTCGAAGCCCTCGGAAACGCCAACAACCATGTTGTGGATGAGGGCGCGGGTGAGGCCGTGGCGGGCACGGGTCTCACGCTCGTCGTCGGGACGGGAAACGGTGAGGACGTTGTCCTCGACGTTGATAGCGAGCTTCTCAAAGACATCGAGCTCGAGCTGGCCCTTGGGGCCCTTGACGACAACGTTGTTGCCGTTGACTGCCACTTCGACTCCGGCGGGAATCTGGACAGGCTTATTACCGATACGAGACACGGTGATCTCCTTTCCTTCTACCTACCGAGCGAATTACCAGACGTAAGCGATGATCTCGCCGCCGACGTTGTGCTTGCGAGCATCGCGGTCGGTCATGACGCCATGGCTGGTGGAAATGATGGCGGTACCAAGGCCACCGCGGACGCGGGGCATGTCGGCAACGCCGGTGTACTTACGCAGGCCCGGCTTGGAAATGCGGCGGATGCCGTTGATGACCTTAGCCTTCTTGGGACCATACTTAAGCGTGATGTGCAGAGTCTTCTGGGGAACGGTGTCCTCGACATCGTAGCCCTCGATGTAGCCCTCCTCGTGCAGAACACGAGCGATCTCGACGAGCTTCTTGCTGCTCGGCATGGAGACCGTGGCCTTGTTCACAGAGTTAGCGTTACGGATGCGCGTAAGCATATCTGCGATCGGGTCTGTAAGGTTCATACAGATTCTCCTTCGTTCTTGATGAACACGTGCTCTTGGTTCTTCGCCGCCCTTAACGGCAAAGCCTTTTTAGCGCGTTTTCCCTGTTCCAAACTGATGCTTGAAACGCTGGTAGTGACTTACCAGCTGGCCTTCTTAACGCCGGGAAGCTCGCCCTTGAGTGCAAGCTCGCGGAAGCAGACACGGCACAGGCCGAACTTGCGGTACACAGAGTGCGGACGGCCGCAGCGCTGGCAGCGCGTGTACTCACGAGTAGAGAACTTCTGCTTGCGATTGCACTTGACGATCATCGATGTCTTAGCCACTTATATCCTCCTCACATAGAGTATTGTTCGCCCCAAGCGCCGCCCCCTTGTGGGAACGGCGCTCATAGGGCAGGTGAACCTATTTCTTGAACGGGAAACCGAAGGCGTCCAGAAGGGCCTTGGCCTCCTCATCGGTGTTGGCGGTGGTCACGAAAGTGATGTCCATACCACGCTGGTGATCGACGGAGTCGAAGTCGATCTCGGGGAAGATGAGCTGCTCGGTGACGCCCATGGAGAAGTTACCACGGCCGTCGAAGCTCTTGGCCGAGATGCCGCGGAAGTCGCGGATACGGGGGATCGCGACGGAGGTCAGACGATCGAAGAACTCCCACATACGGTCGCCACGCAGGGTAACCTTGCAGCCGATCGGCATACCAGCGCGCAGGCGGAAGGTAGCGATGGACTTGCGGGCACGGGTGATCATCGGCTGCTGGCCGGTGATGGCGCGCAGGTCGCGCACGGCACCGTCGATGGCCTTGGAATCGGTAGCGGCCTCGCCGACACCCATGTTCACGACGATCTTCTCAAACTTGGGGATCATCATGACGTTCTCGTACTGGAACTTGTCCTGAAGCTGCTGCTTGACCTCGTTGTTGTACTTGGTCTTCAGACGCGGCACATACTTCTCTTCTGCCATTGTTCACTCCTTCTTGGGGTTTTAAGCACGGGGCGTGGCCACGATGGGTTGTCCTCGTGCCTCCTGGCTGCATCCGCGCCGCTCATGGCATTTCGCGGTTTGGACTCGACGCAGCAGGAGCCGACAAAACAATCGGTACTATACGCGCATCGGGAGCGTATTTCCAGAAAAACCTCGTCTGCCTGCACAACTCCACAACTCCCCCGCACATATTGATCCCTAGGGGACGGAGGAAAATGGCAGTTGCGGTGAAATAGGGACCGTTTGACGGCTTAACAGGCTTTAACAGTCCGTATTCCACCGCAACTCATATATGGGGCGTTATTTTTGGCGCGGGAGGACCAGGTTGAGGATCACAGCAACGAGCGCGGCGACGGCAATGGAGGATCCGCCAAAAACGGTGCCGACCCATGCGGGGAATCCAGCGCCGGCAAGCGCGCCGGCCGTGCGCTCAATGCCCGTGCCAAAGGCGATAGAGAGACCCATGAGCGTGGTATCGCGCTGAGACAGGCCGTGGCGGGCAAACATGACCACACCGTTCATACCGATGGTCGCGAACACGCCAATCGTGGCGCCACCGATGACCGGCTGCGGAATAGACGTGAGCACCGCCGCACACTTGGGCAGCAGGCCCGCGATGAGCAGGATGGCAGCCGCAAGCGTAAAGACCATGCGGTTGACGACCTTGTTCTCGGCGATAATGCCCACATTCTGGCCAAAGGTTGCCGTGGGGACGCCGCCAAAAAAGCCTGACAGCATACCGACCAGGCCGTTGGCGATCAGGCCACCCGAGATCTGGCTATCGGTCGCAGGGGTATCGAGCGCAGCGGACGACACGGCGGCAAACTCGCCCATGACCTGTACTGCGTTGACAATGGCGACAACGCCCACAACGGCGCACGCGGCCGGGTCGAACACCAGGCGATGGGCGCCCAGGGCCGGCGGGGCGAACCAGCTGGCGGTCGCGATGGCCGAGAAATCGACCATGCCCAACACCGCAGCCAAAACAAAGCCCGCGCAGATACCAGCCAGGATGCTGCCCAGCCTAAGCGCGCCCTTGCCGTAGTTGCCAGCCATAAAGGTGACGACGAACGTCACAAGTGCGACGGCCCAGTTGGTGACACTGCCAAAATCGGCCGCGCCCTCCCCGCCCGCCATGGAGGCAACTGCCACTGGGCATAGCGACAGGCCAATGACAAAGATGACGGTGCCAAGCACCGGGGCCGGAAACAGAAAACTCACGCGCCTAAACAGTAGGCCGAAGAGTGCGACGAGCGCGCCGCCGATTACCTGGGCGCCCAGTACGGCCTCAAAACCAAGCTCAAGACCGACTGCCTTGAGCGCCGGCACGAAGGTAAAGCTCGCACCCATCACAATGGGCAGGCCCGAACCGACGACACCTTTTATGGGAAACTGTTGAAGGAAAATGTCAATCGCCGAGAGGACGAGCGACGCCTGGATGACAGCGGCTTCCTCTTGAGGGGTAAAGCCACAGACCGACGCGATAATGATGGCGGGCGTGACGATACCCGCGAATGCCGCCAGCACATGCTGCAGTGCATGGGGTAATACCTGCACAAACGAAACTTTTCCCGTACGCTCGAACAGGGCATCCCCTGCTGCCGACTCTGCCATTTGCGCCTCCCATACCCTAGGCAGCGGCCCCATGCCGCTCAACGGTCGGACATTATAGGGCATATGGCACAGGTAGCATTTTGACCCGCATGCGGCAGAGGGCTGGGGCAGCTCATTTGGGATGCGACTAGCGCTTGCGGGGGACGAGTTTGGTGCGACGCAGGTGGATCATCTCGGCGGCGATGGAGATGGCAATCTCCTCGGGATCCTCGGCCTCGATGGCAACGCCGATCGGCAGGTGCAGCCCGTCGATCTGGTCCTGCGTAAAGCCCTCCTGCTCCAGGCGGGCGCGCACAAAGGCCGTCTTGCGGCGCGAACCCAGACAGCCCAGATAGGCGGGCTTGGCGTGCATGGCCTGAATCACCACGTCGATATCGGACTTGTGACCCGCCGTGGCGACGACCACTAGGTCACGCGGGCCGATGGGGCACTGCTTGCTCAGGTTCTTGTAGTCGACCAGACGACGGTCGTAGACACCGGGCACCCATTCGGGGGTCAGTGTGCCGGGGCGGTCGTCGCAAGCCACGACGGCAAAGCCCGCCGCCGTGAGCACCCGCGCCGTCGCAGCACCCACGTGGCCGCAGCCAAAGATATAGGTCAGGCCCTCGGGGCAGAGAGTCTCGATGTGCGCCGCGGGAATCTCGGAGGCCGCGTTGGTGTAGGTGACCTTACTCCCCTCCTCCACCAGCGAAAGCTCGGGGCAGCCCATTATGGTGCGGCGCGACTCCTCGCCATGGTATTCGGCAACGTCGCCTTCATGCGCACTTGCGATAAACGGTTCAAAGTCGATGGCGAAGTCGCCGATGCGTCGATACGCCAGCACATTGGCAATCTCCTGGAACAACGGTGCCTTGGTCGCGTCCAGGTGCAGACAGCACAGGCAGATAGCTCCGCCGCAAATCATGCCGGTATCGGAGTTCTCGCCGCCCATGGTGTAGCGGACCAGACGCGATTTACCCCCGGCCAGCAGCTCGCGCGCCTCGTCCAGCGCAAAGAGCTCAATCTTGCCGCCGCCGATAGTGCCCGCTTGGCTGCCATCGGCAAAGACAGTCATCCATGCGCCCACACCGCGCGGGGACGACCCCGCCGTACCGGCCACTACCACCAGCTCGCACGTCTCGCCAGCACGCAGGGCGGCAAGCGCCGCATTCACAACATCGAGCTTTTCCATTGCCGCCTTCTATCCTCTAAAGACATCGGTGAGCATAGCGAGCGCCTCGAGCACACCGCCGCCGACCGACGTCGCCTTGTCCGAAATGTAGTTGATATAGCTGGCATCGCCGCGCGGATCGACATCAGCGCATTTAAAGCCCTCAGTCACCTGCACGCCGTTCGCCAAAAGGCCGCGCAAGCAGCCATCGATCTGCGTATACATGGGCGTATCGCCCGCGTAGCCAATCACGTCTCCGGCGCTCACGATGTCGCCGATTGCGCGGTCGGACCGAAACACGCCGGCGGCGGGGCTATGGATAACGCGCTCCTTGCCATAGCCGCCGATAATGCCCGGCACACCCGTGTTGGGCTGGGGCGAACCTTGGGTAATGACACGGCCGAGAAAATGCCCGCGCATGGTCTCGACCACGGCGTCGCAATCGACCGGCGCGGTAAAGCCCGGCCCCACGGCGATGACGGCAGGCGCCATGTCGCGCGTGGTGCCCAGGTTGCGCTTGGCCAGAATCGCATCGACCACAGCCGCGGGTTTAAGCTCATCGAGCATCTTGGCCTGGGGGTCCACCACAACGGCGACGTCTCCAGCCTCGGTAATCGCAAGTACCTCAGCCGGCGTCTGTGCCAAGCGAGCGCGAATGCCTTCGACCTGGACCTCGCCCAGGCGAATGGCCTCGCAAAAACTGATTGTGCGACGGATGCACGTGGGGACCGCAATATCGGCCATGACGACCGACACGCCGGCGCGCACCAAACGGGCAGCGACACCCGTGGCGATATCGCCGGCGCCGCGAACATAAACGAGCATTCCCGGGGCACCTCCCTGTGCTACGGTTTGAGCAGAGCAAAAGCGGTTCGACCGCTACTCTGATGATTATTTATTATCACAGTATTATACGGCGGTGAACAGATGGAAACGGTTAGCGGCAATCTTGCCTCGGCGCTCAGGATCGAGCCGGGCATTACCGCGATTATCGGCAGCGGCGGCAAGTCGACGTTGCTGAAGACGCTGGGTCTCGAGCTCATGCGCGCTGGCGGCCGCGTGCTCCTCTGCACCACCACGCGCATGTTCCCCGTCGCCGGCGTGCCGTGGGACGGGTCGAGCCGTCGCCTGGACGCCGCGCCCTGGAAACCGGGAGCCCTGCATGTTCCCGGCTGCACCTGCGAGGCATGTGCTGGCATGAGCCGCGGAAACATCTGCCAGGCGGGTGTTTTGGACCCGGAGACAGGCAAGCTCTCCGCCCCCGCCGAGCCGCTCAACGAGCTGGCACAGCGCTTTGACTATGTGTTGGGCGAAGCAGATGGCAGCAAGCGACTCCCGCTCAAGGCGCATGCCGCCTGGGAGCCGGTAATTCCCGCCGCCACGGCAAACGTTGTCTGGGTCGTCGGCGCCTCGGGGCTGGGCAAGCCCGTCGCCGAGGTTGTCCACCGCCCCGAGATCTTCTGCGAGCACTGCGGCTGCGAGCTCACCGACGCTGCCACCCCAGAGCGCGTCACCATGGTGCTCAATGCCGAGTTGCAGATGCTGAACCTCAACAATGCCCGTATCATGCTCAACCAAGTCGACACGCTCAGCGACCCCACGATGGCCGACCGCTTCGAGACAGCTCTCGACCGCCCCATCGTCGCCACCAACCTCAGGTAGCCGGCGCTGCCCCACCAGACCTATAAGTTGCGGTGGAATAGTTCCTGAAACGGCCTATTTGGCGGCTAAACAGGAACTATTTCACCGCAACTGCGGAGGGGACACGGCATCTTTGCTGCTAGCGGGGGACGTAGCGGCCGGGCTGGGCTCCGGTGGGCTCGCCGTCGCGCGCAGCCAGCACGCCATTCACAAACACGGCCTTGGCGCGGCCGTGCGCCTCAAAGCCCTCGAGCGGCGTGTAGTCCACAGCCTGATGCTGCGTCGCCGCGCGAATGGTCCAGCGCGCCTTGGGATCCCACACGCACACGTCGGCATCGGCACCCTCGGCAAGACAGCCCTTGCGCGGATACATGCCAAAGACGCGCGCCGGGTTCTCGCTCATCAGGCGGCACAGATCCTCGGGGCCCAGCTGTCCCTCAAAGCTCGTGGCGATCGCGACGGGGCGATGCTCCACACCGGGTCCGCCGTTGGGAATCGCGCGGAAGTCGTCGCGCCCGCGGTCCTTTTGCCCGTGCAGGTTAAAGCTGCAGTGGTCGGTGGCGATGGTATCGATCTCGCCGGCCACAAGCGCCTCGCGCAGCGCGGCGCGGTCACCCGCATGGCGCAGCGGCGGGCTCATCACATACTTGGCACCCGCAAAGCCGTCCTCGCCCTGCTCCAAGTAGCACGTATCGTCGAGCATCAGATACTGAGGGCAGGTCTCGACATAGATGTTCTTCTGCCCGCGCGCCTTGGCAGCGCGAATGGCCTCGAGCCCCAGCTTGGTCGAAAGGTGCACCACGTTAACCGGCGCGTCGCCGGCCAGGTGCGCCAGATACAGCAGACGGCTCACTGCCTCGGCCTCGCACACATCCGGACGGCTGAGCGCATGGCCCTCGGGCCCGTGGATACCCTGCTCAAACACGCGCTTCTGCAGCTCATTCACCAGCGTGCCGTTCTCGCAATGCACGCACAGTATGCCTCCAATACGCTTGAGCTCCTCGAGCACCTCGAGTGTCTCGGCATCGTCCAGGCGCAGATGGTCGTAGGCAAAGTAGGTCTTGAACGACGATACGCCCGCCTCGCGCATGGCCGAGAGATCGGCGCGATTGCGCTCGTTCCACTCGGCGAGTGCCATATGAAAAGCGTAGTTGGCCGTGCAGGTTCCGTCAGCGCGGCGATGCCACTCGGCCAAGGCATCGGGCATGGTCACGCCGCGATCGGCCGTGGCGTAGTCCACAATGGTCGTCGTGCCGCCGCAGGCAGCCGCACGCGTACCGGTCTCAAAGCTATCGGCCGTCCAGTCCATGCCAGTCCAGCACTGCATGTGCGTGTGGCCATCGATAAAGCCGGGAAACACCCAGCAGCCCGCGGCATCCTCGACAGTATCGTCGGCGCCCGGCTCAATCGCCGCGGCGATCCGCACGATCTTATCGCCCTCCATGGCAAGATCGGCGCGGCGAAGCCCCTGGGGCGTCACGAGCGCACCGTTTTTGATGATGATCATAATTGCTCCTTATTGGTTGATGCAGTTGGCCACGCGATCAAAATACGAGCAGGCGGCGATATGCTCCGTTATGCGTCGCTGTCCCTTGGCGGTATCGACGTCCCACAGTTCGTAAGCACGCGCCTCGACCAGCACCACGTCGGTACGGTCCTTAAGGATCGAACCGCCGCCGTCCTTGCCCTCAAGACGCATAAGTGCATCGAACAATTCCGCCGGAAAGAGTACCGGGCTCGAAGGCTCGCCGTTGCACGCAAGACGCACCGGATGATTGCGGTCACGCTCGTCAAACGCACGAACCATACCCTCAAAAGAATCCGAGCTCACGAGCGGCTGGTCGCCCGGCAAAAAGAGGCAGCCTTTCCAGTTGCGTTCGACTCCCCACGAAAGGCCCGCACGGACGCTTTCGCTGCGCAGTTTGCCATCGTGCAGCACACACGGGCAATGCTTGTCCTCGCAAATCTGGGCGACCTCGGGCCAACGCGTCGAAACCACAACGTCAAAGCCCCGAGGAATCGAATCGATGGTCCGAGCAATCAGCGGCTTGCCATAGATATCGGCAAACATCTTATTGGATCCAAAACGCTTGCCCTCGCCCGAAGCCATAATGACGCAACCAAGTTTCATGGCGATACCTCCCCTGAAGCCATCGTACCCATAACTCGCGCCGCGGGGCATCTACATCGAAAGCGTTTATCCCGCACGCCCCCGATGCAAAAAGGAGGCACCCCGCCGGTTGGCAGAGCGCCCCCTTTACATGGCTTACCTCAACCCGGCTTTAGGCCTGGAACCAACGGGCGGTGTTGCGCTCGTCGAGGGCCTTGAGGGTAGCGGCGGGATCGGCAACCTTCTGCAGGAACATCATGGCTGCGATGGCGTACGGCTTGTAGCTGGCCTCCTTGTACATGCCCACGCGGTGCATGTCGAAGACGTCGGCGTTGACCTCGCCGTGCTCGCAGGAGACACCGGAGATGTCGGCGGGCAGCGGGTGCATAAAGATGGTGTCCTGGCCGTTGGCGGTCTTCTCCATGAGCTCGGTCGTGGAGCACCAGTCCTGATGCGTGGCGTTCTGGGCGAGCAGCTCCTTCTCGAGCGCAGCGATGCCGGCGTCGTCGCCCTCGGCGTACAGGTTGGTGCGCTTCTCCATGGCGGCAAACGGAGCCCAGCTCTTGGGGATCACGATGTCGGCGCCCTCGAAGGCCTCGGCCATAGTGTTGACCTGCTTAAAGGTGGTGCCGGACTCGGCGGCATAGCCCTTGGCGCGCTCGACGACCTCGGGCATGAGGTCGTAGCCCTCGGGATGGGCCAGGGTGACGTCCATGCCAAAGCGGGGCAGCAGGCTGATCAGCGACTGCGGGCAGGACAGCGGCTTGCCGTAAGAGGGCGAGTAGGCCCAGGTGACGGCGACCTTCTTGCCCTTGAGGTTCTCAAGACCGCCAAACTCGTTGATGAGGTAGAGCATGTCGGCAGAGGACTGCGTGGGGTGGTCGGAATCGGACTGCAGGGAGATGAGCGTGGGACGGTGGTCCAGAACGCCGTCCTCGTAGGCCTGCTGGACAGACTCGGAGACCTCGGCCATGTAGGCGTCGCCCTTGCCGATGTACATGTCGTCGCGGATGCCGATGACGTCGGCCATGAAGGAGATCATGGTAGCGGTCTCGCGGACGGTCTCGCCGTGAGCGATCTGGGACTTCTTCTCGTCCAGGTCCTGCAGCTCAAGGCCGAGCAGGTTAGCAGCCTTGGAGAAGGAGAAGCGCGTACGGGTGGAGTTGTCACGGAACAGGGAGACGGCCAGACCCGAGTCGAAGATCTTGGACGAAACGTTGTTCTCACGCAGCTCGCGCAGAGCGTCGGCGACGATGTAGAGCGCCTTGAGCTCATCGGTGGTCTTGTCCCAGGTGTGCAGGAAGTCGCTGCCGTACATACCCTTAAAATCGAGGCCGTTCAGCTGCTCGACGAGCTCGGTAAACTTAGCGTCCATGGAAATGTCCTTTCTAAAGATGAAACGATCGCAATGAGTAGATGTGCTCCGGCATGCGCGTGTGGCTAGAACATGCAGAGCACCATGACGAGGACCCGCCACCGTTGAGGAAGCATGGGAGATAACGACCGCGGGCCCCAAGTCAACAGGGGATGCCGGGGGCACGAGCGGCCCCCGGCTCAACAAGATCAAGGAATGGGACTAGTCGATCTTGTTGTTGGTCAGACCGGCGCGGAACACGGTGGCATCGCCATCGGCCTGGCTCGGATCGTAGAGGTTCAGGGCAGCCACATACATGGCGGCAGCGGTGACCAGGTCGTCCTTGTAGGTGACCTCGTTGGGAGCGTGAGCCTGAGACTCGGCACCCGGGCCAAAGCCGACGCAGGGGATGCCATAGCGGCCCTGGATGGAAACGCAGTTCGTGGAGAAGGTCCACTTGTCGCACAGCGGACGACCGGTGCGCTTGTCCATGCTGGGCTCGCAGCCGATGCGCTCGTCACCGAACATGGCCTTGTGGGCGTCGACGAGGGCCTTGACGTGCGGAGCGGTCTCCTTGTTGATCCACGTGGGGAAGTAAGCCTCGGTCTCGTAGACCTCGCCGGTCCAGGACGGACGGTCGTACATGTACATGGAGACCTTCACGTCGTCGCCGTACTTCTTGGCGGCCGGCAGGTTGCGGATCTCGTCCAGGCAGGACTCCCAGGTCTCACCAGCGGTCATACGACGGTCGATGGAGATGGCGCAGGAGTCAGCGACAGCGCAGCGGCTGGGGCTGGTGTAGAAGATCTGGCTGACGGTGCAGGTGCCGCGGCCCAGGAAGCGGGCATCCTCGTAGTGCTCGGGGTTGTACTTGGGGTCGAGCATCTTGACGAGGCCCTTGATGTCGGTCGACTCGTCGCAGCCGTTGTTGTTGAGGGCGCGGACGTCGGCGATGATGTCGGCCATCTTGTAGATGGCGTTGTCACCGCGGTCGGGAGCGGAGCCGTGGCAGGAGGTGCCGTGAACGT
This sequence comes from uncultured Collinsella sp., assembly GCA_900542155.1. Taxonomy (GTDB): domain Bacteria; phylum Actinomycetota; class Coriobacteriia; order Coriobacteriales; family Coriobacteriaceae; genus Collinsella. Next base: position 132,417 of record UQMD01000001.1, read on the forward strand.
CGACACGGATCTCCATGCGGCCGCGGTGACCGCGATAGATGCCACCGTCGGTGGGCTCGGTGGAAATGACGAACTCGGGCTTAATGCCGTCCTTGTTGTAGATGTACTGCCAGCACATGCCGTCGCAGTCCTCTTCCTGGACGGTGCCGACGACCATGATCTTGTAGCCCTCGGGGATGAGGCCCATGTCCTTCATCATCTTGGCAGCGTAGGTAGCAGAAGCCATGCCACCCTCCTGGTCGGAGCCACCGCGGCCGTAGATGATCTCGTCGGTCTCGTAGCCCTCATAGGGATCGGCATCCCAGTTCTCGATGTTGCCGATGCCGACGGTGTCGATATGAGAGTCGATGGCGATGATCTTGTCGCCCTCGCCCATAAAGCCCATAACGTTGCCCAGGCCGTCGACCTTGACCTCGTCATAGCCAAGGCTCTCCATCTCGGCCTTGATGCAGGCGACAACCTCACCCTCCTCGCAGGACTCAGAGGGGTGAGAGATCATAGCGCGCAGGAAGCGAGTCATATCAGCACGATGAGACTCAGCCGCAGCCTTGATAGCGTCGAAATCGAGTTCTTTAGCCATTGTTCATAACCTTTCAAACGAAGGAATCTACCTGTGAGGTGGCGGAGCGATACCTATTTGCTCCGCTGCTCGGACAGTCCTGCGCAAGACGGAAAGCACATTAAGTGCTTTCCTTTGCGTGCGGAACTCGCGACGGAGCAAATAGGTATCGCTCCGCCTCCCGGGTTCATGCATCTGCAGGACATAGGGGGTCTAATAGGAATTTGGCGCGGCGCGTTGCGCCGCCCAACGATTAGCAGGTCGGATATTCGCCTTCCCAAACAATGCGGCGATACTGGTCGGGGTCCGTGTCGCCTTCCGTGGAGAAGCAGAGCACGGAGCTCGTCTTGTCCAGGCCGATGAGCTCCTTGAGCTCAGCGTACTCGGGATCGAGCATGAGGGTCTCGACCAGGCCGGTGGTCACAGCGCCGGACTCGCCGGAGATGACGCGCGGGTCGCCCTTCTCGGGGGCGCCCAGGGTGCGCATGCCGCGAGCGGTGACCCAGTCGGGGCAGGACACGAAGGCGGTGGTGTGGTTGCGCAGAATATCCCAGCCCAGGATGTTGGGCTCGCCGCAGCACAGGCCGGCCATGATGGAGGGCATGTCGCCGTCCACGATGCGCGGATCGCCGTCGCCGGCGGCAGCGCCCTTGTACAGGCAGGCGGCCGGAGCGCACTCGACCACGACAAAGGTGGGCGGGTTATCGGGATACAGGTTGGTGAAGTAGCCCACCACGGCGCCGGCGAGCGAGCCTACGCCAGCCTGGACAAAGACGTGCGTCGGGCGGTTGATGGCCATCTCGCGCAGCTGCTCGGCAGCCTCGGAAGCCATGGTGCCGTAGCCCTCCATGATCCAGGACGGAATCTTCTCGTAGCCCTCCCAGGCGGTGTCCTGAACGATGACGCCGCGCTCGCAGGCGTCGGCCTCGGCGGCGGCCATGCGCACGCACTCGTCGTAGTTGACCTCTTCGATCGTCACCGTGGCACCCTCGGCGGCGATGTTATCGAAGCGGGGCTTGGTGGAACCCTTGGGCATGTGCACGACGGCCTTCTGGCCCAGCTTGTTGGCAGCCCATGCCACGCCGCGGCCATGGTTGCCGTCGGTGGCGGTAAAGAAGGTAGCCTGGCCAAAATCCTTGGCAAGCTGATCGGAGGTCAGGTAATCGAAGGTGCACTCGGCAACGTCCTTGCCGGTCTCGTCGGCAATGTAGTTGGCCATGGCAAACGAACCGCCCAGAACCTTAAAGGCGTTGAGGCCAAAGCGATAGCTCTCGTCCTTAACGCACAGGTTGGACAGGCCCAGGCGCGCGGCCTGGCCGTCCAGGCGGGCAAGCGGAGTGACGGTGTACTGGGGGAACGACTGGTGGAAGGCGCGGGCCTTCTTCACGTGGTCGAGGCTCATGATTCCCAAGTGCTTGTCATCGCTCTTGGGCATCGTGTTGCCCGCCCACTGGATCTTATCGGCCATACGGTGAACTCCTTAAGTTCTCTCTTGCCGGCCCCCGCATACGCGTTCCAGTCCATTCCCATTCATGCGACTGAACTTTTATGTGGATGCCAAACAAAAAGTTTGTTAGCAATGTTCTATCACACTTATTGATTGCTAAACCTAACAAATTGTTTGTTGCCGTAATCGGTACTTTTTCGCCGCCGAACGGTTACATAACGCAGCGACGCTTTCGTTATTTGCGAACAGGTGTGGTTTATGGCAAAGTGAGCCCAAACTAATTTTTAGGAAGGCACCCATGACCCCCGCACAGATTGAGTTTTACAAGCGTCTTGCACACGGCCTGGCGCTCCAGTTTGGCCCCAACTGCGAAATCGTCGTCCACGATCTGGAGACCGAGGACGTGGACCACTCCATCGTAGTGATTGAAAACGGCCACGTCAGTGGGCGCAAACTGGGAGACGGCCCCAGCCATATTGTGCTTGAATCCATGCACGATGGCACCACCGACGTGCACGACCGCGAGCCATACCTCACCAAAACCGCCGATGGCAAGCTGCTCAAGTCTTCGACGATCTTTATCCGCAACGATGAGGGCAAACCCGTCGGCATTTTGGGCATTAACTTTGACATTACGCTTATGAAGGCTTTTGAGCGCTCGCTCGATGCCTTTACCGGCACCGGCGGCACGGGCTACACCGAGCCCGAGCCCATTACCAAAAACATCGGCGACCTGCTCGAAGACCTGCTGCGCGAGTGCGAACAGTTTGTGGGCAAGCCCGCGGCGCTCATGACCAAAGACGAGCGCATCCGCGCCATTGGCTACCTCGACCGTCGCGGCGCCTTCCTCATTTCCAAGTCGAGCGAACGCGCCTGCGAGTTCTTTGGCATCTCCAAATACAGCTTCTACAGCTACCTCAACGAGGCAAAGGCTGCCGCCGGCGACAAATAGTCAGCGCGCCTGCGCCCCTCCCCTTTTGGGCGCGAGTTCTGGAATGCGCGAATCCGAGAGTCGGCCGCAGGGCAAGTTCCATATAATCGATGAATGCGAGCATTTCGAAAGGATGGAACAAGATGGGGTCGAGCAACGCATCACGCAACGGCCGCGGAGGTACCGCTTCTGGCGCCAGGCATGCGAAACACGCGTTTGACGAGGGCGAAGAGGGCCTTTTTGCGCTGAGCCTCGACGACGTGATGAGCGACCGCCCCTGGACCGCCGAGGAACTCATGGGCGGCGGAGCTCGCCCGACAAGCGCAAAGCCCACACCTTCCGCCACGCCCGCGCCGGCATCCGTGCCCGCGGACGACTTTGCCACCCGTCCCATCGTGCAGGCGACGCGCAATGCCGCCCCTGCACCCCGTCCTGCTAGCGATCCGTCCGAGACGGCGGCGTTTCTCGCTGCAGCGGCACAGCGCCCCACGGCAGACAGCACGATTCGCTACGCTGCCCCACAGCAGCCGGTATACACGGCTCCCGAGCCCGAGCTCGAGCCGCCTGTCATGGATCTGGATGATCTTTCCAACCGCCAGTTTGCCTTTGATTCCTGGGCGGCGTCAGATCTAGACGAGACCTCGGGCGGCATGCCGGCGCTCGACATTCCGGTCAACCCCCTGTTTGCGGCTGCCGAGGAACGCAACTCCGCATACGACAACACCGCAGCATATGCCAACCGTCCGAGCGAACAGCCTCGCGCACGCCGTATCGAAACCGAGGATTACGGCCAAATGTCGAGCGGCTATTCTCGCGACCCGTTTGCCGCCGCGCCCGCTCCCGATTGCAACCAAGCGAGCGTAAAGGCAGCCTCGGCATCGTCGTATACCCACGGCACCGACGATGAGCGCGCTGCCGATTACCACACCGGAGAAGAACCGCCACGCTTTTCGGAGTTTTCGCAGGCGGCAAAGGTTGTCTTTATCGTCATCATCATCGCTCTGCTCGGCGTGATCGCGTTTGAGGGATTCCAGCTGTTCCGCGGCCCCACCGCGTCCGAATCGGCAATGCAGCAAAAAGAGGACGACAACCAGCACCTGGACATCAACACCCTCAAGGGCGACCCCAACGACGGAGACGACGAGTAGCAAGGGTTGGGAGCGGCTGAAGCGTCCGTATGTAGCACCAGCTTCTACGTGCTGTTTTGTCATCCGGTTACACTTTTCCGGATGTTTAGACCGTCGGATTCGACACTTTTCCGTACTTTTGAGGTGGCGATTTCGACACTTTTCCGTACTTTCATACGGCTGATTTCGACACTTTTCCGGATAATTGCCGTGTAATCAAGCGCCGTCTGCACATCATTTCGCAGGCGGCGCTTGATTTCTGTCCGCGCGCGCTGATAGACTCCATCGTGCCCGCAAGGAGCGGGCGCGTTTTATCCAGAGTCGGGGTAGAGAGTTGGCTCCACGATCCCGACGCCAACCGGCCAAGAGGCACGGTGGCCCTGCCAACATCGATGAAAGGAGTCCGTATGGACAATTTCTCCGTGCGCAGCGAGCGCAACTTCCACAATCTGGCAGCCAAGCCAAAACGAATGCATCTTCTGGACAAGCCAAATGGCTACGCCTCGGCCATGGTCAAGAGCAGCCTCTCCCATCAGATGCGCTTTACGGTACAGAAGCTCGAGGAAGAGCTCTGTGCTGCTGGCAACCCGCATGTTCTGCAGATCAAGCTGCTCGGAGACGACTCGCGCGAGCCGTCGAGTTGGAAGCTGTTTGCAGACGGCGTGTGCGTTGCGGACGGATCCGGCGTCTTTGCCCGTGAGTGTTTCTGCGAGGGAGCCGAGGTATTCCTGGACCTGTGCCGCGATGCCGTTCGCGCGGCCGAGCTGCACCAGTGGAGCCAAAGGGAGTACGAGCTGCTGAGCGCCGCGCGCGGGATTGCGAGGATGTAGGCAGACAGACTAGACAGCTCGTCATACTGGTTGACGCTTCAATTCAAACAGCAGGGCGGAGTTGCGCTTACAGCTCAACCATGCCAAACCGAATGGCGTTCTCAAAAGGCCTACCTCCCCTCCGCCTTCAGCTTCAGCAGCAGGTCACCCAGCTCGGGGCACTTGCTGGAAAGGCGTGTCTGGGCTCGCTCGCCCATCCCCCACCGCTGGCGGACTTCCTGGGCACGCGGGCTCACGCGGTAGTCCCCGTCCATCACCTGCTTGAGCAGCTTGGCGGTCACGCGCGCATCGGCTAAGGCGCTGTGGGCGTGGCCCGTCGACTCGTCAAACTCGATGCCAAACCACATTGCCGCATCACTCAAAGAGACACACCGTGGCTGCCCACGTCCATAATCGAGGTATAAAACGCCTGCAGGTCGGCCCAGTCCGTAGGAAATGCGGCAAGGTCGATGTGTTTTGCCTGGCACTCGGTCAAAAGCTGTCGACGGTCCGTCCCGCTCCAGCAAACTATCTGGGCGGAGTAGCGACCGATCCAATCGCTGAGCCTTTTGATCACCACATAGAGCGGATCGGCCATCGCGGTGTCCACAGCCGATATCCCCGTAAGCTCGCGGACGGGAAACGCAACGCCTTCGGTAAATTCCGTCTGCACAAACTGCGAGAACTCGCCCATAACGTTGCCGTGGTAATCGAGCTTGACGGCGCCGACCTCGATAATCTCATTGCGCAGCCCACGGCGCTGGCGCTGCTTTGGCACCGGCGCAAACTCAAAGTCCAGCACGATCTGGCGCGCAAAGTTCGTCGTATCGATAGCCGAGATACCCGGCGTCTTTTCAGCTGACACGGTTAGGGCCTTTCTCCGTTGCCTGCCGCTTGCTACATAGGCGGCTACATTGCCGTAAGGATAGGCGCCCGTGCGGACATGAAAGCGGGGCGCAATACCATGCGCCAAGCACACACCATGCAAACGACCCCAAGAGAGTCGCCCGCTCTATTCAAATGCATGAAGAAGATTTAGGCCCGGTGACTTGAATCAGAGGTCATCCCGGGCCCATCAGAGCTCGTAGAGCTCTTGGTTGCTTTGGTCTCGCTCTTCACGGCGCTTATCGAACTTTCCGAGGCACTCAAGCAGCATTCGAAGCAAAACAAGAGGGGTCGACGCCGTTAAGGCATTGACCCCTTGAACTAAGTAACGGCGCTGCCCAGCTATCACCCTTGGGCTGCCGTCGACTTTATTCTATCCGCGAGTATCTGGTTTACCAAATGGATTTTCGGTAAAGGAAGCACGGCACGCCCCGCAAGACCACTACGCCCCAAGTGCCGCCATGGGGATCACCGCCACGCCGTCGTCGCGTGTGTAGGCAATGCTCCCCTTTCCAACCACGACCGCCAAAAACGCCGGCGCGGCATTCTGGGCGGCAGGATTGGAGAGCACTTTCCTCTCCAGCGCCTTGAGATTTCTCGCTCCATCGTCTGCTTTCGCATCACTCAGCTTGACCTCGATGGCTCCCCAGCGCCCGTCGTGCTCAACGATCAGATCGACCTCAAGGCCCTTCTCATCTCGGAAATAATGGACACTGTTGTCGACACCGCCGTAGGTGGAAAGGAACACGCGCACGTCGCGCAGAACGAGGTTCTCAAAGAGCATCCCTAGCGTTTGCATATCGCCAAGCAGCCGCTCAGGGGTAGCCCCCAGCAACGCCGCCGCAAGTGACGGGTCACAGAAGTAGCGCTTGGGGCGCACGCGAACGCGGGCCTTCGAGCGCATGGGCGGCTCCCATCCGCACAGGTCCTCGGTCAGCTTGAGCCTGTTGAAGAGGTCCAAGCACGAAGCGATGGTCCTCTCATCGGGGCCCGCCTCACCGTACGAGGCGTCCTTTATGAGCGTCTTGTACGTGACGGCCTGGCTCTCGTTCATGGCAAGAGCTCGCAAAAGGCCGTGTGCAAGCTCGGGCGACATGCCCTCATCCAGCACGTTAACGTCGAGCACCGAGTGCACGTACTGGCTTGCCGTCTCTCGCGCAAGCTCTTCCGAAAGCCCAAGGTTTGCAGGCCAACCGCCCCTGCAGCACCAGCGGGCGACGTCATCCACCGTGCTCTCGCGATGCTGAGGGGCAAAACCCTCGCCCTTAAAGAGGCTTGCCAGTGACACGAGCGGCTCGCCGTCGCCCGACTCGCACAGGGCCATGGGGCGCATTGACAGACGGGCGATCCTACCCGTGCCGGAATGACGAACATGGCTGCGCTCCTCGCTTTTGAGCGCGGTCGAGCCCGTGAGCAAAAGTGTCCCGCGTTCGTTGCCGCTCGCGTCCACGAAGCGCCGGGCGGCATCCCAAACCTCGGGCACCTCCTGCCATTCATCGACCAGGTGTGGCGCATCGCCGATGAGCGCCAGGCTTGGGTCGACCTCTGCCGCCGCGCGCTGCGCAGGCTCATCGAGCCTGGAGACGCTCGCCGAGCGAGAGAGCGCCGTCCAGGTCTTGCCGCACCATTTGGGGCCGTTGATCTCCACACAGCCAAACGCCCGCATAAGGGTGTCGAGGCGCTCCTCTATGAGCCGGGGTCTATATCCCTTTTGGGTCAATCTCTTTGGTGCATCCACAGACGGCCGTCCCTCTCTATCACGCGATATGCGAAATTACGCCATTCTCAATGCTGATTTTACGCTACATTCAATGTAGTTTTTACGCCATGACAGATGCAGTTTTTACGCTATTTTCATTGAAGGTTTTACGCTTGGCATCCTTAGCGCGACCCATTCCGAGCATCACATCAGAGCGCGCTTGGTTATCTCCGCTCGCAGGCCGAGGGTCGTCGCAAACGCTTCACCAAAGGGATAAACCCTTTAAAGTGCGGCTTGGTGCCGCATGACGTCGGCGGACGAGGCGATGCGTCCGTCGACGAATAGCACCGAATTGGTTACTTCTTGCTCTCGGGCAAAACCAGATCCACGGCAGCGTCCTTGGCAGCATCGATGTGCTGAGCCACGACCGGCGTCTGCGGAAGGATCAGGTTAAGGACAATGGCCATGATGGCGGTGGGGGTTACGGCGTTGGAGCCGATGACGGTGGACACCCAGGTGGGCATGCTCTTGCTGACAAGGCAATCGGTGGCCATCCAGATACCCAGGCCAAAGACGACCGAGGTGCCGACGATGGTGGAAGTGCGCTGCGTGAGGCCCTCGCGGATGAACATGCGCACGCCGTTCATGGTGATAGTGCCAAAGACGCCGACGGTCGCGCCGCCGATGACAGGCTGCGGGATAGCGGAAAGAACGGCAGAGAGCTGCGGGAACAGGCCGGCGATGGCAAAGACGGCCGCGATGATCACAAAGACCCACTTGTTGACGACCTTGTTGGAGCAGATGATGCCCACGTTCTGGCCAAGGGCGCTGGTGGGAAGACCGCCCAGCAGGCCGCCGACCATAGAGGTGAGACCCTGGGACACGATAGCGCCGGAGAGCTCGCGCTCAGTGGGCATACGGTCGATGGAGCCCAGGCAGGCGGCGGAAACGTCACCGATAACCTGAATGGCAACCATGGGGAACACGACGGCGAGGGTAATGCAGACCTCGGGATCAAACTCGAGTGCATAGGGCATGAGCTTGGGAAGGGCGAAGACCTGAGCGGTGGCGACGCTCGAGAAATCGATCATGCCAAAGGGGATCGAAACGATCATGCCAACGATCATGCCAAAGAACACGGAGCCCAGCTTGAGCGTGCCCTTGCCAAAGTTGGCGAGCGCAAAGACCACGGCGAAGGTGATAAGAGCGACGCACCATGCCTGCGGGGTGCCCCACAGCGGCGTGTTCATGCCGCCGGCCATGTACCTGACGGCCGTGGGATACAGGGAGACGCCGATGGAGAAGATGACCGTACCGGTCACGACGGGCGGGAACAGCCACTTAATCTTGCTGTAGGCCAGACCAAAGAGGACCGCAACGGCGCCGCCGACGATCTCGCCGCCCAGCAGCGCGCCAAAACTAAAGCCCGAGCCACACATGGCCTGCAGGGCCGGGAGGAAGGCGAACGAGACGCCCATGACGATGGGCAGGCCGCCGCCAATGCGACGGAAAGGAGCGAAGGCCTGAAGGGCCGTATCGATCGCCGAAAGAATGAGCGCGACCTGAATGATGTCAGTCTTCTGCTGGCTACTGAAGCTACAGACGCCGGCCATGATGACCGCCGGCGTAATGATGCCGGCAAACGATGCCAGTACATGCTGAAGGGCACACGGGATCATTTCCTTAACGGGCGGCATGCCTTCGCGAGTGAACAGGGCTTCAGTACCGTTCGTAACCGTCTCCTGGGCCATTTGACCACCAATCCTAGAAGTAGTTGTTTTCGCATCTAACGTTCTATTGTGACGCAGTGCGGGGCTGAGGTTGTGCCTTCGTTGCATATCGTATTAAAGAATTTTCTCATATTTAATAATAATTTTTTGTTATCAGACTATTCTTCAGCTGAAATAAAAACGTTTCCGCAGGTAACGAAAGTGCCTAGTCAAAATAACATCTAACTTTTCTTTTGGTCGACCGTTTACCGCCACATTCCTACCACTCGTCTGTATTACGCAATATACCTGCGGATATGCGAGTCAGTAGACACCGTGTTACCATGATAAAAAATTGTTATGAACGTTTCCGATTTCACCCAAAGGAGTTGCCCATGAACGAGACCGTACGCCGCTTTTTGCCGATGGTCGATTTCCTGGAGCAGATACTCGGCAAAAACAGCGAAATCGTGCTGCACGATTTCTCGGATCCCGACCATGCCATCGTCGATATTCGCAACGGTATCGTGAGCGGCCGCAAGATTGGCGGGCCCACTACCGATCTGGCACTCAAGATCATGCACGACCCCAAGTATCGCGACCTGCCGTTTATTACGGGCTACGAAGGCCGCGGCGCCGGTGGCAAGACGCTGGAATCCGCAACGTACTTCATTCGTGAGAACGGCGAGATCGTCGGCATGCTCTGCGTCAACACCGATCTTTCGGCCGTGCGCAGCATCAACGCCATGGCCCAGCAGCTTATGGCCTGCTTCGACGCCGCGCCGGTCCGCACGGAGCCCTCCCCCATCGAGGTCGAAAGCCTTTCGGAGTCCACACAGGAGCTCATCGATCGCAGCATTTCCGAGCTGCTCGAAAGCCGCGGGCAGAATGTCGCCTCGCTTGGGCAGGCCGATCGCGTGGACGTTATTCGCCACCTTAACGGCAACGGCGTTTTTATGCTCAAGGGTGCCGTTGCCTGCGCCGCCTCCGCCCTGAGCATCTCTGAGCCCAGCGTCTACCGCTACCTGCAAAAGGTCCGCAAGGAGGGCTAACCCACTGATCCCTTGGGGACGGAGGAAAACGGATCATTTTTGCCCGAGAGGCTGCTGAAGACTTTGTCCTGCTTAGGCTGCGGGCATCGCCCATCGCGACGGCGCCACTATACTTTTGAGTATCTGAGCATTTTGAAAGGCAGGATATGACCGCAACCGCCAGTCGAACCACCAACCGCAGACCCGAGCTCTTGGCCCCCGCCGGAGGCCCGGAGCCCTTTGCCGCCGCACTCGCTGCCGGCGCCGATGCCATCTACTGTGGCATGGGCAGCTTCAACGCCCGCCGCAAGGCCACCAACTTTACCGACGAGGCCTTTGAGCAGGCCTGCCGCGCCGCGCACCTGGCCGGCTCGCGCGTCTACGTCACGGTCAACATCGTCATCAAGCAGTCCGAGATGGACGATGCGCTGCAGCTCATCCACCGCTGCTCCACGCTGGGCGCCGACGCATTTATTATCCAGGACTGGGGCCTGTTCTTTGAGGTCAAGCGCACCATGCCCGGCATCGAGACACACATCTCGACCCAGGCGAACATCCATGACGACCGCGGAACCATCTGGTGCCGCGAGCAGGGCGCTGACCGCGTGACCCTCTCGCGCGAGCTCTCCATCGACGAGATCGCCGCCATTCACAATGCCGCACCCGACGTTGACCTGGAGGTCTTTAGCCACGGCGCCATCTGCTTTTGCTACTCGGGCCTGTGCCTGCTCTCGAGTTTTGCCATGGCGGGCCGCTCGGCCAACCGCGGCATGTGCGCTCAGCCCTGTCGCCTGCCTTACGAGCTGATTGACGAGAACGGCCGCTCGCTCTCCCCTGCCGGTCGCGAGCGTGCGCTGTGCCCGCGTGATACCAACACGTCGCAGCTTGTTCGCCGTCTGTATGACGCCGGCGCCGCGTCGCTCAAGCTCGAGGGCCGCATGAAGGCGCCCGATTACGTGTACTCCATCGTCGATGTGTATCGTCATCAGATCGATGACATGCTGGCCGGGGTCGCCGTAGATAAGGACGAGGAGGCCGCCCGCCAGCGCCAGCTCAAGCGCTGCTTTAATCGCGACTTTACGCACGCCTACCAAGACGGCACCTCGGGTGACGAGATGATGAGCTACGAGCGCTCCAACAACCGCGGCCAGATCGTGGGCACGGTGCTCGGCAGCCGCCTGGCCAACCGCGATGTGCGCGGGCTCAAGCCCGACGACCGCCGTCGTCGCGCCGCCATTGCCTGCATTGAGCTGTTTGAGCCCGTGGGCAAGGGCGACCTGCTGGAGCTTCGCCACGACGATGAGTTCGACCAGTTCCTGACCACCATTGCCGCCGAGGATGCCGCTGCCGGTGATGTTGTCGAGTGCCGCGTGCCTCGCAGCATGCCCGAGGGCTGCCGCGTGCGCGTCATCCGCAGCCAGCGCGCTATCGACGCTGCCGGTGCCGCGCTCAAGCGCGATGTGCTGCGCCGCCGCGCCGTAGATGTGTCCGTCGTGGCGCGTCTGGGCGAGCCGTTTACCGTTACGCTCACCTGCCGTGACGACCCCGCGCTCACCGCCACCGCCACCGGCTTTACTGTCGAGGCCGCCAAGACCCGCGCCGTCGAGGCGGCCGATCTGGTGGAGCACGTCGGGCGCATGGGCTCCTCTCCCTTTGAGGCTGCGAGCTTTGACGTTTCGCTCGACGCCGGCTGCGGTATGGGCTTCTCCGCCGTGCACAAGGTGCGCGCCGCCGCCTGTAAAGCATTGGAGGAGGCCATTCTGGCCCCGTACGAGGAGCGTGCGAAAACGCTCGAGTTGCCGGTACTCGACAAATGTACGCGCGCCATGCCCGAGCGTTACCGCGATGAGCCGCAGATCTGCGCCGCTGTCACCACGCTCGAAGCCGCCGAGGCGGCTCGTGCCGAGGGCGCCACGCGCATCTACATGACCACCGACGCACTCGATGCGGCCGAGCTCTCCCCTGCCGATGCATTTGAGCAGGGTATCGTGCCCGTACTCGACGAGGTCTGCCGCGCCGCCGACCACGAGCGCGTCGATCCCTGGATCAATGCCGGAGCCACCGTCGCCGTTGGCAATATCTCCGAGCTTGCCCTGGCCGCCCAGGTTGGCGCCACGGCCGAGATTCGCTCTTGCCTGCCGGTGCACAACGTGCCCTGCATGGAAGCGCTTGCCGAGCGCGGAGCCGGTGCGTTTTGGCTCTCGCCCGAGATCACGCTCGACGAGATTGTCTCGCTCGGCGCCGCCGCGCCCGCAGCCCTGGGCATCACCGTTTTCGGCCGCCCGCGCGTTATGACGAGCGAGCACTGCATCCTGCAGGTGGCCAATGGCTGCATCCACGATTGCGCCAACTGCCGCCTGCGCGCCCGCAAGCTGTCGCTCAAGAATATCGACGGAAAGGTCATGCCCGTCCGCACCGACATCCACGGCCGCTCTCGCCTGTACGATGCCTACCCCATCGACCTTACGCCGCAGGTACCACAGTTGCTCGATGCCGGCGTGCGTCGTCTCATGGTGGACGGAACGTTGCTCGAGACGGATGAGGTGGGCCGTGCCGTCGCACGCGTCCGTCGCGCCGTCGAAGCAGCGCAGGCCGGCCGCAAGCCCGCCGCCCGCCTACGCGGGGCGACCTCGGGCTGCATGTTTGTGGGAATCAGCTAACCGAAAGGCTTACACGTGAACGAAGAACCTCAAGTCCTCTACTGCGACGCCTGGCTCATGGCCATCGACAAGCCCGCCGGCATGATTGTCCACGGCGACGGCACCGGCGAGCGCACGCTTACCGACTACGCCAGCGACCTGCTGCTGGCGATGGGCGACGGCTTTGCCGCGACTGACATGCAGCCGCTCAACCGCCTGGATCGCGACACCACCGGCGTGGTGCTGTTCTCGCTCGACAAGCAGACGCAGCCCGCCTTTGACCAGATGGTCATCGACCACGCTTTCGAAAAGCACTACCTGGCGCTCGCCGAGGGCAAGATCGACTGGAACGAGAAGCTCATCGACAAGCCCATCGCCCGCGACCGCCACGACAGCCGTAAGATGCGCGTCGGCGCCAGCGGTAAGCCGTCACAGACGCGCGTGAAGGTACTCAAGCGCCTTAAGAGCCGTCGGGGCCTGCCCACGCGTTCGTATATCGATGTCGAGCTGCTCACCGGCCGCAAACATCAAATCCGCGTGCACCTGGCAAGCGAGCGCCATCCCCTGGTAGGCGACGAGCTCTACGGCACGCCACGTCCTTGTGGCCTCATGCTCCATGCCCACAGCGTGTCCTTTACGCATCCCGTAACCGGCGAGCACATTCACATCGAAGCCCCCTGCCCCTGGGAGCCCTAAACCACCACAATGGGGACAGGCACCTTCGTGGTGGTTTTGCCGTGATGGCTCAACCGCGGTCCCAAAACGTCTCGATCTGTAACAGTTAGAACCTATTTTCTGGTCCACCTGTTACAGACCAAGACTTTCGAATCCCCCTTAAGGGAAAACCTCAATCTGTAACAATAACTCGGCAAAATCGGTCCCAGCTGTTACAGATCGAGACAAAGGGACGGCGCGGTTCGGAAGTATCTCAGTCTGTAACATCTAGCCCACTTTTAATGGTCTAGTTGTTACAGACTTAGACAAAACCGGTAGACAACAAAAGCGGCAACGCCCGTAATGGACGTTGCCGCTTTTCTATTGAGAAAACTGAATAGTTTTGACCTTGCCCCACTGCTAGACCGTGATGACGTTGTTCATCGACTGGTACTTGGCGGGCGCCTCGCCCGCGGTGATGATCGTTGCATCGCGAAAGTCCGCAAACTTGACGGGCGCCACCATGCCAAATTTACTGGCGTCCGAGATTACGAAGCGTTTGGCGGTATGACGCATCGAGATACGCTTGACCTGGGCTTCCTCGATATCCGGCGTGGTGAGACCTTGCTCGGCGGCGATGCCATTGGAACCCCAAAAGCCGCAGTTGAAGTTATAGCGGTCCAGGGTTGCCAAGGCATCGGGACCGACGAGTGCCTCGGTCTCGGGCTTGAGCTCGCCACCCAGCACAACGGCGCGCATACCGCGCAGGGCGAGATGCTGGGCATGGAGCACAGAATCGGTCACATAGGTGACGCCGTCGAGATGCGGAAGATGCTCGATGAGCTTGAGGGTCGTGGAGCCCGAATCGATATACACAAAGCTATCGGGCTCCACCAGGGCCGCGGCGCGGGCGCAGATGCGCTCCTTGTCATCGTTATGGAGATCACTGCGCTCGCTGATCGTCAGGTCGCGCGTCACGTGCGCGCGCTCCAGACTCGTCGCGCCTCCGTGCACCTTGGCGATACGGTGCGCGCGGTCGAGCGTTTGCAAGTCACGGCGAATGGTGGACGGTGTCACGCCCAGGGCCTCGGCAAGCTCCGACACGGTAACCGAGCCGGTCTGCTGCACCATCGACACGATCGCGTTGAGCCTATCTTCCGCAAGCATCGCTTACTCCTCCTCGGGGTACACGACTCCCCAATCGGCGCGGAGCTTGGTCATGAGCTCCATCACATCAGAAGCATAATCCAGAAGCTCACGCTTGGAATCGTCGCCGGCGACGGCCTTCTCCAGGTCAGCCATCTCGTAGCACAGGGCATAGGCCTCGGTGCCCGCGGCGACCTCCTCGCGATGACCGTCCGCGGTCCACACGATCGTCGCGTGATCGGCGCGCGGATACTCGTTGACCTCGACATAGCAATTGTCAAAGCTGATAACCGAGCGCTTTGGCTGCTTGGAGTGGAGCGTAAGGCTCACGACGCCCAGCTGCTGCTCGGCATTACGGCAGACAATGCCACCCGCGACGTCAACACCAGTCTCGCAGGTATTGCCCAGAGACACGACCTCGACGGGTTGGCTGGCCATAAACAGGCGCATGACGGAGAGCGCATACACGCCGATATCGAGCATGGCGCCGCCGGCAAGACTGCGGTTGTAGAAGCGGTTAGTCAGGTCGCCGTACTCCTTATAGCTGCCAAAGTTGAGCTGAACGAGGTTCATGCGGCCAAAGTCGCCCGCATCCATGCGACGGCGCAGCTCCTGATACAGCGGCATGTGAAGCACCGTGGTGGCATCCATAAGGACCACGTTGTGATCATCGGCGATGGCGCGGGCCTCGTCGAGCTCGGCAGAGTTGAGGGTAATGGCCTTCTCGCAGAGCACGTGCTTGCCGGCGGCCAGCGCGGCACGCAGATAGGTAATATGCGTGTTGTGCGGCGTGGTGATATAGACGGCATCGATGTCCGGATCGGCGTAGAGGTCCTCAACCGTCTCATACACCTTCTCGACACCATACTGCTCGGCAAAAGCCTGAGCCTTGGACAGCGTACGGTTGGCGACACCCGCGAGCTTGCGACCGGCCAGAGCGAGGGACTGGGCCATTTGGTTGGCGATAACGCCGCAACCGATTACAGCCCAGCGAAGCTCGGGTGCCGTAAAGATGTCGTTAGGGAACGGCATGTCCTGAACCGAAGCGAATGCTGCTTTGGCGGCTGCCGCGGCGTCGAGTGGAGCCTGCTTGGAATCTGCCATATGTGCCTCCTGGGTCATGGAGCGTCTAACATTTCTGCCGTCTCTATATTCGCACAAATTAGCGCGTATGTGCGTACTTTTGCGTATATAACCGCTAAATGGTCAAAATACAGCCGCAGACGGCGCTTATACACGCATAGCCACGCAATCCTACGCACACAAATACGCACAAATGCGCACTAATCATTACTCAGAGACGGGGAATTCTGCTTAGAACTCGAAAGACAGGATGATCCGCTTCGCCTCGTCGCTCATGGCGCGCTGCAGCTCTAAGGACCGTCCCAAACTGCCGACAGAAAAGGAACGTCCCAAACTGCAGACAGAAAAAGAACGTCCCCAGGCGCCGGCATTTCAAGAGCACTCATTTAAGTCTGTCCCCAATAAGTGCAATCACTCATGTAAGTCTGTCCCCAATGAGTGGGAGCAATCAGAGACTCTTTGCGAGGGAGGCCGGACGTGGCCTTCCTCGTTTTTATTCATGGACTTTAGTCCGTGCCGCACGGCACGCGCGGCATAGAAAGCCACCCGCTCAGCGGGTGGAGGCCAATTTCCGCTACGCGACAAAAACCTTCCCCCTAGCATGAGGATTGTTCAGGTCATCATGCTAGGGGGAAGGTGATTGCTGTGGCCCAGAAAGCCAACAGCCTCGCGCACACGAAATGGCTGTGCAAGCACCGCATCGCACCGAGATCAAGCTCATCGCCGCCATCGTCGAGAAGCACCCCAAGGTGCGCTTTGCCGCGAGCTGCACCTCGGCCCACGCCGACCTCTACGACCGCATGGAGCAGGCCCTGTGCGAGCGCGTGGCCAACGCGGTGGAGGTCGTCCGCTCCGACATCAGCCCCGCGTTTCTTGTCCACACCGGTCCAAACCTCGTGGGTGTGGCGGTCCAGGGACTCTAGCGGAGGCGGGGCGTCCTGCCCCAAAAACAAATGCAAAAGACGAGCGCTTCTTGCCGCTCAATTGGCAAGAAGCGCTCGTCTTTTCTTAACGCGTTGTATGGCGGAGAGAGCGCAAGTTACGCGAGCGCCCTTCTTGCCAGCTCGGCCGCGCCGAGGATTCCTTGGTCGCCGCCGCAGCCCGGGGCGCAGATGTAGCTCTCCATGTCCTTAAGCTCGGCGGTCTGGATGTAGCCACCCAGATATTCGAGGGTCTTCTTGCGGACGATGCCGTAGAGCTGCTCCTGGTGCATCACGCCGCCGCCGAGGACGATGCGGCGAGGCGAGTACATGAGCACGAGGTTCGCGCACATCTGCCCCAGATAATCCCCCTCGAGCGCCCACACCTCATCGTTGTCCGCGAGCTCGGCCGCGGGCTTTCCCCAGCGCGCGGCGATGGCGGGGCCGGAGGCGAGGCCCTCGAGACAGTTCGCGTGGCTCGGGCAGACGCAGCGTCCCTCCTCGGTGGGACGGGTCCTTACCAGCATGTGGCCGGCCTCGGGGTGCAGCATGCCGTGAAGGAGCCTGCCCGCGCACATGACGCCCGCGCCCACACCGGTGCCGATGGTCACGTAGACGGCGTCCTCGAGCCCCTTGCAGCAGCCGAAGACCACTTCGCCGAGGCAGGCAACGTTCACGTCCGTGTCGTAGGCCACCGGAATCCCGAGGGCGTCGGCGAACGCGGCGCGAAGACCATAGCCTCGCCACGCGAGCTTGGGGGTCTGCAGGATGGAGCCGTAGCGCTCGTCGGCGGGGTCGACGCAGGTCGGGCCGAAGGCGCCGATGCCCAACGCGTCCACATCGCGGGCGGCGAACCACTCGATCATCTGCGGGACGGTCTCGGCGGGCGCAAGCGTCGGGGTCTCCATACGGTCGAGGACCTCGCCGTCGCCGGACACCACGGCACAGACCATCTTGGTCCCGCCGGCCTCGAGGGCGCCGAGCCTCATTTGCTTTTCGCTCATGTGATCCTCCTTGCAAAGGGGCGCCCGCAGCCATGGTCAACCGCGGGCGCCCATAACGTTGGCATGTTTCGAGGCGACCCTACCTGGGCACGCGGTCCTGCCTTGCGGCAAACGGGGCGAGCACGGCGTGCGGCTCGCTTTGGTACCAGTAGGCGACGGTGGAGATGTCGTCCTCGCGCTCGTAGAGCTTGATGTCGTCGTTGCCGAGGTCCTGGAATGTCACGTGCAGGTCCTCCTTGAACGAGATCGGGTCGGGAAGGTGCCACCTGTAGAGACCGTGCCTGGGCAGCGCGTCGTCGTTGGTCGCGAGCATCGGGTTCGGGTTCGGCTTGCCCGCGCTGAAGCGGTCGCGCGTGGCGTCGCGCGTCGAGCGGTACGGGTAGCCGGCGAACAGCGTGTTGAAGCACTGCGCCTCGGGCAGCGCGTGGGGCGGCCTGTCGAGAAAGGCCCAGGCACCGCCGAAGTAGTCCTCGGCTCCCGTCGAGGTGACCGTGGGGAACTCCTCGTCGCCGTCGAGGAAGAACTTCATCTCGCCCTCGCCCCACCAATAGCGCTCCAGGGCGCACAGGGCCATGTAGGTGCCGACGTAGTAGCCCTTGCCGCGCACGCCGTCGAGCACGGTGTAGTCGACGCCCCTGCGGGTGCTGCGCTCGCGGTTAAAGCGAGCGTGGAAGTACATGGCGTCGTCCGGCACGTCGGTGAGCGCGTAGTTGAACGTGTAGAAGATGTACTTAATGAACCCGGGGTGCTCGCTCGTAAGCGTGACCTTGGCGTGCTTCCTGAAGGGCATCTCGAAGTAGCAGTTCATGCCGCCCGTCGGGTTCACGCAGATGGGCATTGAGTTGACAATGGCGCGCTCACCGAAGCCGTTACAGAAGAAGTCGCCGACAGGGCACTCGACCGAGGGGGTCTCCTCGTCGTCCCAGTAGAAGCGCAGCACGAGGTCGCGCATGACGAAGCTGCCGGCGGCGGTCTTGTCGGGGACGGTCATCCAGATGTGGCGGATGATGCCGGGGCCCTCGATGTCCGCGAGCGTGATGGTCTCGCCGGACTCAAGGGGCACGCAGCACGAGCCCTTGCGGCCGACGCCGAGGTGGCTGGCCGACATGGCGGCGCGGCCCTTCTCGCCCGTGATGTTCTCGGGGGTGATGGCGCGGCTTTCCTCACCGCCGTGCATCCACACGTCCTTAAGGAACTCTCTCATCGTCGACCTCCTCTATTCGTCGTCGTCGCACTCGGCAGAACTGACACCGTTCACGTAGATGATCTGCTGGCGCGCCTCGTTGACGAGGGCATCGAAGTCGAGCTTCTCGTCGGGGCGCGCGAGCGCGACCGTCATGGCGAGCGGGAGGTTGACACCCGCGATCACGTGGATCCGGTCGGAGGCGAAGCGGGAGAAGCGCTGGTTCACGCTGCCGCCGAACGCGTCGGTAAGGACGACGACCTCGTCAGTGCCCGAAAGAGCCGCCTCGACCGCCGCGTCGAGCCCCTCGCCGTTGTCGTTCACGTAGGCGCACACGGCGTTGACGGCGTCGCCCTTACCCGTAAGGAACTCGAGGGTGTCCTTGAAGCCCTGGGCGAGAAGGGAATGGCTCGCCACAACTATCTTTCTCATTGATTCACCAATCTCTTGGGTCGAAGCTAAGCGAGGATGCCGGCGGCGGAGGCGACCATCGCGAGGACAATCACCACGAGGATGAGGGCCGTCATGCTCGCGTTCTTCTTGGTAAGAAGGTAATACGCGCTTCCCGTGATGGCGGCGGGGATCATGGCAGGCAGGATCTTGTCGAGCAGCGGCTGGATCTCCATCGCGACGTCGCCGAAGCTGAAGCTAATCGGGCAGGTGACGCCGATGACCGAGGCGATGAGGCAGCCGACCACGGTGAGGCCGAGCACGGAGGCGGCGGCAGTGAGGTTGGGAAGCTTCTCGCTGAAGTCGGTGACGAGCTTCACGCCCTGCTTGTAGCCGAACTCGAGGGCGTGCATGCGGACCCAGAAGATGGCCAGGATGAGCGCGAACCAGATGCCGGCTCCCACGGGGTTGCCCTCGATGGCCATGTAGGCGGCGATGGAGCCCATGATGGTCGGGATCATGGTCATGAGCAGGGAGTCGCCGACGCCGGCGAGCGGTCCCATGGTGCCGATCTTCAGGTCTTGGACGGCGTCCGCCGCCGCTAGGCCGTCGCGCTCCTCCATGGCCACGCAGGCGCCAAGGATGATGGCGGCGAGCCAAGGCTGGGTGTTGTAGTAGCGGAAGTGGTTGTTGAGCGCTTGCTTATAGTCCTCGTCGTTCGTGTAGATCTTCCTCAGGACCGGCGAGAGGGCGTAGGCGACTGAGGCGCCCTGCTGGGTCTGGTAGTTGAAGGTGCACACGCTCATGAGCCAGCGCCAGTTCGCGTTGCGCAGGTCCTTCTTGGTGACCTTGTAGCCGGAGGGCTTGCCCTTGGCGACGGCGGTGATGTTCTCGTTTTCCATGGTTACTCATCCTCTCCGATGAAGGCGTCTGCGGAAGCGTGGGCGGCGAGCTCGGTGTCCCTCTCGGCGCGCTGGTAGAACGCGATCGCGAGGGCAACGCCGACGATGGCGGCGCCGATGATGGGCACGTTCAGGAAGGCCGAGAGGAAGAAGCCGGCGAGCAGGTACTGGAAGTACTTGCCGGTGGGCATGTAACGCAGCAGCATCGCGATTCCGACGGCCGGGAGCATCTTGCCGGCGAGGGTGAGGCCGGAAAGGAACCACTGGGGCATAACCTCGAGGAGCCAGTTGACGGCGGGCTGGCCGAGGGTCACGGAGACAAAGACGGGCAGGGCGGCGCACAGGCCGAAGAGCACGGGGCAGACCCACAGGATGGCGTTCATCTGCTTGAACTTGCCCTCGTCGCAGAACTTCTGGGACTTCTCGACGACGAAGCCGTTGAGGATCTTGACGATGACGTCGAGCTGGATGCCGAGCATGCCGACCGGCAGGCCGATGGCGAGGCCCGTGTCCGCGCCCAGGGTCACGCCGTAGGCTGTGGCGATGATGGCCATCGTGCCGTAGTCGGGAATCGACGAGCCGCCGAAGCCCGCGACGCCGAGCTGCATGAGCTGGATGGTGCCGCCGATGACGAGGCCGGTCTGCCAGTCGCCCATGACGACACCGGTGATAAGGCCCCAGAAGACGGCATAGTTGACGAAGATCATCGGGATGCCGTAGTAGTCCACGTGCTTGATGAAGGCCAGCAGGGTCAAAAGGACGACCTGCAGGATAGTGAAGTTGACCATGATCCCTCCTTAGATGAGGTCGGCGACGGAGACGGGCTTGTCGGCGGGCACGAACTGTGCCGTCACCTTGACGCCGCGGGCGATGAGCGCCTTGTAGCTCTGGACGTTCTCGGCGGAGGCATAGGCGCGCTGGGTGAGCTGGACGCCGCCCTCCTTGACAAGAGAGCCGCCGACGATCAGCGACGGGAGCTCGATGCCCGACTCGACCAGGTGAAGGATCGTCTCGGGCTCCTTGGCGATGACAAAGACCTTCTCGCGGTCGTACTTGCCCGCCGCGAAGTTCTTGAGCGCGGTCTGCTCGGAGATGATCGAGACGGCCATGCCCGCGGGGCGCGCCATCCTCATGGTGGACTTCAGGACCTCGTCGCCGGCGACCTTGTCGTCGATGACCATGACTCGGGTCGCGCCCGACACCGGGGCCCACTGCGTCACGATGATGCCGTGAAGCAGGCGATTGTCGATTCGTGCCATAACAACACTCATGTTTGCTCCTATCAAATGAAGTTTTACGTTCGGTACTGCCTCGGCGCTATCCGGATTCGCGCCGGGCAAGGGGTTATCGGATTATTGAGGACGCGCGGTCAGCTCGCGGCGGCGCGGGGAAGGTCACTCGTCGAGCAGGAGGTCCGAGGAGCCGAGGCGCTCTTCTCGCGCCGGGGCGGCGCTCACGCTTATGTAGTCGAAGACATATGCGATCTCGCTTACGGGAACCTCTACGCGATAGCGCGTCGAGATACTCGAGAAGCTCTGCCTGAAGGACTCGATGAAATCGGCGCGTTCCTCCTCGAAGCGGTCCTGGCCAACGTAGGTCTCAATGGGGTTTCTGGTAACAAGGCGCTCGACGAGACAGCAGAGGTGGACGTAGAGCCCAATGATGGCGTTGCTGCCGATCTTCTCGCCTGTCCTGCGCTGAAGCTCGTGCACGGCGCTCTCGATCTCGTGGAATAGCCGCTCCGGGTCGAGGATGGTGATGGAGCGGATGACGTTCTGCAGCGTCATGTTCGAGAGCAACTTCTCGTGGAAAGAAGAGAGCTCGGAAGCGTCAAGCCACCTGCCGAACACGGCATCAACCTTAGAGGCGGACGCCGTCGACATGATGTCCTCGAGGGCGACGAAGGGAACGGAGGCGACCCCGGGGTCTCCCGTGCCGATGACGGCGCAGACGCGGTGCTCGGAGAAAACGGCGTCGTTCGACCCGTTCGCGACGAGCTGCTTGAAGGGCCTCGTGAGCAGGCGCGCGCCTATGGTGCGCGGGAGGCTCTGCGAGACGAGCTGGCGTATCCTTTCCGCGGCGTCGACCCCAGACTCGGAGCAGAAGACGATGGCGTCCTCACGGTTGACGCGCTCGATCACCTTGCAGTGCGTCACGCACGCGGCGGTCGCGTCGCCAAGAACCTCGGCGATGGACTTGCCGCCGAGCAGCCCAACCCCGATCTCGAGCGCAAGACCGGTAGAGACGTTGTTCACCACGCCGATAGTGGAGTCGGTAACGTTTTCGAGGGCCTTATAGGCCTCCTCCAAGGAGCCCATGTCGACGAGGAACACGACCCCGGTGCAGTAGGAATGGCGGTCGACGAGGCGCTGGAGCGGACCGACGATGTCCTTCAGCTGCTGGTCGTAGGGCATGTCGACCGCCTCGTACACATGCATGCCGAGCATACGGTTCGCCGCGTCGGCGATGCTCGTCGCCGTTGAGTAGCCGTGGGACAAGATGACGCAGAGCGTCCGAAGGGCCTTCGCATCGCGAGACTCCGATGCGACGCACAGCGTCAGAAGCGTCTTCGTGAAGTGATCGAGCGAGATTCCAAGCGCCCCTTCCACGTCTGCGGCGACCTGATCGGAGACACTCGAGGCAAACGGCAATTCGGAGGTCACGGCACCGAGGAGATGGGAGATTTGCTCCGCACAGGCAGACTTTCGCTTAGCCAGGCCGATGCCCGGCCACAACTGCAGGCAAATCTCCTGGGCCAGTAGAAAAGCGACCTTCCTCGAAAGCTCGATGCCATAAGAAGAGCCTGCGTCGGCAAGGACCGCGCCCACGACGCGCTCGAAGGCGCGCGACCTCGAGGAGGTAACGCCGCGGCCGAAGATCAAGTGATCCTCAACGCCGCGCGCAGCGGAGACAGCTTGCGAGACGAGCTCGGAGACAGAAAGCTCCCCGGCGCAGAATCGCTCATCGAGGGAGCACAGGGCATCGAGCGCCTGCTCGACCGGCCCTGTGCTCTCGGCGGCATCCAGAGACGCGTCGATCAGAACGCCATCGTCGGGCTGTTGATCGATCTGCGCGGAGGAGAGGAGCCCACTGGGAAGAAGATACGGGCGAACGACGACGTAGTCGCCCTCGCGATTGAGGAACGCTTTGGCGCAGCAGTTCGTCACGCAGGCGCGCAAGCCGGCGATGTTATCGGAAAAGTCCGCGTTCACGAGGCAACGGTATGCGCCGCGGCTGATCTTCACATCAGAACCGATTCGGCACCCCTCGCTGCGTAGGAAGCTCAAGATGAGATCCTCGCGCTCCTCGGGGGTCCGCTCCTTGAGTGAGGGGACGCGGGCACAGATGGGCATTTTGCTGTAGGCCGAGGAAACCTTCAGGTCATCGGCGGAAAGCGTCGTCGAAAGAACGAGGCGAGCGCGCGGCGCATCCTGGGAGGCATCGAGCCCGAGAGCCGTCGCAAGGCAGTGCTCCATCGCAGAGGGAGAGAGTGTCTCGATGCCGTTGACAAAGACCACACCCCCGTGCGATTTCGCGATCGACTCGTCAAGAAGCCCGTTGAACGAGGCGGCGTCCGGGACCCCGGCACAGTCGATGCGCACATAGGAGGAGTCGCGGGACAGCAAGCCCTGGTTCTTGCCGTACTCGTACACAAGGCGAGAAAGGAAAGACTTACCGACACCCACGCCGCCGCTCAAGAGGATGGGCAGGCCAAACGGAGGGTACTGAACCGCAGCCTTGCACTGCTCGACAACGGAGCTGAGGCTCAGGTCGAAGCCCACGGCACGCGCGAAGTCGCGGTGATCGGCGATTCCCGTCGCCTGGATGAGGTCGGCGAGCGAGGCGTACTCGCTTGTAGAGAGCTTTACCTGAAAACGCTTCTGGAACGCGCGGCGATGAAAATAACGGACAGGCCTGCCCGCCACCTTAACCACAAGGCCGGCGCGAACAAGGTCGTTGAGGTACTGGCTCGCCAGGCTCCTGGAGATGATGAGCGTCTCGGCGATGTCGGAGGTGGACAGACGGGCAAGGTCGTCGAGCGAGACGGCAGAGGTGAGGGCCTCGAGATGCTCGAGAATCCTGTCCCTCATGTCGACAGGCTTCTTTGCCAAGCTGTCCTGTGCGGTCTTGTCCATGACTTCTTACCTCCTTGTACAAGGAGTATAAGGGGAACACAGAGAACGGAAGGGGGCGCGTGGGGGAATCAACAGCCCCGAGGAGAAGTTCACCACTTGAGGGGCAGAAAACAACGGCCATTGAACATTCAGGGCCGACGCTCAACACTTCGGCTCGACACTTCGCTTTGGAAAGGGCCCTGCGCGCCGGGGTCCCAACATAAAGAAGGGCCCCGGTGCACAGGGTCTAAAGCTTAACCATGCGCTCGGCGATGCGGGCGCAGTCGCAGGCGGCCTTCTTCTCGAAGGTGTTGTAGTCGACGACCTGGCCCTCGGCGCAGGGCTTGTCGCTGATAGCGCGCACGACGACGAGGGGCACGCCGTTGAGATAGGCGGCCTGCGCGATGGTGCAGCCCTCCATCTCGCAGCACAGGTCGCCGAAGGTCGCGAGGATGTGCTCCTTCTGTCCCGCGGGCGAGACGAACTGGTCGCCGGAGACGACACGGCCCTTGAGGACCTTAATGTCGGGGGCGACGGCGGCCGCGGCGGCGCACGCCGCCAGCAAGGGCCGGAACGGATCGCGCAAGATCAAGGCGTCGCCCGGGAGGTCGGGCGTTACCGTCAGCCGGCGCCGCGTCTGCCGCATCATGAGGGAGAACGGCCTGGCCGGCGCATACGGCAGGAAGAGGTTCAAGGTGCACCCCGGGACGGTCAACGAGGCCGACGTGCCCAACGTCGTCGCGCGCGGCTTCGGCGGCAGGGCGCCGTGCACCCATATAAGCAGCGACTTGGCCTGCGTGCGCGTCGGGGCGTCATGGAACTACGTCTGCCTGCTCATCGACCTCTGCAACGGGGAGATCGTCGGCCACTCCGAAGGACTGAGGAGGGACGCGCGAGCTCCGAGCCAAGCTCTTGGATTACGTGCACTGGTACAACAACTTCAGGATCCACTCGACGCTGGGCTACATGTCGCCGGTCGAGTTCAGGGAGGCGGGGCCGTCCCTCCCGGAATCGTCCAAATAAGTGTTGCCAATCCATAGCCAATCCAGCCATCATCTCCGCGAAGGCGGACGTCAGGAAAAGCTCAGCTTGAGCTCGGTCGGACGCGGTCTGTGGGGCATCATTCAGGCTCAGGGGGTCTCCTTGTCTTCTTCGGTCGCAACCTGAATAATAGGGACGGCCCCTTCTCTCTTTCCCTTTCGTTTTCGACGCGTCACCCTCTCGGCGGGCTTAAGGCCCGCGCTCGCGGGTGCAGGGGCTACGCCCAAACCCCAAAAACGTAACGCCGTGCTCGAAGCGTTTCCGGACGTCAGCGTAATCTCAAATCCCGTTCGTCAACTCATGGGCAAGCCACCTGAGACTACTCATTTCTCCTACTGGCAATGAAGACCTGCGACCTGCAGTTTTGCAAACTGCTTGAAAGCCGCCTGCGTTGATTCACTTCCTATTGCAGCTGGCGGCTTGCACGCGAAAAGGCATTTAAGTTTCAAAACGGGCGTTTTCGGCGCTATCGAGCCTCCAAAGGCATCCCGCCGCGCCCTTTGGGACAAAAACAAAAACTCAAAGCCCTGAATTCGAAAATAGTTTTTGGAGTTGTCCCGACTTTTGTCCCCGAAGCCGACGAAACGCGACAGGGTGTCACCTGGCGGCACTCGATTCGAGACGGCACCGAAAAGTGGGGCAACCGGAATGACGGGACGGCAGAACCGAATCCATCGAGTGGGGATAGAAAAAGGCCCGGGTGCCGTGGCATCCGGGCCTTTGCTAGCAACTTGATGTTGCGGGCAGCTTAGAACTTGTGGCCGCACTTCTTGCAGACGCGCAGCTTGTTCTTGCCGTCCTTCTCGTGACCGACGCGGGTAACCTTACCGCACTCGGGGCAGACGAGATTGACGTTGGAGGCATCGATGGGAGCCTCCTGCGAAACGATGCCGCCCTGCTGGTTGGCAGCGTTGGGCTTGACGGCCTTCTTGACGACCGAAACGCCCTCGACAACGACCTTGTTCTCGGCAGGGAGAGCACGCAGGATAACGCCCTGCTTGCCGCGATCCTTACCAGAGAGAACCTGGACCTTATCGCCCTTCTTGATATACATATATCTCCCCTAACTACAGGGTCTCGGGAGCGAGCGAGACGATCTTCATGTACTTCTTGTCACGAAGCTCGCGAGCGACGGGCCCGAAGATACGGGTGCCGACGGGCGAACCATCGTTGTTGATGACAACGCAAGCGTTCTCATCAAAGCGAATGTAGGAGCCATCCTTGCGGCGGATCTCCTTAACGGTGCGAACGACGACGCAACGGACAACGTCCTTCTTCTTGACGTTGGCGCCAGGGGTAGCCTCCTGGACAGCACCGATGAACACATCGCCGATGCCTGCATAACGACGCTTGGAACCGCCAAGCACCTTGATGCAGCGAATCTTGCGAGCGCCGGAGTTGTCGGCGACGTTCAGCATGGTTTGCATCTGAATCATGGTAGATGTTCCTCCGAACTAAGAACCGAAGAGAGGTGCGCAGCCTTTATACGGCCTGTGGTATGCAAGCCAGGCATACGCACATCTTCGGAAACGTACAAGTCGTAAGAGCGACTGCTTATTTAGCGCGCTCGACGACCTCGATGAGGCGCCAACGCTTCATCTTGGACATAGGACGGGTCTCCATAACGCGGACGGTATCGCCCACGCCAGCCGTGCACTCCTCGTCGTGAGCGTGCAGCTTCTTGGAGCTGGTCATCATCTTGCCGTACTTGGCGTGACGCTTGCGCTCGGTGACGGTGACAACGATGGTCTTGGCACCGGAGACGGAGGTAACGACACCCGTACGGACCTTACGCGTGTTACGCGAATCAGTCATGTTCTCTCCTTAGGTCCTACTCGGCGACAGCGGACTTCTCCGCTGCGATCTCGCGGGCGCGCTGCTCCGTGAGGACGCGAGCGATGTCCTTCTTCACGGTGTTGACGCGAGCGGTGTTGTCCAGCTGGCTGGTGGCCATCTGGAAACGAAGGTTAAAGAGCTCGGCGCGCATTTCCTTCAGCTTCTCAACGAGCTGAGCGTCCGAGAGCTCACGAATCTCTGCGGGCTTCATTAGTTCTCCTCCTTGGCGGCGGCGGCGTCCTCAGCAGCCCACTTGGCCTCGAGAGCGGCCTCCTCAGCCATCTCCTTCTCGATGCGCTGCTCAGCGTTCTTGGCAGCAACAATCTTGGTCTTGATGGGGAGCTTGTGCTGCGCAAGACGCAGAGCCTCGCGAGCGACCTCCTCGGGAACACCCTTGACCTCGAACATGATGCGGCCGGGCTTGACGACGGCCACCCACTCCTCGGGGTTACCCTTACCAGAACCCATGCGAGTCTCGGCAGGCTTCTTGGTGATGGGCTTATCGGGGAAGATCGTGATGTAGACACGACCGCCTCGCTTCATGTAGCGGGTCATGGCAATACGAGCGGCCTCGATCTGACGGTTGGTGATCCAATGGGCCTCGAGAGCCTGGATACCAAACTCGCCGAAATGCAGCTCGGTATTACCCTTGGCCTGGCCCTTCATGGAGCCACGCTGCACCTTGCGGTGAAGAATACGCTTAGGGGCAAGCACTACTGACCCCTCCTCTCGGAGTTACGACGACGAGGACGGGAAGAGCCCTCGAGTGCAGGGTTGGGAACAGGCTGGCCCGGGAGCTTCTCGCCCAGGTAGATCCAGACCTTCACGCCGCAAGCGCCCATGGTGGTGCTGGCGACAGCCGTGCCGTAGTCGATCTTGGCACGGAGGGTGTGCAGAGGCACGCGACCCTCGCGGTACCACTCACGACGGCCCATCTCGGCACCGCCGAGACGACCGGAGCACTGGATACGGATGCCCTTAGCGCCGGCCTTGCGGGCAGACTGGACAGCCTTGCGCATGGCGCGACGGAAGGCAACGCGGCCCTCGAGCTGCTCGGCGATAGACTGAGCAACGAGGTTGGCGTCGAGCTCGGGGCGCTTGATCTCGACAACGTCGACGGAGAGCTGGCCCTTGGAGACGCCAGCGACCTTCTCGAGCTCGGTGCGGAGGGTATCGATCTCGGCACCCTTCTTACCGATGACAACGCCGGGGCGAGCGGTGAGGATGATGACCTTCACCTTGTCGCCAGCGCGCTCGATCTCGACGCGGGAGACAGCTGCGCGGGAAAGACGCTTCTCGAGGTACTTGCGGATCTCGAGATCGTTACCGAGGGTCTTAGCGTAATCCTTCTCTGCGAACCAGCGGGAGCGCCAGTTCTCGGTGATGCCAAGACGGAAGCCGGTGGGGTAGACTTTCTGACCCATACAGCTTTACGCCTCCTTTCGAGGAGCAACGACGACGGTGATGTGGGAAGTACGCTTCAGAATGCGAGAAGCGGAACCCTTGGCGCGGGGACGGATGCGCTTAAGCGTCGGACCCTCGTCAACATAGGCAGCGGCGACAACCAGGTTGTCGGCACGCAGACCGTTGTTGTTCTCGGCGTTCGCAACGGCGGAACGGAGAACCTTCTCGACATCCACGGCGACGGCGCGGTCGCAGAAGTGGAGGATGTCGAAGGCCTGAGCGACAGGCTTGCGGCGGATCAGATCGACCACCAGGCGGGCCTTGCTGGGGGAAACACGCACGTACTTAGCGACGGCGCGAACCTCGGTGGCCTCAGTTTCAATAGACATAGTTGCCATTTACGGTTAACCCCCTATTTGGCCTTGTGGCCACGGAACGTACGAGTCGGCGCGAACTCGCCGAGCTTGTGACCAACCATGGACTCGGTAACATACACGGGCACATGCTTGCGGCCGTCGTGGACGGCGATGGTGTGACCAACCATCTCGGGGAAGATGGTGGACGCGCGGGACCAGGTCTTCACGACGTCCTTCTTGCCAGCCTCGTTCATCGCGGTGATACGCGAGAGAAGGCGAGTCTCCACGAACGGGCCCTTTTTGAGACTTCTGCTCATAAGTGCTTTCTCCTAAAACTCGGTATCCGAAATTACTTCTTACGGCGACGAATGATGTGCTGGTTCGAGACCTTCTTCTTCTTGCGCGTACGAAGGCCCTTCGTCGGCTTACCCCAGGGGGTAACAGAGGGACGACCAGAGGTGTGGTTCTTGCCCTCGCCACCGCCGTGCGGGTGGTCGACAGGGTTCATGACGGTACCGCGGACGGTCGGGCGCACGTTCATGTGACGCTTACGGCCGGCCTTGCCGATGACAATGTTGGCGTGATCGGCGTTGCCGACCTCACCGACGGTGGCGCGGCAGGTAACGAGGATGCGACGCATCTCGGAGGAAGGCATACGGACGATAGCGTACTTGCCCTCCTTGCCCATCAGCTGGCAGGAGTTGCCGGCGGAACGGGCGATAGCAGCGCCCTTGCCCGGCTGGAACTCGACGGCGTGGATGAGCGTACCGACGGGGATGTCGGCGAGGGGCAGAGCGTTGCCCGGCTTGATGTCGGCGTCAGAGCCGGACATGATGGTCTGACCGACCTCGAGGCCCTTGGGGGCCAGGATGTAGCGCTTCTCACCGTCAGCGTAGTGCAGCAGAGCGATGCGAGCGGAACGGTTCGGATCGTACTCGATCGTGGCAACCTTGGCGGGCACGCCGTCCTTGTTGCGCTTGAAGTCGATCACGCGGTAACGACGCTTCACGCCGCCGCCCTGGTGGCGGGTGGTGATGCGGCCGTTGTTGTTACGACCGGCCTTCTTGGGCAGGGGCTCGAGAAGAGACTTCTCGGGCTTGGTGCAGGTGATCTCGGAGAAGTCGGAGATCGTCTGCCAACGCCTACCAGCGGAGGTCGGCTTAAGGTGCTTTACAGCCATTACAATCCCTTTCAATAGGAATCCGTTAGCCATCGCAGACAGGGATTCGAGGTTCTGCCTCGGGTGCGATGACACCGGACGTATACACGGTTCCGGGCGTGTCCATTTTATACGCCCAAAACCTTGAGCTCTCGCCTCCCCTATTTGGGAGGCATGAGCTCACTCAACAGCAGCGAGTCTTAGGCCTGGTTGCCAAAGACCTCGATGGTGTCGCCCTCGGCCAGCGTGACGATGGCCTTCTTCCAAGAACGGGTCTTGCCAGCGACATAGCGCACGCGCTTGGTCTTGGGCTTGACCGTCAGGGTGTTCACGCGAACGACCTTGACGCCGAAGATCTCCTCGACAGCGTCCTTGATCTGATACTTGTTAGCATCCTTGGCGACCTCGAACGTGTACTTGTTCAGCTCCATGCCGGAGAAGGAACGCTCGGACACGATCGGACGGATGATGATCTCGTGGGCGGTCATTTATGCAAGCACCTCCCCGAAGTGAGCGGCGATGTCGGCGGGCATCAGCACGGCGTTGTTGTTGACGAGATCGTAGGTGTTGGCCTCGTCGGCAGTGATGATGAACGTCTTGGGAATGTTGCGGAACGACAGATAGGCATTGACGTCCTCATCGCGAACGATGATGGTCAGACGCTTGCCCTCAAGGCCAAGAGCCTTGAGCATGGCGACGGCAGCCTTGGTGGAAGGCTTCTCGAAGCCATAGTCGTCGACGAGCACGAGCTCGCCATCGGCCAGCTTGGCGGACAGCGCGGAGCGCATAGCCAGCTTGACCTCCTTGTTGTTCATACGCTTAGCGTAAGAACGGGGCTTGGGGGCGAAGACAACGCCACCGTGACGCCACTGGGCAGCACGGATGGAACCCTGGCGGGCACGGCCGGTGCCCTTCTGACGCCAAGGCTTCTTGCCGCCACCGGAAACCTCAGAGCGACCCTTAGCAGACTGGGTGCCCTGACGCCAAGAGGCCATCTGGCACTTGACGATGTGGTGCATAACGTGGATGTTCGGCTCGATGCCGTACACCTCAGCGGCGAGCTCGGCCTCGGCGACCTTCTTGCCCTCGCTGTTCTTTACTTCAAACTTTGCCATTTAAGTGTTCTCCTTGGTATGACGCTGGGCTAAATGGGCTGGGCCCTTAGGCCATACGGATGGCGACGAGACCATTCTTGGCACCCGGGACAGCGCCCTTGACCAAGATGAGGTTCTGCTCGGCATCGATGCGGACAACGGAAAGGTTCTTGACGGTAACGCGCTCGTTACCCATGTGACCGGCCATCTTGACGCCCTTGAGGACGCGCGCAGGATAGGCGCACTGACCGATAGAACCGGGGTGACGCTGGAAGTGAGAACCATGCGTCATAGGACCGCGGCGCTGACCCCAGCGCTTGATGCGACCCTGGAAGCCCTTACCCTTGGAGGTACCGATGACGTCGACCTTCTCGACATCAGCGAAATCAGCGACGGTGACGACCTCGCCGACCTTGTGCTCCTCGCCGTTCTCGACGCGGACCTCACGAAGGAAGCGGACAGGCTCGACGCCGGCCTTGGCGAAGTGACCAGCCATGGGCTTGTTCACGTTCTTGGCCTTGATGTCGCCGAAACCGATCTGGACGGCGTCATAGCCGTCGGTTGCCTGAGTTTTAACCTGCGAGACAGCGCAGGGGCCAGCCTGGATGACCGTGACGGGAACGACGTTGTCGTCCTCGTCCCAAACCTGGGTCATGCCAATCTTGCGGCCGAGAATCATGCTGATCAAGATATGATCCCAACTCTCGCGTGGTCTTGGGACAATGCGTACACCACCGAGCGTACGCCCCTAGAGGACCACTACTTACACGACGTGCTCCCCAGCCTTGTATTGCGTCCGGACTACCTGACAACCCTATTAAGCAGGCATTTTGTCCAGCCAGAATACTCCCCTGGTTACACACAGCTGTTTAGTATACACGGCTGCGGGCGTATCCATCGAGATTCATATTTCACTCACATTGTTTACGCAGGTAAAGTGCGTGGCACGTTCCCAGTGTGCGGCGGAGGGGGCGGGCCTGAGACATATTAAGGTTGCTGCTCTACAGTCCTGCTCACGACGGAGAGCACATTAAGTGCTCTCCTGTTCGTGCGGAACTCGCGACAACCTTAATATGTCTCAGGCCCGCCCCCTCCGCCGCACACTGGGAACGCCACGTTGATGTCTGCTAAACCTTGCTCGCTCAGGCTAATGACTTTGTTGGGGATCCACTATTTGTTGGAGGGTGAACTTGCATTGATGTGATTCGCCTTCTGCTTGTGGCGTGGACTCTTCAAAATCAAAAATCATGATGGCGCAGTTGGGAAGTTTTGCTGGGAGTTTGAAGTCCTCTGGAGCGGCGGCTTTGATGAATTGGCGGCTGGCACTGCCGTGGCTTACTGCTAGGAGGGTTTCGATGCCCTCGGCGCCCATGAGATTGGTGAGGGTACCTACCATGCGTTCTTGCAGCGCGCGGCTTCCTTCTCCTCCGAAGGGGACCAGGTCCTCGCCCGGGTCCCAGACGTCGGTGCGCAGGGCGTCGTGGGGGCCTTCTTCGAAGGTGCCGTAGCTGCGCTCGATGATGCCTTCGCAGGGCTCGACTGCGGCGTCCGGACCGAGGAGTTCGTATGCGACGAGACTTGCCGTGTTCATGGCTCGGCCTAAGGGTGATGAGACCACTTTGTCGGGGACGACGCCGTGGGCTTTGAGCCATGCGGCTGCCATCCCGGCTTGCTGACGGCCCAAATCGGTGAGCGGTGAATCGCAGCGACCCTGGACGAGCTTTTTGACGTTGAATTCCGTCTGACCATGGCGGAGTAGATATAGACGCTTCATGCTCTCCCCTTCTGTATACCTAGCTTTACCGGCGCAGCCCTACTCGTGGGTATGGCCTACGTAGTCTTCGTCGATCGTAATCTTTGCGACCGACTTGGGATATTCCGATTCGACCCGTTGTGCCAGCGCGTGCTTTAGGTCCTCGGCGCTCATCGCCAAATCCGAGGGACGTACGCAGTCAAAGATCACGTTGGTGTGCGTAGGGCCCGGCACACAGCGCAGATCGTGAATTGAAAGGCGGCTATCGATCTGTTGAGCCATAGCGTTAATGCACAAACGCATGCTCGCCACCTTGGGGTCGTCGGTCACGATGGGGTCGTAATGGAGCGTGACGATCATGCCGTCTTCGACCCTAAACGACTGCTCGATGTTATCGAGCGTGTCGTGACTTTCCAGCGGGCTGGCCTCGGCTGACATCTCGGCGTGCGCACTTGCGAACTTCCTGCCCGGGCCATAGTCGTGAACCATTAGGTCATGAACGCCCAAAATGCCGGGGTAGCTCATGATCTTGTCTCGGATGTGCTTGACCAACTTGGGATCGGGTACCTGGCCCAAAAGCGGGCTCACTGTATCTTGAATAAGCTCAAAGCCACTCCAGCCAATATAGGCGCCAACGGCAAGGCCGACCCACGCGTCAAGATTGATGTGCGTCACCTGCGAAACAATTGCGCACGCCAGCACAGCACCCGTGGCTAGGACATCGTTCTTTGAGTCCTGAGCGGTCGCATGCAGCGTCTCGGACTCAATGCGATCGCCGAGCTTTTGGTTGAGGGCCGCCATCCACAGCTTAACGACCATCGAAAGCGCAAGGACTGCCACCAGGGCAAGCGAGAACTCGACAGGTTCGGGGTGGATGACGCGCTCAACCGAAGACTTGATAAGCTCAAGGCCGATCAGCAGCACGAGTGCCGCCACGACCAGACCCGAGAGATACTCGTAGCGGCCATGCCCGTAAGGATGCTCGGGGTCTGCGGGCTTACTCGCCAGCTTAAAGCCAAGCACGCTCACGATGTTCGAGCTGGCGTCGGACAGGTTGTTCATAGCGTCCGCCACGATCGAAACCGATCCCGACAGCACGCCAATTGCACCCTTCGCAGCACATAGCGCCACATTGGCGAGAATACACACCATGCCCGTCAACGTTCCCACGCGCGCACGGTCGCCCTGCGCACGACGAACGATCCACTCGACCATCTATATCTGCCCCCAACAGTTTTACTCATACACCCGTTTGTCGAATAGCTCAGTAGTGTAGACCCTTTACCCCATCGGCACAAAAAAGGCCGCAACCCTTAGGGCTGCGGCCTTGCAAATCGCACTATCGGGCAAAAAGCTTAGAGCTTGATGTCGATGTCGACGCCAGCGGGGAGGTCGAGACGCATGAGCGAATCAACGGTGCCCGAGGTGGGGTCGAGGATGTCGATGAGGCGCTTGTGGGTGCGCATCTCGAACTGCTCACGGGAGTCCTTGTTCACGTGCGGCGAGCGGATAACCGTGTACAGGTTGCGCTCGGTGGGCAGGGGGACAGGACCGGAAACGCGAGCACCGGTCTTCTGAGCGGTCTCGACGATGAGCTTCGCGGACTGATCGACGACCTCGTGATCATAGCCCTTGAGGCGAATGCGGATCTTCTGGGTAGCCAACTTAAACCTCCAAAGAGTGCGAGAGATGATCTCGCGGATTACGTAACAGGGAGCTCGAACTTAGGCGTTCTTGCTCATGACCTCGTCCACGATGGACTTGGGCGCGGGCTCATAAGAGTCGAACTGCATCGTGTAGGATGCACGGCCCTGGGTCTGGGAGCGAAGGTCGGTAGCGTAACCGAACATCTCGCCCAGCGGCACCTTGGCACGGATGAGCTTGCTGTTCTTGCGATCCTCCATGCCCTCGATCTTGCCGCGGCGACCGGAGAGGTTGCCCATAACGTCGCCCATGTACTGCTCGGGGGTCTCGACCTCGACAGCCATGATCGGCTCGAGCAGCTGCGGATCGGACTTCTTGAGGGCGTCCTTGATAGCCATGGAACCGGCGATCTTGAAGGCGGCCTCGGAGGAGTCGACCTCGTGGTAAGAACCGTCGAACAGGGTGACCTTGACGTCGAGGACCGGGAAGCCGGCGATAACACCGGTGTTCAGGGCCTCCTGGATGCCCTTGTCGATGGACGGGATGTACTCCTTGGGCACGACGCCGCCGACGATAGCGTTGACGAACTCGTAGCCGAAGCCCTCCTCCATCTTCTCGAGCTTGATGACGGCGTGGCCGTACTGACCGCGACCACCGGACTGACGGACGAACTTGCCCTCAGCCTTCTCGACGTCGTGACCAGCGGTCTCGCGGTAGGCAACCTGGGGCTTACCGACGTTAGCGTCAACCTTGAACTCGCGGAGCAGACGGTCGACGATGATCTCGAGGTGCAGCTCGCCCATGCCGGCGATGATGGTCTGGCCGGTCTCGTGGTTGGTGGACACCTGGAAGGTCGGGTCCTCCTCGGCGAGCTTGGTCAGAGCCAGGGACATCTTGTCCTGCTCGGCCTTGGTCTTGGGCTCGATGGCAACGTCAATAACGGGCTTAGCGAACTCGATCTTCTCGAGGACGATCTCCTTGCCCTCGGCGCACAGGGTGTCACCGGTGGTGGAGTTCTTGAAGCCGACGCAAGCGACGATGTCGCCGGCGGCAGCGTCGTCACGGTCGATACGCTCGGCGGCGTTCATCTCGAGGATGCGGCCGAGGCGCTCGCGCTGACCGTTGGAAGCGTTGACAACGTAGGAGCCGGACTCGGCGCGGCCGGAGTAAACGCGGACGTAGGTGAGCTTACCGACGAACGGGTCGGTCATGATCTTGAAGACCAGGCCGGAGAAGGGCTCGTCGAAGGAAGGATGACGCTGAATCTCCTCGCCGGTGTCCGGATCGGTACCGGTGACGGCCTCGACGTCAAGCGGGCTGGGCAGGTAGTCGACGACAGCGTCGAGCAGCTCCTGAACGCCCTTGTTCTTGTAGGCGGAACCCACGAAGACGAGGTTGAGCTCGTTGGCCAGAACGCCCTTGCGCAGAGCAGCCTTGAGCTCCTCGACGGTGAAGTCCTCCTCCATGAGGATCTTCTCCATGAGCTCGTCGTCAAAGCTGGCAGCAGCGTCGAGGAGCTCCTCGCGCTTGGTGGCAGCGATGTCGGCAAACTCAGCCGGGATCTCGTCCATCGGCTCGGGGTAGGTCATACCCTTCTCGTCGGCCTTGAAGTCCCATGCAGTCATGGTGACCAGGTCGATGACGCCCCAGAAGTTGTCCTCGGCGCCCATCGGGACCTGAGCGGCCACGGCGTTGGCGTCGAGACGATCCTTCATGGTCTCGATAGCGTTGAAGAAGTCAGCGCCCACGCGGTCATACTTGTTGATGAAGGCGATGCGGGGGACGTTGAAGGTAGAAGCCTGACGCCAAACGGTCTCAGACTGGGGCTGAACGCCGGCAACGGCGTCGAAGACGGCGACAGCGCCATCGAGGACGCGCAGGCAGCGCTCGACCTCGGCGGTGAAGTCAACGTGGCCCGGGGTGTCGATGATCTGGATGCGGTAGTCCTTACCGTCCTTGTTCCAGAAGCACGTGGTAGCAGCGGAGGTAATGGTTACGCCGCGCTCCTGCTCCTGAACCATCCAGTCCATGGTGGCAGCGCCCTCATGGACCTCACCGATCTTGTGGGTCTTACCGGTGTAGTAAAGAATACGCTCGGTCGTGGTGGTCTTACCGGCATCGATGTGAGCCATGATGCCGATGTTACGGGTATCGGAAAGCTTGTACTTAGGCTTAGCCATGTTAGTTCCTTACCTTAACTTACCAACGATAGTGAGAGAACGCGCGGTTGGCCTCGGCCATCTTGAAGACGTCCTCACGCTTCTTGACGGAAGCGCCCAGGCCGTTGGAAGCGTCGAGGATCTCGTTGGCGAGACGCTCGGCCATGGTCTTCTCCTTGCGAGCGCGGGAGAAGTTGACGATCCAGCGGATACCCAGAGCGGTGGAACGACGGGAGTTGACCTCCATCGGGACCTGATAGGTAGCGCCACCGACACGCTTGGGCTTAACCTCGAGCGTGGGCTTGACGTTGTCCATAGCCTTCTTGAAGGTAGCGAGAGCGTCGCCACCCTCGGACTTCTCGGCAACGATCTCGAAAGCGGTGTAAACGATGCGCTCAGCGGTGGCCTTCTTGCCGTCAAGAAGGACCTTGTTGATGAGCTGAGTCACCAGGCGGTTGTTGTAAACGGCGTCAGGCTGAACCTCACGACGATTAGCTGCTGCACGACGCGGCATGTGAAATCTCCTTAAGTGTCTACCGTGCGGCGCTTAGGCGGCACACGGCGAAAGTATCAAAACGTTATCTGGCTTATTTAGCCTTGGGGCGCTTAGCACCGTACTTGGAACGGGCCTGCATACGGTTCTGGACCGGAGCAGCGTCGTAGGCGCCACGGATGACGTGATAACGGACACCAGGGAGGTCACGGACACGACCGCCGCGGACGAGCACGATGGAGTGCTCCTGCAGGTTGTGGCCCTCACCCGGGATGTAAGCAGTAACTTCGATGCCGTTGACAAGGCGAACACGGGCAACCTTACGAAGAGCCGAGTTCGGCTTCTTGGGGCTCGTGGTGAAGACGCGGGTGCACACGCCGCGCTTCTGGGAGTTGTGCTGCAGAGCAGCGTTCTTGGACTTCTTGGGCACGGAACGACGGCCCTGGCGAACCAGCTGGTTAATAGTAGGCAAAGCGTACTCCTTCTCGAATGATTCCAGCTTTCTGTAAAGTGCAACGGCTTGAATCGAGGGGTCAGCATCCCCCTACGAAACACGCAGTTCGATAGGATACGTGGCGTTAGCTGTGCCGTCAACAGACCACGCCGCCGGGCGTATCCCAAAATTGGCACATTTCCGCAAAGCCTACACAAAAGGAATCCCCTCCTGTGCGCGCTGGCGGATCCCCGGCCCGGGCGGCCCGCTGTTTAAGTTTGCTGCTCTACAGTCCTGCGCAAGACGGAAAGCACATTAAGTGCTTTCCTTTGCGTGCGGAACTCGCGACAAACTTAACCCCGCGCCGCCCGGACCGGGAATCCGACGCGCTCGTCGGGGCAACGTTACCTGCCAAAAAGGGACAGGTTTGTTTTGGTCGGTTTTATCTGCGGAAACGTCGCGCTCCAGCGGTGATCCGCCCTCATCTGTCATAGGAAAATCGGCGGCGCTTTCGGAAGTATGCGGCAAATTCTGGACCTGCCGAGCACGCCGGGGTTTTGCGATAATAAACCCGCAGGTAGAGCGCTTGAGCATATGCGGTGTGGTCGACCCATCGAGATTTTGCCGCATACTTCCGAAATTCAGGCGAATATCGCTCAAAATAACCGTCCATATAACGCAAAATAGGCCGCTTCCCCTCTTGGGAAGCGGCCTCAAGCCTTACGAATAGACGATGGTAAAGGGTACTTTCGTTTCGGTCTCCCCCGTTGATGTGTACCTCGCGCCCTCGAGGGTTACCGAGACCACTTGATCGACATCAATCAACTTCGTTGGCACCCAGATGTTCTCTCCGCTATTGCGCGTATAAGAAAAATATAAGTTGAACGCCCCTGCGTCGTCATCTTCGATAATCTGCTCCGATCCATCCTTGTAGGTAACCGTCAACTTCTTCGTGACTGCGTCAATGCCCAGATCATCGATGTGCGTCTGGATGGAAAACGGGCTGATCTCGAGAGGCGTGTCATCGGAGCGGAGTTCCTTAGTATCGACGTACGCTTCAACGCTAAACTCGGGTGTCGATGCCTCGAACGGCTTCGCATCCTCTCCTTCGCCCTCGGTCCACGAGATATTCCAGGTGACCGCATGTTGAAAACCTCGCTCGCGATCCATAGAAGCAAAGTACATCGTGCCATTAATGACAGTATCGCTTGATGTGTCCTTATCAATGGTGCAGCGTGTATCAGCCCATTCCTCGCCGAAGTTCATGCTGGGTGTACCGATGCCTTGTTCTTCTTCACCATAGAGAACAAGTTCGCCTGTCTCTGCTGCCGGCTTGTAGTAGTTAACACCATTTGGATTGGACAGCGTAAACGTCACAGCACCGCAGCCGTTTTGGTCGATAGCCATATCATGAATGTCGAGTGTATAGCCGTTGCCCTCGACGGACAGATTGACCTTCTGTACTGAACCCTCCAAGCTTTGGGGCGCGATACCATCACCAAACTCTCTGGTGTAGGTATATTTAGTCCCCGACGAGCCACCTTGAGTCCAGGTAACGGACTCTCCGTTGCCATGGTTTCCCCAGGCAGAGGCAAAATAACTGGAATTGACAACAGCGTAGGCGACCCCTCCGGTCGCCAGCACTCCGGCAAGACATCCGATTACGGCAACATACAGAGGCTTCGCGTGACCCTTTCGGCGAAGCGGCTCGCCAGCAGCGGCATAAAGAACACGGTCAGCAAGATCGCTATCGGCTTGGACGGACTCGAAGGCCTGCTTGATCTGGTTGGATTTCACGGTCGCCCTCCTCTAGGATGAACTTGAGCTTCGATCTGCCGCGAGCTAAACGCGTTCGAACGGTCGCGGCTGGCACATGCAGTAACTCGGCAATTTCTGAAGTCGAGAAGCCCAGATAGTAATAGAGCACGATAGGAATACGGAATCGCTCCGGAAGTCGCATAACGTCTGACAGGACCGCCTTGGTCTCCTCCTGCGCCGTCGAAAGCGAATCGGCCAGATTCTCAATATCCTCCACGCGCCTCCATGGCTTTCGAAAGAGAGATTTACATTCATTGATCGTGACCCGGATAAGCCATCGACGAAGATGCTCCCAGTTTTCAAATTGCGCGTCGCTTTTGAGCAACTTAAGAAAGACGTCTTGAGCGACATCGTCGGCGTCAGCGCGATCACGCAGATACGTCAATGCGATCCGAAACACGACATCCCGGTGGTCTTCGACCGCCTGTCTAAAAGCTTGTTCTTCCATAATCACCTCCCGGTGACGCTGATGGTTCTTGATGAGGTCCTCACCATAGATACGCTTTGGCCGAACGAAATGTTTCAAATCCAAGCAGGAAAAACCTACCAAAATAAACCTGTCCCTTTTTGGCAAGGGATCAACGGAACGCAACAGGTTGAGCATACGCAAGCGAGCGGCCCCCAGAGCGTACAAGATGGCATGAAAAAGGCAGGGCATTGACCTTTTGGTCATGCCCTGCCTTTTGAATGACAGATTGTAGCTCTGGGGGCCGCGCAGCGACGGAGGTCGCCGCCGTTCGTTAGAACGGCGGAACTAGTTACTCCTCGTCGTTGTCCTTGGCCTCTTCGGCATCGTCGGTGTCCACGAGCTGGTTGAGCAGCTCGTCGAGGGAAGCCATGTCCTCGTTGATGGCACCGTTGGCGGGAGCCTTCTTGTCGTCGATCGGGGCGCCCAGGAGCTCCTCGTCGGCGTCGGCGTGATGCGTCGGCGTGGCGGAGGTGCCCAGCAGGATGTCGTCCGGACCGTCGGGGCTAAAGACCATCTGCAGCAGCTGCGAGAGGTCTTCCTCGTCGGCAACGTCGTCGTTGTTCTCGAGGATGTAGAGCAGGTCGTGGGCCTCCAGGCCGTCACGGAGCTCCTCGATCGCCTTGGCACCGATGCCATCGATGCGCAGCAGATCCTCCTCGGACTTGCCGACCAGGTCGCCGACCGTCTCGATGCCGACCTCGCTGAACTTGTTGGTCCAGCGCTGCGACACGCCCAGGTCGTCGAACAGGTACAGGCGAGCCTTCTCGGCGGAGATGGTGTGGCCGTTGCGGGTGAACGAACCGTCAGCACCGCCGAACTCGTCGTAGCCGGCCCAGTCGAGCTGCTGCGGGAGCTGCTCGTCCAGGTCCTTGAGCTCCACAGGAGCCCACTCGGGCAGCGACTTGGCGTTGGGCGAAGCCGGGCCATCGATGTCCACGTAGCCGTCGGCCGTGCGATACGTCAGCTTGGCGTTGGCGTAGGGCTTGAGGCCAGTACCAGCCGGGATCTTCTTACCGACGATGACGTTGGACTTAAGGTCGAGCAGGTGGTCGACCTTGCCCTCAATAGCAGCCTCGGTAAGGACGCCGGCGGTACGGATGAACGAAGCGCTCGACAGCCAGGAGTCGATGTTGGACGCGACCTTGAGCGTACCCAGGATGACGGGCTCGGCCACGGGAGCCTGACCGCCCAGACGGGCAACGCGCTCGACCTCGTCGGCGAACTCGTAGCGGTCGACGTACTGACCAAGCAGGTACTTGGAGTCGCCGGGGTTGGTGATCTGAACGCGACGCAGCATCTGACGTGCGAGCACCTCGATGTGCTTGTCGTTCAGGTCGACGCCCTGGCTGGTGTAGACGTCCTTGACGCTCTCGACGAAGGTGTGCATCGTCGACTCGATGTCGGTCAGCTTGCGCAGGTTGCGGAAGTTGACGAAGCCCTTGGTGATCTGGTCGCCGGCGCGAACCTCGCAGCCGTCCTCAATCTCGGGCATGAAGCGCACCGAAGCGGGGACGCGACGCTCGTCGAGGACACGGGTGTGGTCCTCGGAGTCGGTGAGCGTCAGCACGTACTCGGACTTCTCGGGCTTAATCGAGAGGTGGCCGGAGTACGGAGCCAGCTCGGCCTCGCGACCCAGAATCTTCTCGTTGACGTTACCGACGATATCGAACATACGGCTGACCGTAGGCAGACCCTGCGTAATATCGTCGACGCCAGCGACGCCGCCGGAGTGAATGGTACGCATCGTAAGCTGCGTACCGGGCTCGCCGATGGACTGGGCAGCAATAATGCCGACCGCGGTACCGATGGCGACCGGACGACGGGTGGAAAGATCCCAGCCGTAGCACTTCTGGCACACGCCGTACTTGGAGCGGCAGGTGAGCAGCGCGCGGAGCTTAACCTTCTTGAGGCCCGCATCGACCATCTTCTGGATGTCAGCGACCTTCTCGATGTAGCCGTCCTGCTCAAAGAGCACGGTGCCATCGGGGGCCACGACGTCCTCAATGAAGCAACGGCCGACGAGGTCGGTGTTGAGGTCGGTGGTGCCGGGGATGATGAGGTTGTAGGTGACGCCCTCGTGCGTACCGCAGTCCTCCTCGCGGACGATGACGTCCTGGGCCACGTCGACCAGACGACGGGTCAGGTAACCAGAGTCCGAGGTGTGGGATGCGGTATCGACCAGGCCCTTACGGGCGCCGTAGGTCGAAATGAAGTACTCGAGCGGCAGCAGGCCCTCGCGGAAGTTCGCCTTAATGGGAAGGTCGATCGTCTCGCCGGACATGTCTGCCATCAGGCCACGCATGCCGCCGAGCTGACGCAGCTGGGTCTTAGAACCACGGGCGCCGGAGTCGGCCATCATGTAGAGCGGGTTCTCCTCGTCGAACAAGTCGAGCATGAGCGCTGCGACCTTATCGGTACAAGCGGTCCACTCGTTAACGACTTCGATGTGGCGCTCCGTCTCGTTGATGAAGCCCTCCTCGAAGTACTCGTTGATCTGGTCGACGTTGGCCTGGGCGCGATCGAGCAGCTCCTGCTTCTCGGCAGGGATGAGAGCGTCCCACACCGAGATGGTGAGGCCGGCGCGGGTAGCGTAGTGGAAGCCGGAGTACTTGATGGCGTCGAGGATCGGACCGACCTTGGCCTCGGGGTAACGATCGCAGCAGTCCGCAACCAGCTTGGCCACGTCGCCCTTGACCATCTTGTAGTTCATGAACTCATAGTCTTCGGGCAGGCACTGGCGGTTGAAGATGATGCGGCCGATAGAGGTCTCGAAGCGCGCGGTCTTGTTGCCGGTGACGTCGTAGTCGACAAACTCGTTCTTGCCGTTCTTGACGCGGAAGATACGGGTGCCGTCCTCGTTGATGACATTGGCGTCGGCAGCGGACACGCGGACCTGAATCTTGGCCTGCATGTCGACCTCGGAGCGGCAGTCATAGGCGTGCAGCGCGTCGTCGAAGCTGGCGAACACGTGGTTCTCGCCCGGCAGACCGTCGCGGACCTGGGTCAGGTAGTACACACCGATGATCATGTCCTGCGAGGGGATGTTAACCGGCTTGCCGGATGCCGGCGAGCGCAGGTTGTTCGCAGAGAGCATAAGCACGCGAGCCTCGGCCTGAGCCTGGCTGGACAGCGGCACATGGACAGACATCTGGTCGCCGTCGAAGTCGGCGTTGAAGGGCGAGCAGACCAGCGGATGCAGGTGGATAGCCTTGCCCTCGACCAGCACCGGCTCAAAGGCCTGGATGGACAGACGGTGCAGGGTCGGTGCACGGTTGAGCAGCACGACGCGGCCGTCGATGACCTCTTCGAGGATATCCCACACAAAGGTGGCACCGCGGTCGATAGCGCGCTTGGCGCCCTTGATGTTCTCGACCTTGCCGAGCTCGACCAGGCGCTTCATGACGAAGGGCTTGAAGAGCTCCAGCGCCATGGTCTTGGGCAGACCGCACTGGTGCAGCAGCAGCTTGGGGTCGGTAACGATAACCGAACGGCCGGAGTAGTCAACACGCTTGCCC
The DNA here is from genome assembly GCA_900542155.1 of uncultured Collinsella sp. Lineage (GTDB taxonomy): Bacteria > Actinomycetota > Coriobacteriia > Coriobacteriales > Coriobacteriaceae > Collinsella. Next base: position 175,824 of record UQMD01000001.1, read on the forward strand.
AGCAGGTTCTGACGGAAACGACCCTGCTTGCCCTTGAGGGCCTCGGCGAGCGACTTGAGCGGGCGACCGCCACGGCCAGAGACCGGGCGACCACGGCGGCCGTTGTCGAACAGGGCGTCCACAGACTCCTGGAGCATGCGCTTCTCGTTGTTCACGATGATCGCAGGGGCGTCCAGGTCGAGCAGGCGCTTGAGTCGGTTGTTACGGTTGATCACGCGACGATACAGGTCGTTGAGGTCGGACGCGGCAAAGCGACCGCCGTCGAGCTGGACCATCGGGCGCAGATCGGGCGGAATGACCGGGATGACATCCAGGATCATGTTCGCGGGGCTGTTGCCACCCTTCAGGAAGGCGTCAACGACCTCGAGGCGCTTGACGGCCTTCTCGCGCTTCTGCTTCTGGGAATCCTCGTCGGCAATGATGGCCTTGAGCTTCTCGGCCTCGGAAGGAAGGTCGATGGCAGCGAGCAGGTCGCGGACGGCCTCGGCACCCATGCCACCCTTGAAGTACATGGAGTAGTAGCGGGTCATCTCGCGGAACAGCGGCTCATCGGAGATGAGGTCGCGCTCGGTGAGCTTCATGAAGGCGTTGAAGGCGTCCGTGCGGAGCTGCTTCTCGTCCTTGCACTCTTCCTCGATGTCGACGATGCCAGAGGCGATCTCCTCGGGGGTCAGCGGCTCCTCGTCGGAGAACTCGTCAAAGTTCTCGGGGTCGCCCTGCTCCTTGAGGGACTCGATCTGGCGGGCGCACTCGGCATTGATCTCTTCCAGATCGGCGGCGAGCTCCTCGCGCAGGTCGTCAGCGTCGGCCTCGCGAGCCTCGTAGTCAACCTCGGTGATGATGTAGCTGGCAAAGTACAGAACCTTCTCGAGGTCCTTGGACTTGATGTCGAGCATACGGCTCATCGGGAAGCTCGTGGGGCTCTTGAAGTACCAGATGTGGGACACGGGAGCGGCGAGCTCGATGTGGCCCATGCGGTCGCGACGCACCTTGGCCGAGGTGACCTCGACGCCGCAGCGCTCGCAGACGATGCCCTTAAAGCGGATGCCCTTGTACTTGCCGCAGGAGCACTCCCAGTCCTTGGCGGGACCGAAGATCTTCTCGCAGAACAGGCCGTCCTTCTCGGGCTTGAGGGTACGGTAATTGATGGTCTCCGGCTTCTTGACCTCACCGTGCGACCAGGAACGGATCTGGTCGGCGGAGGCAAGGGAGATCTTTACCGAGTCAAAATCAGTAGCTTCGAAATCTGCCACAGTCAACTACTCCTTATCAGTGGTCGTGGCGGCGACAGCCTCGGGCGCCTCGGCGGTCTCGGCATCCTCGGCCTCGACGTCGGCGTCAACGCCGGCGAGCGCAGCCAGGTCGTCGAGAGCGGAGGTCTCCTCGGCGGTCACAGGGGCGGAGGCGTCCTCGTCGGCATCGTGCATGGGCTCGATGTCCAGTGCGAGGGAGCGAATCTCCTTGACGAGAACCTTGAAGGACTCGGGGATACCCGGGACAGGAACGTTCTCGCCCTTGACGATGGACTCGTAGGTCTTGACGCGGCCCACGGTATCGTCGGACTTGACGGTCAGGATCTCCTGCAGGACGTTGGAAGCACCGTAAGCGTACAGTGCCCAAACTTCCATCTCGCCGAAGCGCTGGCCGCCGAACTGGGCCTTGCCGCCCAGAGGCTGCTGGGTAACCAGGCTGTAAGGGCCGGTCGAACGGGCGTGGATCTTGTCGTCGACCATGTGGCCGAGCTTGAGGATGTAGGACGTACCCACGGTAATGGGCTCGCGGAACTCCTCACCGGTGCGGCCGTCGAACAGACGGGTCTTGCCGCGCTCGTCAAGCTGGGTGACGAACTCGGGGCGCATGTGATCGCCAAAGGCAGCGGTGGCCTTGTTGAGCATGTTCTTGTTGGCACGACGGATGACCTCGGCGATCTCGTCCTCCTTGGCGCCGTCGAAGACGGGCGTGGCGGTGAAGAACGGACCGGGGACGTACTTGTCGGAGTCGGCCTGTTCGGTATCCCAACCGCAGGCAGCAGCCCAGCCAAGGTGGCACTCGAGCAGCTGGCCGACGTTCATACGCGAAGGAACGCCCAGCGGGTTGAGGATAACGTCGATCGGGGTACCGTCAGCCATGTAGGGCATGTCCTCGACCGGCAGAACGTTACAGATAACACCCTTGTTGCCGTGGCGGCCGGCGATCTTATCGCCCTGCTGGATCTTACGACGCTGGGCGACGTAGACGCGCACCTGCTCGTTGACGCCGGGAGCCAGGTCGTCGCCGTTCTCGCGGCTAAAGCGGACGACGTCGATGACGCGGCCGTAAGCGCCGTGAGGCATCTTGAGGGAGGTGTCGCGGACGTCGTGGGCCTTGGCACCGAAGATGGCGCGCAGCAGGCGCTCCTCGGCGGTCAGAGCGCTCTCGCCCTTAGGCGTGACCTTGCCGACCAGGATGTCGCCAGGGCCGACCTCGGCGCCGATGCGGATGATGCCGTCCTCGTCGAGGTTGGCAAGCATGTCCTCGGAGAGGTTGGGGATCTCGCGGGTAATCTCCTCGGGGCCGAGCTTGGTGTCGCGAGCGTCGATCTCGTGACGGGTGATGTTGATGGTCGTCAGCAGGTCCTCGGCCACCAGGCGCTCGGACACGACGATACCGTCCTCGTAGTTAAAGCCTTCCCACGGCATGTAGGCCACAGTGAGGTTCTGACCCAGTGCGAGCTCGCCATGATCGGTCGAAGGACCGTCAGCCAGGGGCTCGCCCTGCTCAACGGTGTCACCGACACGCACGAGCGGACGGTGGTTGATGCAGGTGGACTGGTTGGAGCGCTGGTACTTGGCCAGGTGATACTCGTCCATGCCGCCGGCATGCTTGACGATGATCTTGGCGGCGTCGGCAAAGATGACCTCGCCGGCGTTCTTGGCCAGGGTGACCTCGCCGGAGTCCAGGGCGGCGCGACGCTCCATACCGGTACCGACATAGGGAGCGGCAGGGTGAACCAGCGGCACGGCCTGACGCTGCATGTTAGCGCCCATCAGCGTACGCTTGGCGTCGTCGTGCTCCAGGAACGGAATCAGCGTGGCCGCGACGGAGAGCATCTGACGCGGCGAGACGTCCATGTAGTCGACGTCCTCGACGGGCACGTCGGCGGGAGCGCCGAAGGAGCCGTCGAAGTCGCGGGTACGGGCGATCACGGTGTGCGGACGGACGATCTTGCCCCCGGCATCGGTCGTGATGAACTCGTTGGTCTTGGGATCGAGCGGCGTGTTGGCCGGCGCGATGACGTGCTTCTCTTCCTCGTCAGCGGTCATCCAGTCGATCTGGTCGGTGGCAACGCCGTTCTCGACGCGACGGAACGGAGCCTCGATGAAGCCGTACTCGTTGACGCGGGCGTAGAGGGCAAGCGAGCCGATCAGGCCGATGTTGGGGCCTTCGGGGGTCTCGATCGGGCACATGCGGCTGTAGTGCGAGTTGTGAACGTCGCGGACGGCCGTCGGCACGTTGGTGCGGCGGCTGGAGCCCGACTTGTGGCCGGCAAGACCGCCAGGGCCGAGTGCGGACAGACGGCGCTTGTGGGTCAGACCGGTCAGGGGGTTCGCCTGGTCCATGAACTGCGAGAGCTGCGAGGAACCGAAGAACTCTTTGATGGAGGCCACGATCGGGCGGATGTTGATGAGCGACTGCGGGGTGATCTCGTCGATGTCCTGGGAGCTCATGCGCTCACGGACGACGCGCTCCATACGGCTCATGCCAATACGGAACTGGTTGGCGACAAGCTCGCCGACGGTGCGGATGCGGCGGTTGCCAAAGTGGTCGATGTCGTCGACCTTGAAACCCTGCTCGCCGGCAGCGAGGGACAGCAGGTAGCGCAGCGTCGCGACGATATCCTCGTCGGTGAGCACCGTGACCTCTTCCTCGGTGGTGAGGTTGAGCTTCTTGTTGACCTTGTAACGACCGACGCGGGCCAGATCGTAGCGCTGCGGGTTGAAGAGCAGGCCCTCGAGCAGGCTGCGGGAGGCATCCACGGTGGGAGGCTCGCCCGGGCGCAGGCGACGGTAGATCTCGATAAGAGCATCCTCGCGGGTAAGGGCGGTATCGCGCTCGAGGGTGCGCTTGATCACATCGGAGTTGCCGAGCAGCTCGATGATATCGTCGTTGGTGACGGCGATGCCAAGGGCGCGTAGGAACATCGTGGCGCTCTGCTTGCGCTTACGGTCGATGGAGACCATGAGCTGATCGCGCTTGTCGACCTCAAACTCGAGCCAGGCACCGCGGGACGGGATAATCTGGGCCTTGTAGATCTGCTTGCCCGAATCCATCTCGGAGCTGTAGTACACGCCCGGGGAGCGGACGAGCTGCGAGACGACGATACGCTCGGTACCGTTGATGATAAAGGTGCCCTGATCGGTCATCATGGGGAAGTCGCCCATAAAGACGAGCTGCTCCTTGATCTCGCCGGTCTCCTTGTTGGTGAGACGGACGTCGGTCAGAAGCGGAGCCTGATAGGTCATGTCCTTCTCGCGGCACTCCTCGACGGTGTGCGCGGGATCGCCGAACTGATGCTCGCCGAAGGTAACCTCGAGAACATGGTTCTGGCTCTGGATGGGGCTGGATTCCTTGAACGCCTCACGAAGGCCCTCGTCCTTAAAACGCTCAAAGGATTCCCTTTGAACAGAGATAAGGTTGGGGAGCTCCATGGCCTCCGGGATTTTCCCGAAGCTGACGCGCTTGCGCTCAGTGGCAGTGTATGCGTAGGTCACCAGGTTTTTCCTCCTTCACGGAAATGCTCGGTGGGTTGGCGAGGCATAGCTTCGCCAGTTATCGCAACCTAATAGTTTATCAGGTACCGACCGTTGAGCAAGAAAAGCCTTGACGCGATTGAGTTTTTGGAGTAGCAAAGTTTTTCGACAGAAAATGTGCAGGTAGATAGGTATGTACCGAACATCTGTTCATATATTTTCTGTGAACAGTTCTGCTGATGCGGGCTGCCGACGACGGAATGGCGGCGAGGATTGATCAGGCGGAAGCTGCGTCCCGTTTTGAGGCCTCAAACTGGGACGCAGTTTCCGGTTGTGCCCTGTTTGGGAAAGCATATCCCGTTCTGAGCCGAAATTCCGGGTCGCACTTTCCGCTATGGGCCCTAACCGGAAAGCGCGTCCCAGAATTCGATCAAATTGTGGGTCGCACTTTCCGGAGCCACGATTGCAGCCCGAACAAAAAAACGGGCGCGAACCGAGATCCACGCCCGTAAATGTCGATGCCCGAAGGCTTACTTACGCATCAAGCCGCCGCGCTCGTCGATGGCGTCCCAGAAGGCATCGGCAAAGCGGGGGTCGCTTGCGGCCATGAGGGCGTTGGTGGCCATCCAGCCAGACGGGGTACCAGTGTCGTAGCCCGAGAGCGGATCGATGACGACAGCGTACATGGCCTCGCGGTCGAGCGAACGTGCCATGGCGTCGGTCAGCTGAATCTCGCCGCCCTTACCGGCCTGCTGATCGGCCAGCAGGTCCATGACCAGCGGGCTCAGCAGGTAGCGACCGACGATGTACAGGTTGGACGGAGCCGCCTCGGGAGCGGGCTTCTCCACCAGGCCGCCGATGCGCCACACGGCACCCGGCTCGGCATCGGCAACGCCCTCGGCGCCCTCGAGCGAACCGACGCGCTCGCCGGCGATAACGCCATAGCGGCTGACTTCCTCGGGCGAGCAAGCAGCGACGGCGATAACCGAAGCGCCACCGTGCTCCTTGGAAACGGCGAGCATCTTGTCGCAGATGTCGCGGTTAGGCACAACGTAGTCGCCCAGAAGAACCAGGAAGTTCTCCCCTGCCACGGCGTCGGCAGCAGAGCGGATAGCATGGCCGAGGCCCTTGGGCTCGTACTGATAACGGAAGTCGACCGGCATACCGCCAGCGTGGGCGACGGCATCGGCATAGGCGTTCTTGCCGCGCTCGCGCAGCAGGTTCTCGAGCGAGCGGTCGGGCTGGAAATAGCTCAGCAGCTCGGGCTTACCGGGCGAGGTAACGATGATGGCATCGTCGACCTCCTCGGGGTCGAGTGCCTCCTCAACGACATACTGAATGACCGGCTTGTCGAGCACCGGCAGCATCTCTTTGGGCGTGCACTTGGTGCCAGGCAGAAAACGCGTGCCAAGACCGGCGGCGGGGATGATTGCCTTCATGTTATTCAAGGATCCTTTCGCAGGCGCAGAATGCGCCCTGTGCGTGCGGCACGGCGGCCGCAGACCAAATTGCGATACCGAAGTATCTTACCGCCGGAGACATACGTCGCCGTAAGGCAAACGCAATTCTTCAGCAGGTCAACGCAAATTATTGCTCGAATGGTGCAATTTTACGCCCCAGCGGTAACGGGATTGGCACGGCGAAGACAACGGTGTTCTGCATGCCGAGCAATGGGAATGAGGGGTCATAACAAAAAAGACGGGGCTCGCATAGCGAGTCCCGTCTGCAAAGAAATCTGGCGAGAAAGCCTGATTACTTGAGGGTGACAGCAGCGCCAGCAGCCTCGAGCTTCTCCTTGGCAGCCTCGGCGTCCTCCTTCTTGGCACCCTCGAGAACAGCCTTGGGAGCGCCCTCGACGACCTCCTTGGCCTCCTTCAGGCCAAGGTTGGTGAGCTCACGGACGGCCTTGATGACCTGGATCTTGTTGTCGCCGAAGCCCTCGAGCACGACGTCAAACTCGGTCTTCTCCTCGGCCTCAGCAGCGCCAGCAGCGGGAGCGGCGACAACAGCGGCAGGAGCAGCGGCGGAAACGCCGAAGGTGTCCTCGATAGCCTTGACGAGCTCGGAAGCCTCGAGAAGGGTCATTTCCTTAAGAGCATCGATGATCTCATCGGTGGTAAGCTTAGCCATTTCTAAGTCCTTTCGGTTTCCGTGTCTGTGCACGGAGATCAGTTAAAACACGGCGCGAATGCGCCTGGGGTGCGGCGTTGCCGCCGCGGGTGAAAACAGCGACTAGGCTGCCTTCTGCTCGGAGACCTGCTGGATCGAACGAGCGAGACCAGAGGAAACGCCGTTGACGCAGACAGCGATGTCGCGAGCGAAACCGGAGATGAGACCGGCGATCTGGCCGAGAAGCTGATCCTTGGTGGGCAGCTCGGCGATAGCCTTAACATCATCAGCGGAAACGGCCTTGCCGTCGGAGATACCGCCCTTGATCTCAAGGACGCCCTTGGACTTAGCGGAGAAGTCCTTAAGGGCCTTAGCGGCCTCGACCGGCTCGGTCTCGTAGAACACATAAGCGACAGGGCCGGCGAGGATCTCGTCGAGCTCGGGCTGCTCCTGGTTCTTGAGAGCGATCTTGACCAGGTTGTTCTTGTAGACCTTCATCTCGGCGCCGCACTCGCGAAGCTGATGACGCAGCTCCTGAGCCTGCTTAACCGTCAGACCGTTGTAGTTGACGACGAACAGACCGGCGTTCTCGGCGATACGGGACTCGATCTCTGCAACCTTGTCGATTTTGTACTGCTGGGGCATGAATTACACCTCCTCGAATTCTTTCCGGGCACGGTCCGCCACAAGGACGTGACGGGGGCATGTCCAAAAAGAAAGCCCCCACGCTGCATGAGCGACGGGGGCGAGAAGACATATCTACTCGACCACCTCGGCTGGCGGGATATCCCATTAAGCTCGCGGGCGATGCCCGTTTGCACCGGCTGTCTCTGGCAGCGGATTCGTGCGTGAACCGAAAGTATTATGGCGGGGACCCCGGCGTCGGTCAACGGGCGCGAGGATTCGTACACAAACCCTGCATACGCTCCGGCCGGGAGGGGCAGGGCGAGTTTTCCGCTCGGTCAAGTCCTGGGCTCGCACGAAGGCCACATTAAGTGGCCTTCGGCTCGTGCGGAATCTACGGAAAACTCGCCCTGCCCCTCCCGGCCGGAGCTACGTTGCCTTTGCTGCGAATCCTCGTGTCCGTTGGCCGGCGCGCCCCGCGCATAATGCTTGGGTCGGTGGGCTGATGGGTTTGGTCCCGTTGGGCTACAGGGTTGAAAGGAAGTTGGACAGGCGGCGGAGGCCTTCGTCCAGGTTTTCGTCGGAGACGCAGTAGCTTAGGCGGATGTGGCCTTCGGTGCCGAAGCAGTCACCCGGGACTAGGGCTACGTTTGCCTCTTTGATGGCTTTCATGCAGAAGGCTTCGCTTGTTAGGCCGAATTGTTTGATGCTCGGGAAAGCGTAGAAGGCTCCTGCGGGCCCTACTGCGTCGAGGCCCATGGCGTTTAAGGCTGCGAGCACGCGTTTGCGGCGGGCTCGGTAGACTTCGAGCATGGGGGTGGGGTCGACGGTGAGGGCTCGGGCAGCAGCGTCCATCTCGAAGGAGACGGCACTCGACACCAGATATTGGTGAGCTTTGCCAATCTCGGCGATAACGGGAGCTGCGGCTGCGAGCCAACCCAAGCGCCAGCCGGTCATGGCCCAGGGCTTGGAGAAGCTCTCGATGACGACCGTCTGCTCGCGTAGCTCCGGGTGTCGCTGGGCAAAACGCTCGTAACCATCCACATAGACGAGGCGGTTGTATACGTCGTCGCAGACTACGTAGATACCCGCCTGCTCCGCTACGCGCGCCACGGCGTCGAGCGACGCCGCGTTGAGAATGCAGCCCGTGGGATTGTTGGGCGAGCAGATAACGATGGCCTTGGTCGCCGGGGTCACACAGGCGCGAAGCGCTTCCTCGTCAATCTGGAATTGCGCAGGCTCCGTATCCAAAAAGACCGCTTTGGCGTGATTGGCTACGACGATGCTCTCGTACAGGCCAAAGGCCGGCGTGGGGATAATAACCTCGTCGCCGGGATTGAGCATAGCCATGAATGTTGCCGACAGGGCCTCGGTCGCGCCGTCGGTCAGGATGACCTCGTCGGCCGAAAACGCAAGGCCCGCGTCCCCCATGTAGGCAGACAGCGCCTCGCGCAGGGCGGGGCGACCGTTGTTGGGCGGATAGTGCGTGTCACCGCGGTCCAGTGCGGCGGTCACCTCGGCGCCAATCACGTCGGGCGTGGGAAAATCAGGCTCGCCGAGCGCGAGCGCAATGCATCCTGGGTGCTGGGCGGCGAGCGCGTTGATTCGGCGGATGCCGGAGGGCCTGAGCGTGGCAAGCGAGGTATTCATGGGCAGGCGCATGGCGTTCCTTTCGTAAGGGTTGCACTAGGATAGCGCGGCGAGGCGCCACCAGACGGTGTAACCTAAACGGAAACCAACCGGAAAGGAGGCGGCATGGAGACGATCGCGCGCGGCGATAAGCCCAAGACGTTGCAAACCATTGCGTATATCAGCATTCCCGAGAGCGCCGATCTTGAGTTTTTGCTCTGGGACCTGCAGGATGCCATCGCCGCCTATGCACAGCTTTCCGGCACTGTACTCCCCCGACCGGTCGACTTGAAGGCGGATGATGACGATACTGCCGCCGATGGCCTCGTGCTCGCCGTTGATGATGCATTTGATGACGGGGCGATGATCACTGTCGAGCAGATGCTCGATCGCCTTGGGAATGCAGAGACACGCGTCTATGTCGTCGTGCAGGTTGCCCACAGAAGCACCGAGGGGGCGCACATGCCCGTCAAGCGCCTGCGGGAAGCTTGCGAGCTCCGTAAACTAACGTGGTGTGGCGGCGTTGCCATCTGCGCCGGCAGCGGCATCGCAGCGCTTCGCCACTCCCCGCGCATGGGCCTCTTGCGCCGACCGTTTTCCGAAGCCATGGACAAGCTCGTGGGTGCGGTGCGTATGGGTTGCTCGGTTGAGCATGCGCAGCGACTCGGCGGCGGCAGTGCCGAGGACATCGACACCAATGGCATGGTTTGCGCCGAGCCAGCCGTGCCCGCGCCGATCTGGCGAGGCGTTCTGAAACACCTCGGCGCCCGCACTCAATCAATAATCTAAATTAATAAGCTGCCCAGTCAACGGCTTCACTCCAACGCTCGACAAGCCGCTCCAAACGCCACGCCGCGTTGGCAGGACTCGTCGACGGCAGCACGATGGCAGGTAGCCCCGTCCGCTCTTGTAGATAGCGTTTGTAGAGCCGCCCGGCCGCGCCGCCGTTGCAGATAACGACCTCAATCGGCGTGACATCGGTAATGCGCTCGATATGTGCCGGCACAACGTTGCGAATGCTCGCGTCACTCGAGCCCTTAATGTCGCAGCTCTCAATCACATCCCACAGGGCTACGCCGCCGTTCAGCAGCATGGAGCGCTTGGCGGCAATCGAGACGTCGAGCGTCGCGGGCTCGCTGTCCGCCAAAAGGCCGCCCTCGTTGGGCGGCACGGGCACACCGAGGCACGCGGCCATCACGCGCCAAAAGCGGTTCTGGGGGTTACCGTAATAAAAATCATTGGCGCGCGAAAGCACCGAGGGAAACGATCCGAGCACCAAAACGCGCGAGTGCTGGTCGAACACGGGCTCAAACCCATGCTCAATATGCTGATAGCCCTCGTCAGACGCAGCCATGGCCTAGGCCCTCAACAGATAGCGCACCTCGTAGGGCGCAAGCTCGAGGGTACCCGTCAGCTCGACCGCGAGCGCGTCGTCGGCAAGCAGATCGACAAAGGAGCCGTTGAGCTCGCCGGCGCCAAAGGTGTAAGGCTCGTCTACGGCATTCACCGCCACGAGCACCGTCGCGCCGTCGCAGGCGCGCTCGAACAGCAGCTGCTTGTTCTGGATCACCACGTTGCGGTACGCGCCGTAGTTGAGAGCGCGTGCCGCCGCATCGTCTGTCGAGCGCAGGTGCGTGAGCTGCTTGATGAAGGCCGTCAGCTCGTTGGGCGCAGGCTCATCGAGCGCGGGGCGCAGCGCCCAGTCGCCATCGGGGCCGCCCTTTTCGCCGGCAATCCCCCACTCGCTGCCATAGTAGACGCATGGGATGCCCGGCATGCCAAAGAGCATGCCATAGGCGGGGCGTAGGCAGGACTTGTCCGTCAGGATGCTCGCCAGGCGCGGCACGTCGTGGTTGTCGACAAACGACAGCAGGTGTTTGCCGCGGTAGATACACCACGGGTCGCCGCCAAACTGACGGTGCAGCGAGTGCGCGATCTCGAACATATTGACCGAGTTAAAGCTAGAGTACAGGCCCTTGTAGCACTCGTAGTTGGTGCAGGAGTCGAGCATCTCGTCGTTGACGATCTCGTTGTAGTCGCCGTGAAGCGTCTCGCCGATCAGCACGAAGTCGGGCTTGAGCTCGCGGGTAAAGGCGTGCAGGCGGCGCATAAAGTCGCGGTCGAGCATATAGGCAACGTCCAGGCGCAGGCCGTCGACGCCAAATACGTCGGCCCAACGGCGCACGGACTCGAGCAGGTAGTCGACCACGGCGGGATTTTGCAGGTTGAGCTTCACGAGCTCAAAATGGCCTTCCCAGCCCTCGTACCAAAAGCCGTCGCCATAGCAGGAGTCGCCGTCAAAGCTAATGTGGAACCAGTCCTTGTAGGGCGAGTCCCACTTGCGCTCCTGCACATCGCGGAAGGCCCAAAAGCCACGGCCCACATGGTTGAAGACCGCATCGAGCACTACGCGGATGCCGTGGGCATGCAGCGTCTCGCACACGGCGGCAAAGTCGGCATCCCCGCCCAGGCGACGATCGATATGGCGCAGACTGCGCGTGTCGTAGCCATGGCTGTCGGATTCGAGCGGCGGGTTAATGAGCACAGCACCGATGCCGAGCTCTTGCAGGTAGTCGGCCCATTGGGCGATTTTCATGATGGGCGCATCGGGGTTGGGCGCGGCGTTGGCAGCCTGGGCGAGCTCATCCTCGGCAACGGGCGCGGCGTTTTCGCACGGAGCTCCGCAAAAGCCCAGCGGATAGATCTGATAGAACGTCGTCTCGTATGCCCACATAGCAACCTCCCGGTAAGCTCAACACAACGACATCCATTGTATGCCCGGCTTGTATCCTCTTCCCCAAAATAAGTTGCGGTGGATTAGTTCCTGCTTGGGCCTTCAGAGGCCTTAAACAGGAGCTATTCCACCGCAACTAATGAGGGAACGTGATTAGGCGACGGGCTTGGCGCGGCGGATGGCCGGGAACAGTATGGTGATGGCGAGGATGACGCCCACGACGGTAATCGCCCCGCCCACGAAGCCAATCCAAGCGATACCGGGACCCGAAACCACGGCTCCGCCGATCGCGGTACCCGTGCCGATACCGAGGTTGAACAGGCCCGAGAAGATCGACATGGCGACGGCCGACGAGTCTGCCGGCGTGTACTTGATGAGCTCGGCTTGAAACGCCACATTAAAGGCCGTGGAGCAGCAGCCCCATAGCGCGCAAACAGCGAGAACGGCGACGAACGACGGTGCAACCGGACCCATGAGCAGCAGAGCCACAGGCACGCCGGAGAGTGTGATAGCCAAGAACGGAAAGCGATGCCCATCGAACAGTCGGCCGAACAGCCAGCTTCCGAGCAGACCGGAGCAGCCAAACGCCGTCAGCGTCATGGTGATGGCGCCCGCGTCGACGTGCGCGACCTGTGCCAAGAAGGGCTCGATATAGCTGTAACCCGCATAATAGCCAGTCGCCATGAAGACCGTGACCGCATAAAGCGCGATGAGGAACGGGTTCTTGAGCAGCTCGGGCAGCTGCTTAACGGTAAAGCGCTCACCCGCTGGCATGGCCGGAAACACCGCTGCCTGGTACACCACCGCGGCGGCAGAGAAGGCCCCAACCACGGCAAACGTCATGCGCCAGCCCACGGCCAGGCCGATGGCGCGGCCGATCGGCAGGCCGAAAATCTGCGCGATGGACGAGCCCGTGGCGATCATGCTGATGGCGAGCGCCCCGTGACGGGTGTCGACCAGGCGCGAGGCCATGATCGAAGCGACCGACCAGAACACGGCATGCGCGCAGGCGACCACCAGACGTGCGCAAACCAAAATAGGATAGGTGGGCGCCGCGGCGGACAGGAACTGGCCCAGCGAGAACACGGCAAGCACGCCGAGCAGCATACGCTTGAACTCGAAGCGCGAGGCAAACACCATAAGCGGCAACGACAGTAGCATGACGCCCCAGGCGTAGACCGAGATCATGATGCCTGCCTGGGCCTCGGTGAGCGAGAACGACGCGGCGATATCAGTCAGAAGGCCGATGGGCATAAACTCCGACGTGTTGAACACGAACGCACAACAGGCGAGCCCGATAAGCGGGAGCCACTGCTTAATCGTGATGCCGTCTTGCCTTGCCTGACTCATATATAACGTCTCCAATCATTTTGAGCGGAGGCGATTATATAGCAACGGCCCCGCATCCGTCAGCAACAGATGCGGGGCCGAAAACAATTCGGTACATAGAGGTTGCGCCGTCAATAAATAACTAAGCCAGCCCCAGCAATATACCAGCCGAATGCACGACAAACGCCACGATCCAGGCGACTACCACCTGAAACGCGAACACGGCCACGGCGTAGCGCCCGCCCAGCTCGCTCTTAACGGCGCCGATGGCCGCCACACAGGGCGGGTACAGCAGCGTAAAGACCAGGAACACGTAAGCGGTAAACGGCGAAAACATGCTCGACAGTGCCGCGGGCGACGTTGCACCCAAAAGCACGGTGAGGGTCGAGATGACGCTCTCCTTGGCGATAAGTCCGGTGACGAGCGCCGTGGATGCACGCCAATCGCCAAAGCCGAGCGGCGCCAGCGCCGGAGCGATGATGCTACCCAGACCGGCAAGTAGACTCTGCGACTGATCGGCGACCACATTAAAGCGAATGTCGAACGTCTGAAGGAACCAGATGACCACGGTAGCGGCAAAGATAATGGTAAAAGCCTTGGTAATAAAGTCCTTGGCCTTATCCCATGCCAGCATCACCGTCGTCTTGACGCTCGGCAGGCGGTAATTGGGGAGCTCCATGATAAACGGCACCGGGTCGCCCTTAAATGCCGTGCGGTTGAGCACCAAAGCCGCGATGCAACCGACCACAATGCCGATCAGATAGAGCGAGACCATGGCGGGAACTGTCGCCTGCGGGAAAAACGCCCCGCACAGCAAACCGTAGACCGGCAACTTGGCCGAGCAGCTCATAAACGGCGTGAGCATGACCGTCATCTTGCGGTCGTGCTCGGATGGGAGCGTACGGGTCGACATGATAGCCGGCACGGTACAGCCAAAACCGACGAGCATGGGCACGAAGCTGCGTCCCGACAGGCCAAAGCGACGCAGTACCTTATCCATGACAAAGGCCACACGTGCCATGTAGCCCGAGTCTTCCAGAATGGAGAGGAACAAAAAAAGCACGACGATAATCGGCAGGAAGGTCAGCACGCTGCCCACGCCCGTAAGCACGCCGTCGACAGCCAGCGAGCGCACCACGTCGTTGGTGCCGAACGCCTTGAGACCCGCATCGGCCGAGGCGATGATGGCAGCGATGCCGTCCTCCATGAATCCCTGCAACGCCGCGCCGATCACGCCAAACGTCAGCCAAAAGACGAGGCCCATGATCACCAGAAACGCCGGAATGGCTGTGTAGCGACCCGTCAGGATGCGGTCGATCTTGACGGAGCGCACGTGCTCGCGGCTCTCGTGCGGCTTGACGACGCAGCGCCCACACACGTCGCCGATAAAGCTAAAGCGCATATCGGCCAGCGCGGACAGGCGGTCGGTGCCGGCCTCGCCCTCCATCTGGGTAATGATGTGCTCGATGGCGTCGAGCTCGTTGCGATCCAGGCGAAGCGCCTCGGTCACCAGCTCGTCGCCCTCAACCAGCTTGGTCGCCGCAAAACGCACCGGGATATGCGCCGTCGCGGCATGGTCCTCGATAAGGTTGGCGATGCCGTGAATGCAGCGATGCAGCGCGCCGCCGTCTGGACCATCGGGCGCGCAGAAATCCAGGCGACCGGGGCGCTCGCGGAACCGCGCCACGTGCAAGGCATGATCCACCAACTCGCCGATGCCCTCGTTGCGGGCAGCGCTAATGGGGACAACAGGCACGCCCAACAGGCTCTCGAGCAGGTTGACGTCCACGGCGCCGCCGTTGGCCGTCACCTCGTCCATCATGTTGAGCGCGATGACCATGGGGCGGTCGAGCTCCATAAGCTGCAGCGTCAGGTACAGGTTACGCTCGATGTTAGTGGCGTCGATGATATCGATGATGGCGTCGGGATTTTCGTCCAAGATGAATTGGCGGCTGACGATCTCTTCGCCCGTGTACGGCGACAGCGAATAGATGCCAGGCAGGTCGGTAACGCTCGCCTCGGGGTGGTTACGAATAGTGCCGTCCTTGCGGTCGACCGTCACGCCGGGAAAGTTACCGACATGTTGATTGGAGCCTGTCAGCTGGTTGAACAACGTGGTCTTACCGCAGTTTTGGTTGCCGGCAAGGGCAAAATGAAGCGGTGCGCCCTCGGG
This sequence comes from uncultured Collinsella sp., assembly GCA_900542155.1. Lineage (GTDB taxonomy): Bacteria > Actinomycetota > Coriobacteriia > Coriobacteriales > Coriobacteriaceae > Collinsella. Next base: position 191,152 of record UQMD01000001.1, read on the forward strand.
CACGGCCGTCTTGGCCGCGCGGGGCGAATACGTCCCCTCGCCGAGTGCCGGGTGCTCCGTCGTGCCGATTGCGGCGTTAGCGCGCGGACCCGTATCTGTGTCGTGAACACCCACGAGCTCGATGCGAGCAGCATCGTCCTTGCGCAGCGTCAACTCGTAGCCACGCAGGCGAATCTCGAGCGGGTCGCCCATGGGAGCGTACTTCATCATGGTGACTTCGGTGCCCGGCGTTAGGCCCATGTCCAAAATATGCTGTCGGAGTGCCTGATCGTCCGATGCCACCGATGCGACAACGGCGTCCTTTCCAATCTCGAGTGCATCGAGCTTCACGCGCTCATCCTTTCGTTAGACGCGGTTAACCGTTTACCGGGGCTAACCAACTCGTAACGACAAATGATAGCGCTCTGGACTTTTTTATAAAGTCAAATACCGATGTTTACCTGCGCAAACTTTATGCGGTGCGCCCCGAAAGCTCTTTGCGCATACCGCTCAGCGAGATCGAAACGGAACCCGACCGCGCGGTAGCAGTGAGTCGATCACCCTCGACTGACCCCGTGCATGTAAAGGGCGCCTTGCCCATCAAGACGTGGGAGATAGTACCCGAGAGTTCAAAGAAATCGCCCTCAGCGCGGGCACTCGAGAGAGCGATATTGAGACCCCTGACGTTTAGTACTGCCCTGAGCACGCCGTTCACCCCATGTGAAAACGTCACCTCGCCGCGTTTACTCCCCACCGGCGTCTGGGCCGAAACCACATACGCACCCTCAAGCATGGCTCCTCCTCTAAGCAGACTTTTTGAAACGGCCATCTAGTCTACTTTGCTGCGAGACGGCTTGCCCAGAAACCGCGAGTACACAATGACGTTCAATCAACAGATTGCTGCAAGGGGAACAAGCGTGCAAAGGGGACAGATTACTTTTGACACCATTTGCGCCAACGGACGGGATGCGGAGCGACGACCGTGCAGGTGGATTCCGGATCGTCGCTTCCTCCGTCCCCCAGCGAATCAAAACGAAGTTGCGGTGGAATAGTTCCTGTTTGATGCTTTAACCAGCAAAAACAGGAACTATTTCACCGCAACTGCAAAAGCCCGCGCTGGCAACAAATGTCACCTGCGCGGGCTTGGCGGGCGTTCAAAAAGGCACGTTACAGAGACCCACATCAGTTATGGAATGCCGAGCAGCACCGATGCGCGATGCCCGCTGGCTTACCAAGCAACGAAGCTCGCCGTAGCCTTAGACAATCGGCGCAATGCCGGCAAAGTGCAGATACAGCGAGATAACTGCCACGACAATGACCACTGCTGCGATCAGCTTGTCGTGCAGATGCGGAAGCACCTGCTTGCCGCGGCCGCGCTCGCCCAGAATATAGACGGGGATGGCTGGGGCAAAAAGGATCGTCGTGATCATGACGCCCTGAAGACCCGTCGACCACACAAGGAACAACGTGTAGATAAAACCGAGCGTACCGAAGAAGCGTGCCTTGCCAACGCTTGGCGCATGCGGCCCGTCCAGATGCTCGTTCTTCCAGCCGATCACCATGTAATAGGCAGCCGAACAGACATACGGAACTAAAATCGTGTTGACCGCGCAGCTATAGAAGAACTGGTAGGTGCTCGCCGCCACATACGAAACAATCAAGAAGAGCTGCGTGATGCCGGAGCTTACGAGAACCGTTACCACCGGGGCATCGTGCTTGTTCGTCTTAGCAAACGCCAGCGGGAAGGAGCCCTGACGCGCCGCCTCAAACGGCGTCTCGGATGCAATGATGACGTAGCCCAGCATCGCACCGACCAGCGAGAGAATAACGCCAAGGTTTACGATGGCTGCACCAACCGGACCGATTGCGCACTCAAGAATTCCCGCCATGGAGGGCGTTGCAAGTTGTGCCATCTCCTCGCGCGGCATAATGCCGAGCGACAGCATCGAGATAATCAGATACAGCGTAAACACGGCTGCAAATCCAAGCGCCGTCGAACGACCGACGTCGCGCACATACTTTGCACGGCCCGAAATGACGACAGCGCCTTCGATACCCGTAAAGACCCAGACAAGGGCAATCATGGTCGAGACAACCTGCTCACCAAAACCGGGGCCAGCCGGCTCTCCCCAGAAGTTGTCCATAAAGATATCGACGTTGAACTTACCCAGGAGCACAATGCTCAGCACAAAAAGCCCCAGCGGCACCAGCTTCGCCAAGGTGACGATCGTGTTGATGCCGGCAGCTTCCTTAACGCCGCGAAGCACGAGAGCGGTTAGGAACCACAAAAACACGCTGGCGCAGACGATGGAAAGCATATTGTTGCCCGTACCGAACGCAGGGAAGAAATAGCCCAGCGCGCTAAACAGCAAGAGCGCAAAGCTCACATTGGAAAGACATGCGCTGATCCAGTAGCCCCAAGCGGAGTTGAATCCAACGTAATCGCCAAAACCGGCCGCAGCGTATGCATAGATGCCGCCAGTCAGGTCTGGACGAGCCTGAGATAAACCGTTGAATACCATCATCAGCGCAAAGACGCCAATGAAGCAAATTCCCCACGAAACGATAACCGCGCCGGTATTGGCTCCGCCTGCCGCCATATCGCCGGCAAGAGAAAAGATGCCGCCGCAAATGCTCGCAGTGATGACCATCATGGTCAGACGAAAGAGATCGAGGCCATTAGGGTCGATAATCTCTTCATTTTGAGCTTTAGAGGCCATTGTATGTGCACCCCCTTCATCATGTGATCGAACGAAAGATGGCCCGGACGTCCCGAATCGGGTGCCGGGCCATCGGTCAAGCGATCATCAGACTGTTACAGCTATCGCGTTAGAAGCGCAGCGACAGGCAAGAAAGGCCGCCGTCGACCTTGCGATACTCGGAGGTGTCGACGACGAGCGTCTTGTAGCCCAGATCCTGCACGGCCTTGAGCACGGTCGGATAGCCCTCGGCAACGATGACCGTACCGTTGACCCAGATGCAGTTGGCGCCGTAAGCCTCGTCCTCGGGCACGACGATCTTGTTGTACTGGGCAAAGTCGGGCTTATCGATGAACTCACCAGAGACGAGCATGTTGTTGTCCTCGATATAGTTGACGCCCGTCTTGAGGTGCAGGACCTCCTCCAGCGGAACCTCGGAACCCTCGAGGCCCCAGCCCTCGAGAATCTCGCAGAACTGGCGGATGCCCTCTTCGTTGGTGCGAGCGGAGCGACCGACGTAGAAATGGTCGCCGACCATCATGACGTCGCCGCCGTCGAGCGTGCCCGGAGAAACGATGTGCTTAACATGCTCGTCGTCAAAGAAGCGGCGGACGGCCGGCTCGATCTCATCCTTCTCGCCGTTGCGGCTATCGGCACCGGGGTTGGTAATGATGGCGCCGCAGCGAGTGATAACGGCCGGATCTTCGACGAAGCAGCTGTCGGGATACTGCTCGAGAGCCGGCAGCACCGACACGTCAACGCCGCACTGCTCGAGTGCGTGCTCGTAATCGTAATGCTCCTCGATAGCGCGCTCGTAGATGGGCTGGCCAAGCTCGGGAGCGCTCGTGATGCCATTGCTCAGGGACTTGCCGGGACGACGGATGATGACGTGGCTGAACTTGGTCATGATGATCCTCCTTGGATCTCATAGTACTGAGCGGACTTCCTTGCGTCCGCCTTCCTTCCGATGGCTTTATCTTAGGGTGTCTTTGCTGTTTTGTATATTGTATACAATCCTGAACGGTAGATATTTTTCGGTGAACGTATTTTTGCTTCCTAGGGTCAGGTAGCATGATTTAGCTGGTCGTTCTATAATCAAATTAGCCTATTCAAACCAAACGTATTTAAATTTGAAAATATACAGTTAAGGTATATAAGCTCATGGAAACACTCAGAAGACCCTTGAAGGATCATGTATACGACTATATTTCGAGTCGCATAGACGCCGGCGAGCTTTCGGCCGGCGACCGTGTGAGCGAGCAAGCGATCTGCGATGCCATGGGCGTGTCGCGCACGCCGGTTCGCGAGGCGCTCATCCAGCTGGCAAGCGACGGCTATCTGGACAACCTCCCCCGCCGCGGATTCCGCGTCCGTGGGTTCGATCAGCAAAACGCCGTTGAAGTCTTTGAGATTATGGGGCCGCTCGACGGGCAGGCGGCATACCTTGCCTGCCCCCTCCTGACCGAAGAGGACATCATGCAGCTAAAGTTCTTGGTTGGATCCATGGACCTCGCGATCCAAGGCGGTCTTATCCGAAAGTACGACGACATTCAGCGGGACTTTCACCTTACGTACTTCAACCGCTGCGGCAACGACCGTCTGCGCGACATGATTTCGCAACTCGAGCGTTGCTTTATCAAACGCGATTACGAGACCGTCGATCAGGAGACGGCGTGCAAACTGCTGGGTATAGCCAATGCCGAGCATGCCCACATTCTTGAGCTGTTCGAAGCGCGGGATGCGGCGGCCGTGCGAGACTACGTTCGCGATGTCCATTGGAACACGGAGAACGCCCAGTTCACCGTTTGGTAGGAAAGCAACAAGGGACGACATCGGTCTTAAACCTTGACGCCAGCACCGCCCAAACTGATCCATTTTCCTCCGTCCCCGAGGGATCAGCGACGCCCTTCTGGAAAGCGCATCCCACCATCCGGGCGAATTCCGGGATACCGTTTCCCGATGGGGCCTCTCGGGGAAATTGCGTCCCAGAATTCTGGCTCGAAACGGGATATGGTTTCCCAAACAGGCCTCTTGCGGAAAATGCATCCCGGAATCCCTGCCCGAAACGGGACGCGCTTTCCCAGTCGAGGCCCTACGGGAAACTGCATCCCGGAATCCGCGCCCAAACCGGGACGCAGTTTCCGGGCGGGGCATCAAAAACAAAGTTGCGGTGGAATAGTCCCTGCTTGGGCTGGTTGAGGGCTTAAATAGGAACTATTTCACCGCAAGTTATTGAGGGGATGTCCGTCCTCTTACAGATGGCGCTCCAGGAAGCGGAAGGCTAGGCGGATCCAGGGACGGACCGCCACCTGCTTGTCCTCGTTGTCGACCGCGGTGTTGGCGTTGCCGAGCGAAAGGCCGTGACCGCCCTGGTCAAAGACGTGCATCTCGCATGCAACACCCTCCTCGGCCATGCGCTGCGCAAACGGGTAAACCTGCGCGATCGGCGCCGTCTTGTCGTCGGACACGCCCCACACAAAGGTCGGGGGCATCTGACGCGAAACATGCGTGGTGGGGCAGATGTCGGCCAGGTGCTCGTCGGTCGCCTCGCCGCCCGTCACCATCGACAGATAGTCGTTGAGTAAATCGCGCCCCGTCTTGCCACCCGTCTTGGGCACGCGCAGGTCGATGCGCGGGTCGCGCGTCTGCATATCACGCACATAGGCAAGGTCGAGCAACGGATAGCCCAGCACCACGGCGTCGGGACGAATATCCTCCGGACGAGCCCCTGCCAGGCCCGCGAAGGGACCAGTTTTCCACTGCGTTGCCAGCGAAGCGCAAATCATGCCGCCCGCCGAGAAGCCCACGATGCACACGCGCTTGGGATCGACATGCCACTCGTCGGCGTTGGCGCGCACGGTAGCAACCATCTTGGCAAGGTCTACCTGCGGGTGCGGAAAACTCACGTCACCTGTGCCACTCGTCACATAGTTGAGCACAAAGGCCTGGTAACCGTGATCCAAAAACGCAAACGCCACGGGATCCTGCTCGTGCGGAGCGATATGCGTAAACCCGCCTCCGCCGCAGATGATCACCGCGGGGCGGCGGCCATTGGGCTTGTCGGGCAGCGGCTCGGCACCCAAATACGTAAACGTCGCCGGATAATCCTCGGTCGGCTCCTCGCCCCACAGCGCGTGATTCTCGACAATCATATGTGCTCCCTTCGCGCAGATTATGCGCACTCATTTTTCGCTCTCAAGCGTACCCCAGTTGGGCCCAGGGCGCAGAAACACTCCCGCAATAAGTTCACCTTCAACTGATATATCACATAATCCCAGCTCAGCGCTATCGTTTCACAGCGTAAAATAGGAGCGCTGACCGTGCCGGGAAACACATACGAAACGTTTCCGGCTTCATTACACGCGTGCCATATGCGCGCTTGATACGTTGGAGGCAACTATGGGTCTGCTCGATTCGCTTAAGTCCACCTTCACCTCGACGGGCGAGGCGTCCGTTCCGCCCGCAGCAAGCTTCGCCACCCGCGAAGGCGTCATCTATGCCCCCGTCAACGGCGTGCTCGTCAACCTGGACGAGGTCCCCGACGAGACCATCGCCTCGGGCATGCTCGGTCAGGGCTACGGCATCGAGCCCATCACTGGCACCATCTATGCGCCCGCCAACGGTCGCATCGGCGCCACCACCGTCACCAACCACTCCATCGGCATGATCACCGAGGACGGTCTTCGCGTGTTCATCCATGTTGGCCTGGGCACCGTGGAAATGAACGGCAAGGGTTTTGCCCGCTTTGTCGAGATGGGTGACACGGTCAAGGCGGGCCAGCCGCTCATCAGCTTCGACCGCGACGCCATTAAGGCCGCTGGCCACGAGGACATCGTGACCGTCATCGTCTCCGAGCTCGATCGTCTTAAGAGCATCGACCACGTCGGCGAGTCTGGCACGCTTATCGGCGGCAACCCGCTCGTCAAGCTGGGCGACCCGCTGCTGGTAGCCAAGACCAAGTAGCAGACCGCTATCACATAACGGGCCAACCGCCTGTGCATCTTTGCCGCATCTGTGTTGTTGTTTTTTGCCTATGTAGAGGTTCTGAAACGTTTCTATATAGGCAGCTGAGCATCAACGCAGGTGCGGCTTTTGCGTAGCGAAGCATTGCCCTGTGGCATGTTGTTCAACCGCACGAACCCCCTTCCTTTGTCCGCGCAGAGCGCTAGACTGCTAGGTCGACATTGGAGGAAAGATCGATGCAAAACACACCCACGGGCGCCGTACATGCCGCGCCTCAACGCAGCCAACGCATCGTCGCGCTCGACGGGCTTCGCGCCCTCGCCATCGCCGGCGTCGTCCTATATCACCTTCGCCCCAGCCGCCTGACCGGCGGTTTTTTGGGCGTTACACTCTTCTTTACGCTGAGTGGCTATCTCGCCACCAAAAGCATTATGCGAGCCACGGCACGCGACGGATTCTCGTACCCGCGCTATATCTGCCGCCGCATTGCGCGCATGATGCCACCGATCGTCGTGACCATCGCGCTTACCGCCGTCGCCACCTACATCGCGGCCCCGAGCCTGCTGCCTAAGGTGCAGCAGGACGCTCTGCCGTCGGCATTGTTCTTGAGCAACTGGTTCTATATCTTTCGCAACGTCTCGTATTTTGCCGCCGCAGGACTCCCCTCGCCGCTCACGCACCTGTGGTTCTGCGCTGTCACTATGCAGTTCTATCTGGTATGGCCGGTCATCCTTATGGCGCTGTGCAGCAAAACCAGGTCTCGCAACACCGCCATCGGCATCACGATCGCATTCGCGCTTATATCGACGGCAGCCATGGTCCTCATGTTTAATCCCACCGCCGACACATCGCGCGTCTACTACGGAACCGACGCCCGTGCCGCTGAGCTTCTATGCGGAGCCTTAGCCGCCGTCGCCGCGCCGCGTCTGCGCGAGATGCTGAGCGGTGACATCCATACCCCCGGCGCCAACAAGGGCATCTCAAAGGTCAACGCGATTTCTATCGCGTGGCTCGCTGCCTTCATAGTCGGCGCGTTCACGCTGACCGGAGAGAACCCCCTGCTCTACCGCGGCGGCTTTTTGCTGCTTGCCCTCGTCACCGGACTCCTCATCATCTGCGTGCAGAATACGGAGTGCATCGTGCGTCGCCTGTTGTCGGTCAAGCCGCTCGTCTGGCTGGGTCAGCGCTCGTTCTCGGTCTATCTGGTGCACTATCCCCTACTGCTTCTTATGAACCCCGCAACCCGCACCACCCGCATCGCCTGGTGGGAGCAGGTATTACAGCTTGTACTGATCCTTGCGGTAGCCGAGGTTTTCTATCGCCTAGCCGAACGCCCTTGGTCCCACAGGCCGGCCCAACAGGACAGCACGGCAAGAAAGCACGTCCTCGCGCCCGCCATGGTGCTCCCCGCGCTTGGCGCCGCATGCGTCGCCGCACTTGCCTTCGCGCCGCTTGACTGGGCAGGCATCGCCACCGCCCGCGCCGAGCAGCTCCGCCCCGAGCTTGCCCAGAACCCGACCTCATCCCAGGACAACGGAGCCAACGACAAGGGCGCCGAGCCCGCGTCCGGTAAAGATTCCCAGCTCAGCGACACCGCATCCGATGACGCCACCAAGCAAAAACCCAAAGAGGGACCTATCGCCGAAAAGGTCCCCAAGAACTTGGACTGGAAGAGCTTTACCTACGACGAGGCGACCGGGACCTGCGATGCCCGCGTGCTCATGATTGGCGACTCGGTCACTGCGGGCGCACAGTCCGGTATTCAGGCGGCGCTTCCCAACGCGTACATCGACGGCGTGGTGAGCCGCCAGTTCTACACCTTCCAGGATGTCTATGCGCAGGACAGCGCCAACTGCGACCCGAGTGTGGCCATCTGCGCGCTTGGCACCAACGGCCTCATCCGCGACCCCCAACAGGTGCAGGACGTGATTAATGCCGTGGGCGGCAAGCCCATCTACTTTGTGACCGTGCGCGTGCCGCTCGAGCTGCAGGACCGCAACAACCAGACGATCCGCGACGTCTGCGCCCAAAACGACAACGCCGGCGTCATCGACTGGAACGGCGCCTCAGAGGGCCACAGCGAATACCTTGTCGACGACGGCACACACCTCACCCAGGCGGGAATCGGCACCTACGCAGCCCTCATCCGCCAAGCCATCTGCGGACACTAGACAACGTAAAGCAGAAACCTGTATGGCGCCCACGTCACGCCCATACATCACACCTGACGTTTTGCTACGCTCCACTCGCGGGTTAGAATGGTTAACTGTTTGGAAATAATCCGTACAACCGTTATGGGAGGATACGTGAACCGCACCAAAATCGCGCAGCTCTATACGCACGCCGAGTCGCTCGGCGGCCAAACCGTCACCGTTGCCGGCTGGGTCAAGTCCGTCCGCGACATGAAGAACTTTGGCTTCGTTACGCTCAACGACGGCAGCTGCTTCCGCGACCTGCAGGTCGTCATGAACCGCGAGGCGCTCGACAACTACGACGAGATCGCCCATCAAAACGTCTCGGCCGCCCTCATCTGCACCGGCACCGTCAAGCTGACCCCCGATGCGCCCCAGCCCTTCGAGCTTTCTGCCGCTTCCATCGAGGTCGAGGGCACGAGCGCCCCGGATTACCCGCTGCAGAAGAAGCGCGCAACCGTCGAGTTCCTGCGCACCCAGCAGCACCTGCGCCCGCGCACCAACCTGTTCCGCGCCGTGTTCCGCATCCGCTCTGTCGCGGCTGCCGCTATCCACCGCTTCTTCCAGGAGCAGGGCTTTGTCTACGTCAACACCCCCATCATCACCACGAGTGACTGCGAGGGCGCCGGCGAGATGTTCCGCGTGACCACGCTTGACCCCCAAAACCCGCCCCTCACCGAGGCCGGCGAGGTCGACTGGAGCCAGGACTTCTTTGGCAAGCATGCGAGCCTCACCGTGTCCGGACAGCTCAATGCCGAGAACTTCGCCATGGCCTTTGGCGACGTGTACACCTTTGGCCCCACCTTCCGTGCCGAAAACTCCAACACCACGCGCCATGCCGCCGAGTTTTGGATGATCGAGCCCGAGATGGCCTTCGCCGACCTCAACGACTACATGGACAACGCCGAGGCCATGCTCAAGTATGTCCTCAAGGACGTCATGGCAACCTGCCCCGACGAGCTCAATATGCTCAACAAGTTTGTGGACAAGGGTCTGCTTGAGCGCCTGGACCATGTCGCCAACTCCGACTTTGCCCGCGTCACCTATACCGAGGCCGTCGAGATCCTGGAGCAGGCCGTCGCCGCCGGTCACAAGTTTGACTATCCCGTGAGCTGGGGCATCGACCTGCAAACCGAGCACGAGCGTTTCCTGACCGAGGAGCACTTTAAGCGCCCGACCTTCGTAACCGACTACCCGGCCGAGATCAAGGCTTTCTACATGCGCATGAACGAGGACGGCAAGACCGTCGCCGCCGCCGACTGTCTGGTTCCCGGTATCGGCGAGATTATCGGCGGATCCCAGCGCGAGGAGCGCCTGGATCTGCTCGAGGCCCGCATCAAGGACCTGGGTATGAATCCCGAGCAGTACAAGTACTACCTTGACCTGCGCCGCTACGGTTCCTGCAAGCACGCCGGCTACGGTCTGGGCTTCGAGCGCTTGGTGATGTACCTCACCGGCGTGGGCAACATCCGCGACGTCCTGCCGCACCCGCGCACCGTGGGCAACGCCGACTTCTAATCGTCGGGCACTAGCTCGCGTCGCCACGCGCAACGCTCATCGCACAAGCGCCTCTCGACATCGGCCGAGAGGCGCTTTTTTCAACAGCAGCCGTCAAGCTTTTGGCAAGGTTTTGGTCAGTTAGGCAGGGTTGTTGAAAACTCGACCCGCCGTTTGCCGGCAACCATCGACCGCCCAAGGCGCCACGTGTCCTTGGCCAGGCTCCGCGCCCTAGGCTCTGATCTGCCATCGCCAAAAAAGGAAAGGACGTGGGCACTATGACCGAAGCCGTTGTTGAAAACTACGAGACCACGACCAGGGGCTCCGCCTCGATGGCAGCCTATCGCGCCGTACGCATCCTGCAGCTTTTGAGCGAGAACACCGGCGAGGACAAAGCGCTGCTTTCCGACGAGCTGGTCGAGCTCCTCGCCCATCCCGACGACCCCGCCCGCATGCCCATCTCGGCGGCACGCCGCAGCATCTATACCTCGATATCGGCACTTCGTCACGCCGGATACGAAATCGACTATAAACGCAGCGTGGGTTATCGGCTCCTCACCCGCCCACTTGCTGACGAGGAGATCATACGGCTCCACGGCATGGTCATGCGCAACCGATCGACGCCCATAGCCATTCGAAAGAGCATGGCGCAGCACCTGGTCGCCATGGCGAGCGCCGATGTTCGCGGCTACCTCGATATGCCCGAACCGGCACCGGCCGCCAACGACGCGCCCGTCAAGACAACGCGTCCGCGCGCCAAGCGTATCGACACGTGCGAGCTCGTCGAACAGGCCATCGACCATGGAACAACCGTCAGCTTTGATATCTCAAACGTCCTGACCCGGGGCGAAACCGAGGTGGTGCGGATGACGGTCCGGCCCTTTGCAATCAGGCAGCGCGATGGCGTCTCGTATCTGCTGGGAACGGTCTACGACACCCGAGGCGCCGACGACACCCTGCGCACCGTTGAGGTCAGCCGCATGAGAAACGTCAGCACGCGTTTGCTCGACGGCAAGAAACTCTTTGCCGCGCTAGACGAAGAAGACAGCCCCGCGCCCGCAGCGTAAGCCCTGTTACCGTCCGTCATTCCTCAGCACCGCCCGTCCAGTTCAGTATTAAAAAACTCGCCAGGATGTTGTAAAAATGGACAACGGCGTTACTATAGTCCCACTTGCACTTTTTCCTAGTGCAGTGTTTCCAGCCATTTTTATACTGGGGGTAATGATATGAAGGACATCACCATCAGCCGCAGGAGCCTTCTGGTCTCTGCCGGCCTGCTCGCGCTCGCCCCGCTCGCTGGATGCGGTGGCAACTCTGGTTCCGGCTCCGCTGCCGCCGATTCCGACTACACCATCGGCGTTCTGCAGCTCACCGAGCACTCCGCGCTCGATGCCGCCAACGACGGCTTCGTCAAGGCCATCAAGAAGAGCGGTCTCAAGGTCAAGATCGACCAGAAGAACGCCCAGAACGACCAGTCCACGTGTAAGTCCATTGCCGACAAGTTCGTAGGCGACGGCGTCGACCTGATCTATGCCATCGCCACGCCCGCCGCGCAGGCTGCCGCCGGCGCTACGGCCGATATCCCCATCGTTGGCTGCGCCATCACCGACTACGCCGCCTCCGGCCTGGTCCAGGACAACGACAAGCCCGGCACCAACGTCACGGGCGCTTCCGACCTCACCCCGGTCGCCGAGCAGCTCGAGATGATGCAGAAGGTCCTGCCCGACGTTAAGAAGGTCGGCTTGCTCTACTGCACCGCTGAGTCCAACTCCGACGTCCAGATCAAGGCCGCCAAGAAGGAACTCGACAAGCTGGGCCTGGAGTACACCGACTTCACCGTCTCGAGCTCCAACGAGATCCAGTCCGTCGTAGAGTCTGCCGTGGGCAAGATCGACGCACTGTACTCCCCCACCGACAACACCATCGCCGCGGGCGCCTCGCAGGTGGGCCAGATCTGCAAGGAGAACAAGCTCCCCTTCGTCACCGGCGAGGAGGGCATGTGCAAGGCCGGCGGCCTGTTCACCCTCTCCATCAACTACGAGGACCTGGGCTACGCTGCAGGCGAGATGGCCGTTAAGATCCTGAAGGGCGAGGCTAAGCCCGAGGATATGGCTATCGAGCACCTCTCGAGCAAGGACCTGGTCGTCGTCAAGAACGACGAGATGGCCGAGGCGCTGGGCATCGATCTTTCCGCCCTGGACGAGTAGCACCATGCGCCGTAACGCATCTAGGGTTCGTTCTCGCGCCATAGCTGCGTTATTCAATATCTGAGCCATTGGGGCGGACGCCAAAGACCGGCGTTCGCCCTGCTTGTTCCAGATAAAACAAATGTCTGTCCGTCGCTCTCTTATACATTGTTACCGCTATTATGGAACATCACGTGTCCACCCTATCCTAGGAGGTATGAAGCATGCTCATTGCATTGCAGGGCGCCGTTTCGCAGGGCGTCCTCTGGGGCATTATGGTGCTTGGTGTGTTTATCACGTTCCGCCTGCTCGACATCCCCGATATGACCTGCGACGGCAGCTTTGCCCTCGGTGGCTGTGTCTGCGCCGTACTCATCGTCAACAATAACGTCGACCCCTTGCTCGCCGTGCTGGCCGGCATGTGCGCCGGCGCCATCGCGGGCGCCGTCACGGGCATCTTGACCACCGTCTTTGAGATTCCCGCAATCCTCGCCGGAATCCTGACGCAGATCAGTCTGTGGTCCATCAACCTGCGCATCATGGGCAAGTCCAACACGCCCATCCTTGCCAAGGGCACTATCTTCTCATCCGTCAGCAACATGACGGGCCTGCCGCAGTCCACTGTTGCCATTATCCTAGGCATTGTGCTGGCCGTGGCCATCGTCGCCATCCTGTACTGGTTCTTTGGCACCGAGATCGGCTCGGCGCTGCGTGCCACCGGCAACAACGAGTACATGATCCGCGCCCTGGGCGTTAACACCAACACCACCAAAATGATCGCCCTCGTGCTCTCCAACGCCCTCATTGGCCTTTCGGGTGCGCTCATCTGCCAGAGCCAGAAGTATGCCGACATTGGCATGGGCACCGGCGCCATCGTTATCGGTCTTGCCGCCATCGTCATCGGCGAGGTGCTCGGTCGCCTGCTGCCCGGCGGTCTCACGCAGTTCTCCGTCCGTCTGGCCTCCGCCGTCTTTGGCTCCGTGGTGTACTTCCTCATCCGCGCCATCGTGCTGCAGCTGGGCATGGACGCCAACGACATGAAACTGCTCTCTGCTGTGATTGTCGCCGTGGCCCTGTGCGTGCCCGTGGTTTGGGAGCGCTATAAGCTCCGCAGCTCCTACACGAAGGGAGATGAGGCAGATGCTTAAGCTCTCGCACGTCAAGAAGACCTTTAACAAGGGCACCGTCACCGAGAAGCGCGCGCTCACCGGCGTCGACCTTACCCTCAACGACGGCGACTTTGTAACTGTGATCGGCGGCAACGGCGCCGGCAAATCCACGCTGCTCAATATGATCGCCGGCGTGTATCCGCTCGATTCGGGCGTTATCGAGCTCGACGGCACCGACATCTCGCGCCTGAGCGAGTCGCAGCGCGCCAAGTACCTGGGCCGCGTGTTCCAGGATCCCATGCGCGGCACCGCAGCCGACATGCAGATTGCCGAGAACTTGGCCCTCGCCAAGCGTCGCGGCCAGCGTCGCGGCCTTTCGTGGGGCGTCACCAAGGCCGAGAAGGACGAGTACGTTGAGTTGCTCAAGCGCCTGGACCTTGGCCTGGACACACGCCTCAACGCCAAGGTCGGCCTGCTTTCGGGTGGCCAGCGCCAGGCACTCACGCTGCTCATGGCCACGCTCACCAAGCCGCGCTTGCTGCTGCTCGACGAGCACACCGCGGCACTCGACCCCAAGACCGCCTCTAAGGTGCTCAATCTGACCGAGGAGATTGTCGACGAGAACCACCTGACCACGCTCATGGTCACGCACAACATGAATGACGCCATCCGTCTGGGCAATCGCCTGATCATGATGCACGAGGGCCACGTTATCTACGACGTGGCGGGCGACGAGAAGAAGTCGCTCACCGTCGCCGACCTGCTGCAGAAGTTCGAGGAGGTCTCGGGCGGCGAGCTCGCCAACGACCGCATGCTGCTGAGCTAAAACCTGCCAATAAGGGACAGGTTTATTTTGGCAGGTTTTATCTGCGCAAACGTCAAAACCGCCGCAAAGGGACAGACGCCCTTGCGGCGGTTTTCGCATATTATGTCGATAATCCGATATTCAACCAGACTTTCTGGCTAAGGACTAAGGAAACTGCCATGAAAAGACTCCCCCGCCTTGCGTTAGCCGCCGCGTTGTTTGCCGGCTCGCTCGCAGGCATCCCAAGCCTCGCTTTCGCGGAGAACCTGCCCGCCGCTATTGACGGCTCCGTGGCCGTCATGCACACCAACGATATCCACGGCAGCTACAAGTACAGCTACAACGCAAGCAAGGGCACCGGCGCTGTGGGCTTTGACGGACTGGCGGTTCTCTATAGCGCCCAAAGCAGCGCCCCCGATCTTTTGCTCGATGCGGGCGATACCTTCCACGGGCAGTCCTTTGCCACCATGAGCGAGGGCAAGAGCATCGCCGAGCTCATGGACACCTTCTATGCAGACGGCTACGACGCGACCACGCCGGGCAACCACGACTGGAGCTACGGCGCGGACAAGCTCCGCACCATGACCGGCTACAGCCCCACCGGCACGCCCTTCGCCATGCTCTGCGCGAACGCGAAGTCTACGAGCGGCGTATGGAGCTCGAGTATCACCAAGACGCTCGATCGCATCTGGGAGGATAGCGAAGATCACTCCACATTCGACTACAAAATCAAGGTCGGCGTCGTGGGTGCCATGGATGAGTCGCTGGAATCCTCGCTGCGCGCGGACCTGGTCGCGGGTACGTCGTTCTCGAGTGCCGCGAACGCCATCAATGCCGAGGCCAAGCGACTGCGCGAGACAGAGGGCTGCAACGTTGTCGTCTGTATCGCGCACACGCTCAACGCCAAGACCTTTGCCGCAAAGCTCGTTGGGGTCGATGCATTGGTCGCGGGCCACGAGCACATCAACTTAGACGAAAACGTGACGGGGGCTGACGGCAAGTCGGTCCGCGTCGTCGAGGCGGGCAGCGCCTTTGCCGAGGTGGGGCTGCTTTCCATTCCGTACAAGTACGACACGAATGGCACCGAGACGACCGACGATGACACGGTCACGGTCCCTGCAGACGGCAGTGACGAGAAGCTCTACACCGCCAAGAACGTCAACGACCTTTTGGCAGACCCCGACAAGGGCTCCGACTACCAAAGCCGCCTTGAAGCCGTCCGCAACAAGATCAAGCCGCTCGACGAGGCCTTTGAAAACGAATCGAACAAGGTGCTCGGCACATCCACCACCAACTATTTCTACGGCGAGGACGCCGCAGGCACGCATGGTTGGGAAATGGTGCGCACCACCGATTTCCGCCCCAGCAAGGAGGGCGACACCACCAAGGCCCAGACCATCGGACATGTGATCTGCGGCTCCTATCTTGACCTGACGGGCGCGGACCTTGCCATCGAGAACGCGGGCGGCATCCGCGGCGGCATCGCTGCGGGCGATGTGACCGCCGGCAACGTCATCGCTATCTCGCCCTACGGCAACACCGTGGAGACCTGGACCATGACCGGTGCGGACTTCCTGGCAGCGCTCGAGCACTCGCTGCAGATCAGCGACGAGTGCAATCACAGTTATGAGCTTCAGCAAGCCTACGTGGCAGCCGGCCATACCGAGCAGGAAGCGCAAGACAAGTACAAGTGGCGCGATGACTCTGGCAGCGTTCTCTCCTTTGGCGGCATCAACGTGACGATTGATTGGACGCAGCCCGAAGGCAAGCGCATTGTGAGTGCCACACTCGCCAAGGACGGCAGCACGCTCGATCCCACCAAGACCTATACCGTCGCCACCAACAACTACATCATTACCAACACGACCGACTTCCCCACCTTCGCACACGCCACCAAGCGCACCGAGTGGGGCACGTGTGAGGCGGCGCTGAGGGCGCTGATTGGGCAAAACGGCTGGGAGAGCAAGATGGCCGGACTCGCCGGCACCATCAGCTTCGGCTCCGCAGCCGTGGACCCCACGCCCACACCGGCCCCGACGCCTAAGCCCTCGCCTAAGACGGACACGACGACCACGAAGGTCATCACCAAGAAGACGACCGGCAAGCTCGCCGCAACGGGAGACCGCACGCTAGCCGTGATTGGCGCATGCCTCATCGGCGGCATCGTCATCATCATTCTCGGCATTATCTGGAAGCGTCGACGCTAAGCTACACCGCCGGGCCTTGCAGCCCCGCCGCATAAACCTTATATCGAGCACAGAAGCCCGTCCGAATTTGATCGGACGGGCTTCTTGGTGGGTATCATGGTTGGATGATCATGAGGAGGTTTCCCTACATGGAATTGTTTGAGCCAATTCTTCATTTCTTTGCACAACGATGGGTCCACAACATCATCTGGGCCGGTATCTTGGCCATCGGCACCGCCGTTGCCGCCAAAATCGCGTCCAAGACCCTGCACCACCTGCTTAACCGCGATGATAACCCGCTCCCAGCATCGAGCATCTTCATCAACATCACACGCGCCGTCATCTGGATGATCGGCGGCAGCTTTATCCTCGACAACTGCTTTGGCATTAACGCAAACGCACTCGTCGCCGCTCTTGGCGTCGGCGGCATCGCCATCTCGCTCGGCTTTCAGGACACGCTGTCAAACCTTATCGGCGGCATGCAGGTGACCTTTATGGGCATCATCAAGCCCGGCGACAACATCGAGGTCGGTGGCGTATCGGGCGTGGTCCAGGACATCACCTGGCGCCACACGACCATCGAAGATGCCTGCGGGCAAACCATCATCGTCCCCAACTCCAGCATCTCCAAGAACACGCTCGTACATCTGATGCCCTTTGGGCGCGTGGCCGTGCCCGTTGCCGTAAAGGACACGTCTAAGTGGGCTTCCCTTGACGCGCTGGCAGACGAGCTCACGAGCGCAACCAAAACGGCCGTCTCGCCCATCTCTGGCTTTGACAAGGAGCCGTACGTGCTCTTTAGCGAGATTGGCGACTTTGGCATTAAGGGCAAAATTATCTTTATCGTCAGCGACGATAGCACCACTTTTACGGCAGCCGACGCCTGCATTCGTGCCATCGCCCCCATCATCGCCTAAACCACCACAAAGGGGACAGGCACCTTTGTGGTGGTTTCGCATCGTGGTACCATGGTTCATATCGTTGTTTAAACGACTAAGGGAGTAGACACCATGGAAGAGGCCTATCGTCAAGCACGCAAGCGCGGCGAGCAGGGACGTCGACGCGCCATCAGCCAAAGCGAGCATCCATACCTTACGGACCTCGACAGTTTGGTTGCTCAGCTCCCCTTAGGTCAGCGAGAGAGCGTCGGCCTGCGGGATATTCCACTCGAAATGGTCGTCGGCACGGTCACCAAGGGCCGTCAGTCTGCCTTTTCGTGCAACTTTATGCCCCTGTTGCCATTTAGCACCGAGTTCGCCCGCAAGTGGTCCAACCTCTACGACATCCAGGTGACCGAGGGCTATCGCGACCCCATCATCGTCACCGAGTTTATGCATCGGTTCTACGTCCAGGAGGGCAACAAGCGCGTCAGTGTCCTCAAATTCCTGGACGCCCCGACGGTTTCGGCCAAGGTCACCCGCCTCTACCCCGGAAAATGGGATTCCGTCGAAAGCCGCCTCTATGGCGAGTTCTGCGCGTTTTGGCGCGTCTGCCCCCTATACGAGATCGAGTTCTCGCGCGAGGGAAGCTACGAGACGCTCGCCAAGATGCTCGGTCAGGACCTTGTCGAAAAATGGCCGCAGAAAAAGGTCGACTACCTGCGCCACACCTTCCTACTCTTTAAGCGCGCCTACCTGCGCGCCGGCGGCGACCACCTGGACATTACGCCCGCCGACGCCATGCTCGTCTACCTCAATGTGTACAACCAAGACCGTCTACTGGATACGCCGACGGACATCGTCGTAAACCGCCTGTGCAAGATTTGGCGCGAGCTGGTCATTGCCGGCAAAAATGACGAGGACAAGGTCGATCTTGTCGAAGCGCCGAGTGTCGATGAGGAAGAGTCGCCCGCCAAGTCCACCTCCGGTGTGCTCAACTTCTTTATGGGCAAGACCGTCTATTCGGCGGCCAATCCCCTGCGCATCGCCTTTATCCATGAATTCCCTTGTGCAACGTCGAGCTGGGACAGCCTACACGACCAAGGGCGTCAGTATCTCGACGAGCACTTAGGCGGTATCGTGCGCACCGAGGCGTTCGAGGGCTGCCACGATCCGGACGTGTTCTACGCCGCCGTGGAAACGGCTGTCAAACATGGAGACAACGTCATCTTCTCGACCTCGCACCGCCTGATGGAATACACGCTCAGGGCAGCCGTTGAGTATCCCCAGGTTCGGTTCCTTAACTGTTCTATCGGCCTTCCCCACCAAAGCGTCCGTTCGTACTTTGGCAAGATGTACGAGGCCAAGTTCCTCCTGGGCGCCCTTGCGGCTAGCATGGCGGACAACCATCGCATTGGCTACCACGCGTCGGTCTTTGCGTCGGGCGCGCTTAGCGAGATCAACGCCTTTGCCATCGGCGCCTCGCTGCTCGACCCTCGCGCGCAGGTAATCCTCACCTGGGGCGATGTACCCGCCGGCGGTCTTGCCGAGGCCATGTGCCGCGAAGGCGTGAGTGTTATGACCGGTGTCGACATGTCCAAGTCGCTGGAGGACCCCACGGCCTACGGACTCCACCGCCTGGTCGATGGCAAGGTCGTCGGCATCGCCATGCCGGTATGGAACTGGGGCCGTTACTACGAGCTTATCGTGCGAAGCCTGCTGCATGGCACCTGGGATGAGACCAGTGACAACAGCCAGGTTCGCGCCGTCAACTACTGGTATGGTATGAGCTCGGGCGTTATCGACATTCGCTACGCTCCGGGCCTGCCCTATCAGACGCGCAAGCTTGTTCAGCTACTGCGCAATGGCATCGTCGAGGGCTCCATCAATCCATTTGGCGGCGAGCTCCATAGCCAAGACGGCGTGGTGCAGATCGAGGGCTTTCCCCCACTGCCGAGCACGCAAATCGTCGAGATGGACTGGCTGGCCGACAACGTGGTGGGCACCATTCCGCAACTCGACGATGAGCCGAAGGTCCGCGCCCTATGAAAATCCTTGCCATAGCCGATACCGAAGAGCGATGCCTGTGGGAGTGCTTTCGCAAGGAGCGCTTTGAGGACGTTGACCTGATTCTATCCGCAGGCGACCTGGATCCGGACTATCTTGAGTTTTTGGTCACTGTCATCAACAAACCGCTTGTGTACGTTCGTGGCAACCACGACGACCGCTACGCGCGCCATGCACCGGGCGGGTGCATTTGTGTTGAGGACAGCGTATATGTGTACCGAGGTATTCGCATTGCGGGTCTGGGCGGTTCCATGCGCTACCGCGACGGCGCGAACATGTATACCGAGCGCGAGATGGCAAAACGCATGCGCAAGCTATCGCGAAAAATCGCACTGGTAGACGGATGCGATATTCTACTTACCCATGCACCCGTCGCAGGCATGGGCGACCTGGACGACCTGCCGCATCGAGGATTCGAGTGCTTTAATGCGGCTCTTGAGTCTTGGGGTCCCGACTATATGATTCACGGGCATGTGCACCAAAGCTACGGCCCCAACTTTCAACGCGAGCGCCAACACCCATGCGGAACGAAGATTGTCAACGCCTGCGGCTATACCAAGATCGAAATTGACGAGGCGCGCTACCCCACGCGCGGTTGGAAGGCCGCTTGGCTCAACTCGCAAACCATGCGCCGCGAGCTCAAACGCCACGAAGCAATCGAGTCTTCAACCGCCAGAACCCCCTGGTAACTGCCAACAACCACCACGAAGGGGATAGGCACCTTTATGGTGGTTTTGCTGACTCGTCCGACCTGTCCATCACGGTGCTTGTGTAATTAACGAGAACACTCATTGTTTTGTAAGGACGGCGCTCACGTGCCGTCTTTTTTTGTCAACTTATGCAGTCTCGACCGTGTTGTATGTAGAGGGACCTCGCGAGACGCCTTCCCTATATCCACCACGACCAATTGGAGGTGACACTATGCCTGCACGCCGTAACCGCAATAGCACGCTCCGATGCGATGCCGATCAGATCGAGCGGGAAGCAAAGCGCTTGGTCGACACGTATTCCAACCTCATCCTTCGATTGTGCTATTCGGCCCTTGGATCCGCTGACGACGCTCAAGACATCTGCCAGGACACGCTGATCAAGATTCTCCAACGCACTCAACCGTTCGACTCGCTCGAACACGAACGTGCTTGGGTGATCCGAGTCGCACTGAACGCATGTCGCGATATCGGCCGTACGCACGCGAATCACCCGGTTGTCGACCTCGATTCGCTCCCCGATTTCTGCGCACCCGTAACACATACCGAGCAAGAATTCGCGCAACGCGACTGCGCCATTCTTTCCGCTGTCACGGCCCTGCCTCAAGCACAGCGCATCGCCATCTTTTTGCACTACTACGCAGGCATGAGCATCAGGGAAATCGCAGACGCCGTTCACGCGACGCCAGCTGCAACCGCCCAGCACCTTAGCCGCGGACGTGCGTCACTTCGGCTTTCCTTGAAAGGAGACCACAATGACTACGAATTCGAATGACTATCGCCACGCCCTGGAGCACATTTCGTTTACCGATAATGCGAAGCAGCACATGGCAAACTCGATTGCTCAGTCCGTCGCCTCAAGCGATGCGGCGACCGCTCAAAGCAACTTTAATGGCACGCGACGCAAGCCGCGCATCGCCCGCCATCCCGTAAGAACAGTCGCTCGCATTGCCGCTGTAACGGCAGTCCTCGCTATCGTCATTGGAGGCGCTGGCACGGCTATGGCAACAGGCGTCCTGCCGCTTCCTTCTGACATGCTTTCCGACATCTTTGACGGACCTGCTTCTCAAACCGAGATCATCGACCGTATTGGCCGGCCCGTCGGTGCTAGCTGCTCCAACAACGGAGTCACCGTGACCGCCGACGCCATCATGGGCGACAAGGATATGGTTACCATCGCCTATACGCTTACGTTCGACGATCCCGCTGCCCTGAAAAAGCTTTCCGAGCCGGGCGAGAACGGAACTATCGCCGGAAGTGTCGATGGAAACGTATACGTTGATGGCGAGCATGGCGGCCAAGGCCAATCATGGCTCATTGACAAGAACCCCAATGACTCCAGCATTCAATACTTTGCACAGTTCAGCGTTGAATCACCCGGCCTTATGGGCAGGACCGTCCGCACGCATATCAACTCTCTCGTTGTGCCACGTGCTGGCAAAGAGCTTCCCGAGTATAAGAAAATACTTACGGGCCCATGGGATCTTAAGTTCCAACTGAATTACGAAGATACATCCGTTACGATTCCCGCGCCCAAATCGGTCAACTTTAACGGCACCAAGGCGACGATTCAAGAGGCCACCGTATCCTGCGTTGGCGTTTCAGTCCGCTACAACATAGATCGTTCCATCGAACACGACAACAACAGCGGCAAGATGTCTCAAAACATGGAGGAGTCTATGGATGCCGTTGGCAACATACCCCTCATCGTGACGTTCAAAGACGGTCATGTTGAGGACGCAACCAGCCACAGCGGCTATTTCGCAAATAAACTGGATAACGGCACCACTGATGTCCACAAGACCTGGCCGTTCTCGCAAGTTTGTGACACAGACAAGATTGCAAGCGTACAAATTGGCGATACGGTCATTCCCATGAATTCGTAACGCTACGCGGCTCGTATATGCACCCGGTTCCGCACTTCGCGTCTAAAGATGCGCTGTCATCGAGCAGCGTGAGCGCAAGGCCGCCCGTATGGTCGGCTGGGAACACCTCGTTGCGCTAAAAACCACCACGAAGGGGACAGGCACCTTTGTGGTGGTTTTGCTGACTCGTCCGACCTGTCCCAACGGTTTGTCTCAATCTGTAACAGGTAGGGCCCAAATAATCGGTTAGCTGTTACAGATCGAGACAGACCACGGATGCTCAGCCGAAAATCTCAATCTGTAACAGGTAGGAACGATTTTGCCCCTTAGATGTTACAGATTGAGATATTTGACAGCTTGAATCGGCATCGCCTACAGCGCGGCGACGACCTTGTCGCCCATCGTCGTGGTGCCGAGGATCTTATCTGCCGGGGTGTTGACATCGGCGATGTCACGGGTGCGCCAGCCCTCGTCGAGCACGCGCGCCACGGCGCTCTCGATCCACGCGGCTTGCTCGCCCATGTCGAGCGCGTAGGTCAGCAGCATCGCCACCGACAAGATTTGAGCCAGCGGATTGGCCACGCCGAGCCCCGCGATGTCAGGAGCGCTGCCAGCGCTCGGCCCAAACAGCGATACGCCATCATCCAGCGAGGCAGAGGCAAGCATACCGAGCGATCCGGTAATCTGAGCCGCCTCATCGGACAGGATGTCGCCGAACATGTTCTCCGTCACCACGACGTCAAAGTCTGCCGGTCGACTGATGAGCTGCATGGCGGCGTTGTCGACGAGCAGGTCCTCAAGCTCCACGTCGGAGTACTCCTCGTCTTGCACGCGATGCACGATCTCGCGCCACATGCGGCTCGTCTCCAGCACGTTGCGCTTATCAACGCTCGTCACCTTGCCGCGACGTTTGCGCGCCGCCTCAAATGCCTGGCGCGCAATGCGCTCAATCTCGTACTCGCGATACTCCATCACGTCGACCGCACGCTGACCGGCCGCACCCGCAGCGCCCGCGCAGGTCACGGATGCGGGCGCCAAAGTCCCACGGCATGTTGTAGCCCATCGTATCGGGGATGTTCACGACCGTGGCACCGGCCTTTACGGCCGCCTCGATAATGCGCACCAGAAACTCCTGATCGGAGCGGCCGGCATCCTCGGCATAAAACTCAACATCGTCAACGAACTTGCGAGCATGTTTGACGGCATGGATCGCTCAATCAATTGCCCTTTCCTCAGTCATATGGAGCTTGTCGCGCAGGTGACTGGTGCTCACACCCAGCCCTGTATGGATACGGGGCCTCTGGGCCGTTTTGAGCGCCTCTGCAGCCACTTCGATATCCCTGTCGACAGCGCGCGTCAGGCCGCATACCGTGCATCGGTCGCCCGCAATCTTGCCAATCTCCTGTACGGAGCGAAAGTCACCAGGACTCGAGATGGGAAAGCCCGCCTCGATAACGTCCACGTTCATGCGCACCAGCTGGCGGGCGATGAAGAGCTTTTCCTCGGTATTCATGCTGGCGCCCGGCGACTGCTCACCGTCGCACAGGGTGGCGTCAAAGATTGTGATTTTGCGGCTTATATGTTCCTCCTGATTGACCGTTTTATGACAGATGGCTTTCAGGAGAGAGAAGGCCTAGAGATAGAAAAATACCCGTGTCGCTCATCACGCCTGAAAGCGGCAGACGATAGCGCACCCGGGTACAACAAATCGTTATAGCGAGATTACAACCCTAGCGCGCTATCCAATCTAGTAGCGCTAGGCCTAGGAGCTGTTGCGTGTTCTTAAACATGTTGGGCTCCCTTCGGCCTCGGGTAGTACTACATCGCGCTAAAGTACAACACAAGTAAAACCACCACAAGGGTGCCTGTCCCCTTCGTGGTGGTTTCGTTGACTCAAAAGCAAGAGACCCGGTCCTGCACGAGGCAGAACCGGGTCTCTTTAGCAATGCTTGCTTTGCTCAGGCAGTAACTGTTAGTTACTCAGCCAGGAAGTCGCGCTGGATAGCGGGATCGACCTTGACGCCAGGGCCCATGGTGGAAGACACGGAGATGGACTTGACGTACTTGCCCTTAGCAGAAGAGGGCTTGACGCGCAGGATCTCGGTGTACAGGGCAGCGTAGTTCTCGACGAGCTGCTGCTCAGAGAAGGACTTCTTGCCCAGGGGCACGTGGCAGATGCCGTAGCGGTCGGCGCGGTACTCAACGCGGCCAGCCTTGAGCTCGGAGACCATCTTGGCGACGTCCATGGTCACGGTGCCGAGCTTGGGGTTCGGCATGAGGCCACGGGGACCAAGGATCTTACCGATGCGGCCAACCTTGGCCATCATGTTCGGCGTAGCGATAGCGGCGTCGAAGTTGATCTCGCCCTTCTGAATCTGGGCGACAAGCTCGTCGGAACCGATGATGTCGGCGCCGGCAGCCTCAGCCTCGCGGGCCTTCTCGCCCTCGGCGAAGACGGCAACACGAACGGTCTTGCCGGTGCCGTGGGGCAGGGAGATGGAACCACGGATGTTCTGGTCAGCCTTACGAGTATCGATGCCCAGACGGAAGTGGGCCTCGACGGTCTCGTCGAACTTGGCGGTGTCGAGCTCCTTGATGAGCTTGGCAGCCTGAAGGGGGGTGTAGAGCGTGGCGCGGTCGATCTTCTCGGCAGCGGCGTTATAGCTCTTACCATGCTTAGCCATGTGCATTACCTCCTGTGGTCAAACGGGCGTGAGCCCTCCCACATCGTATCGTGTGCCCTATTGCACACATATAACGCGCGCCCCGGTCGGAGCACGCGTCATTACCTAAAGAAATCGCTACTCAGCGATGGTGACGCCCATGGAACGGGCGGTACCGGCGATGATCTTCTTGGCGGCGTCAATGTCGTTGGCATTGAGGTCCGGCATCTTGATCTCGGCGATCTTGGTGAGCTGCTCCTGGGAAAGCTGACCAACCTTGTCGGCCTGGGGCTTAGCGGAACCAGACTTGAGGTTCAGCTCCTTCTTGATGAGATGAGCCGCCGGCGGGGTCTTGGTGATGAAGGAGAAGGACTTGTCCTCGTAGACAGAGATCTCAACGGGGATGATGTCGCCCTTCTTGTCCTGCGTCTCGGCGTTAAAGGCCTGGCAGAACTGCATGATGTTCACGCCAGCAGCGCCCAGGGCGGGGCCGACGGGAGGAGCGGGGTTAGCTGCACCAGCAGGAATCTGGAGCTTAATGACGTTGGCAACCTTCTTCTCAGCCATGGTCATTCCTTTCGAATCACGAGTGTGAAGTACTTGCTATATCGTAAGCACGCACGTGTTAGAAGCACTCCTGAGATGAGCAGTCACAGAAGAAGCACGCTCGCGCGAACGGACGAAAACTTAAGCGATGACAGCGACCTGGTTAAAGTCGAGCTCGACCGGCGTCTCGCGGCCAAAGATCATCAGCGTGACCTTGAGCTTGCCAGCCTCGGTGTTAACCTCGGAGACCTTGCCATCAAAGTCGGTAAGCGGGCCATCGGTGACGCGGACGGACGTGCCGACCTGAATATCGACCGAGGTGCGCTTGGGCGAATCGCCCTTACCGGGACGACGAGTCATCTTGTTGTACTCGTCGCGGGAAAGCGGAGCGGGCTTGCCGTTGCCGCCCAGGAAACCGGTGACGCCAGGCGTGTTGCGAACGCACGTCCAAGCATCGTCATCCATCTCCATGCGGACCAGGACATAACCCGGGAAGATCTTAGAATCCTTGGTCTCGCGCTTGCCACCCTCTTTAATCTCGGTGACGCGCTCCATAGGAATCTCGATATCAAAGATACGGTCCTGCATGCCCATGGTCTCGATGCGATGCTCGAGATCGGACTTAACGCGGTTCTCGTATCCAGAGTAAGTGTGAACGACGTACCAACGCTTAGACATGGTTTAGCCCCTCAATCCAGAGAACAGAGCAAGAGCCTCGCCAAAGCCAGCATCGAGCAGAGCGATGACGACGCCGACGACGATCAGAGAAGCGCAAACGACGACAGAGTAGTTCACGAGCTCCTTCTTATCGGGCCACGTGACACGCTTCATCTCGGACTTGACCGAAGCGAAATACTTCTTGGTGCGGGCGAAGAAACCAGGCTTCTCGTTCTTCTTGGACTTCGCAGCCTTCTCGTTCTTCTTGGCAACGGCCTTCTTGGCCTCAACCTTGGAGTTGGCGGCAGCGTTATTGGCAGGCGCCTGCTGCTGTGCCTTCTTCTTGTTCTTCTTGTTGGCCATTTGGGTTACCTCCGCGCAATGCGCTTATACATGAGTAAACCGTAAGCCCCCAATTGGGAGCTTACGGAATAATGACTGGCACGCCAGGAAGGACTCGAACCCTCAACACTCGGTTTTGGAGACCGATGCTCTACCAATTGAACTACTGGCGTATATGACTAGAGACTAGCGAGTCTCTTTGTGCAACGTGTGGTGACGGCACCAGGGGCAATACTTCTTGATCTCCATACGATCAGGCATGTTCGACTTGTTCTTGGTGGTCGTATAGTTGCGGCGCTTGCACTCAGTGCACGCAAGAGTAACTAGAGTACGCATTTATCCTGAACCTTTCATTTCCGCCCCGTACGGGCACGAGATGGTACTTTATCAGCTCTATGTAAGTGCTGTCAATGAAAACCTCGAATCAATTGGTTCTCGGTGGATCCATTCATATTTGGAACACATCAATGAAGCCATCGAGATCTAATCGACGGTGCAACCAGGACCATTATTGATCTTCTCGACACCAGCAACGGCTCAATATCCATTGCAGAAAAGAACCCGGCACCCATATAAGTGCCGGGTTCTCTAAGTCAACTATCAGAGAGCTAATTTACTCAATGATCGTGGAGACGATGCCCGAACCGACGGTGTGGCCACCCTCGCGGATAGCGAAGCGCAGGCCCTCCTCCATGGCGATCGGGTGGATGAGGTCGCCCTCGATGGTGATGTGGTCACCAGGCATAGCCATCTCGGTGCCCTCGGGGAGCTTGACCGTACCGGTAACGTCGGTGGTACGGAAGTAGAACTGAGGACGATAACCATCGAAGAACGGGGTGTGACGGCCGCCCTCCTCCTTGGTCAGAACGTAGATCTCGCCGGTGAACTTGGTGTGCGGGGTAACCGAACCGGGCTTGCAGAGAACCTGGCCGCGCTCGATGTCCTCGCGCTTGATGCCGCGGAGCAGCAGACCGACGTTGTCGCCAGCCTCGCAGAAGTCCATGGACTTACGGAACATCTCGATACCGGTAACGACGGTGTTCTGGGTATCCTTGATGCCGACGATCTCGACGGGCTCGTTGAGCTTGAGCTCACCGCGCTCGACACGGCCGGTAGCAACAGTACCACGGCCGGAGATGGTCATAACGTCCTCAACGGCCATCAGGAACGGGAGGTCGTTGTTACGAGCAGGCGTCGGGATGTACTCGTCGACGGCGTTCATGAGCTCGCGGATAGCGTCCATCCACTTGGCGTCGCCCTCGAGAGCGCCCAGAGCGGAACCACGGATGACGGGGATGTCGTCGCCGGGGAAATCGTACTCGGAGAGGAGCTCACGGGTCTCCATCTCGACGAGGTCGATGAGCTCGTCATCGTCAACCATGTCGCACTTGTTCAGGAAGACGACGATGTAAGGAACGCCAACCTGACGGGCGAGCAGGATGTGCTCGCGGGTCTGAGCCATGGGGCCGTCGGTAGCGGCGATGACCAGGATAGCGCCGTCCATCTGAGCAGCACCGGAGATCATGTTCTTGACGTAGTCAGCGTGGCCCGGGCAGTCAACGTGAGCGTAGTGACGGGCAGCAGTCTCGTACTCGACGTGGGAGACGGAGATCGTAATGCCGCGCTCGCGCTCCTCGGGAGCCTTGTCGATGTTCTCGAACGCAGTGAAGTCAGCCTTGCAGCCCTCGGTCTCGGAGAGAACCTTGGTGATGGCAGCGGTCAGCGTGGTCTTGCCGTGGTCGACGTGACCAATGGTGCCGATGTTAACATGCGGCTTAGTGCGCTCAAACTTCTCTTTGGCCATAAAGCCCTCCTCTAAACAGGTCGTCCCCGGACGGGACTTTGCCTTTATACCATAGTGGCCTCTCAACATACTATTGAGAAGCCACCGTGTTACCTATGGTAGCGGTGACTGGATTCGAACCAGTGACGCCACGGGTATGAACCGTGTGCTCTAACCAACTGAGCTACACCGCCGGATGGAGCCTGCAACCAGACTTGAACTGGTGACCTCTTCGTTACCAACGAAGTGCTCTACCGACTGAGCTATACAGGCACTTGACGGGTGGGAGCTATAGGATTCGAACCTATGTAGGCAGAGCCAACGGGTTTACAGCCCGTCCCCATTAACCACTCGGGCAAACTCCCAATCGTTCAAGTATCCGCAGGTCCTTTGGTCTTTTGGACCGCCGCCCCCGCGAACGAAAAAGATAATACGATGCAACCTTGGGGGCTGTCAACGAAAACCTCTAGATACACGGCCCCGGGCGTATCTATTTAGCTGTGACCTGCGGTTTTGCTGAGTTTAGATATGATGGACAGTGGATTTGCATGTAGCGGTGACATTTCCCGAGGGAACACTTTGGCGTAGTGGAGTGAGCCTGCAGATTATTGCTTCGATAGCGATTCATTTGCACCTATATATAGGTCGAGATCGAGCTTCCTTGGCAAATTCGAGCGTGGATGTTCTCCCGTTTGAAATCGAGCGTGGATAATCTCCCGCTTTTGACGTGCCACTGGGCCCAAAGTGGCAGATTATCCACGCTCAGTCTCCAGGTGGGAGATTATCCACCCTCGTATGTCCGACAATCCACGCTCGATCAAGCAGACCAGGGGCTTCACCGTTTTCATCTCGATCTGTAACAGTAAGAGGGTTATTCCTCCCCTATCTGTTACAGATCGAGATACCACGCAGCGACCCCAGCTTACGTCTCATTCTGTAACAGCTTGAACGGTTTTCAGCCTCTTCGTGTTACAGATTGAGATATTACCCACCAACCCGTCTTAACATCTCAATCTGTAACAGCTTGAAGAAAAATACCGGTCTAGATGTTGCGGATCAAGATTGAATCGCTTGGGCTGAATGTCCCCAAGATATTGGCTGGCGGTCACTAGAACTCAATCTCGTCAAAGTCAAAAGCTTTCAAAGTGAGTCCAACGAGCTTGTCTGTGCGCTCCTGAATCTGCTCGCTCGTCCAGGTATCAGTGTTTACCAACTCGTTGTTCAGGTTCAACCCGTTGCGGTATCCGACATTCGCCCCGTTGACATCCTTGCGGTCTCGCTTGGTCACAAAGGGCATGTTGCTCAGCTTTGAGTTATACCCGGTGATGGTTAGATTACCAAGCGTGTGGACCTGTTTCTCCTGCACCTCAATCGCCTTAGACATGTCGCCGTCCGCAACCATCTTCACCCATTCATCTGGAATGTTCTTGCCCTGAGGGAAGATGTGCTCGATTGTCCAGACGTAGTTTCCGGAGGCGTATCGTTCCCAAAGTGGCTTCATCTCTTTCGTAACGCTCGGAGATGCGATAACAGTAAGGATGTAGCGCGTCATATCGGGATTGACGTCGTAAATCGGCCCCTCAAGACGTTCTTTGAAGAAAGCGTCGCTGGCAGACACATCGACGAGACGCTTCTTGATGTACTCCGCGGCTGCAATGCCCTTGAGCCCCTCGCTTTCGAGGCTCTCACAAATACTGATGAAGAGTCTCTCAAGATCACGTGTGGGAGGTGTATCGGTGAGGTTGCGCCGGACAAAGAAGCAGACGAGGAGCTTAACAAGAAGCGCGAGGGTTTCATCTTTTAGCTCCAATTGGCTCTGCTTCTTAAAGAGGAACAGCAGCAACAGGTAAGATGCGACGCCCTGCGCTCTCGAAAGCTCCAAAAGCTGATGCGAAAGCTCGGAATCCGGGCTCTCTTGATCGAGTCCAATGATCCTCGAATAGAGTGCGGAATTCTCGGTCAGCTCGTCCAACACCTTAAGGGCGCCGTCATCAGATTCCATCCGCTTCTCGTAGATTTTCAGAAGGTTGGACCGCGTGGCAACGGAACCGAGGGGAAGCTGGGAACCAGATTCGCCGATAAATGGCTTGTTCACCTCCCGGCGGAAGGCGTCGTAGTTCTGGCGGAAGAAGCGTTCCTGCGTCTTGTAGTCATCGCCGAGATTGTGGAGCACTTCCTGCCAGCGTTCAAAGTAATAGTTGAGCTGTCCGTCATCCACCCCGGCAACCTTGCCGAGAAGCATGTTCTTGATAAGGTCAACGGCGCTCAAGGGAACACCGCGGTTGTTCAGGGACGCGAACAAGGTGTAGGCGTCAGCATGACTATCGACGGTAATCTGGACCACGACCGCCGAACACACCAACCTGCAGATATCAAGGAGGCAGCGAACGCACTCGATTCCATCCCTGCCCTCAACGTCCTCACCCAGCCGATCGTAAAAATAGTTGAATGCCTTAGACATCTTTCTTAGACCAAGGAACTTCGGCTTTTGTATAACCGTATCTAAGCCGATATGTTCCTTCAAAATCCAGCGGTAATCCTCAAGGTTATGATTCTGAACCTGAGGAATAACGCGCGTGATTGACTTGTCAGATTTCAAGATCAGACGATTGCGCAAGGGTCGAATATCGTCCAACATCATGTCGTCATCGATAGAATCCTTATGCTCCATGATGCGAGTATAGAGGGCGGCAAGGAGAAGACTGAGCGTCGTCAGGCGTTGCTGGCCATCGATAACTTCATAGTGAATGGTATCCATCTTGGAATTCACGGTCCCGTTCACGACAATAAACGAGCCCAGGAAGTAACCGGCGTCGTTTTGGGTGATGTCATCATAGAGATTCGCCCAGTCGCGCTGATTCCAAGTGTATTCGCGCTGGTAACGAGGAATGTCATAGATTTTTAGCATATCGGTCGACAGAATATTGGCAACCGTTGGGTCCTCTACGCTATTAATCATCATGGGTCCTTTCAATCGCCTTGCTCACAAACGACGGGAAATCCTTGTCGCTCTTGACTTCTCGCGCCGAATTAAATCTAGACTATAGTAATACCCATGGGCTACAGGAAAGAGAGCCGTGCACGGCGTGCGATCTTTCGAGAAGCGGCATCGGAGCTCTCAGCGCCTTGGTCACTTTCCACTCTATCCCAGTTGGAGACACAAAGCCCAAAACTCTAATGGAGACAGCAACTGTAAGCTTGGCTTTTCCCGCCTCATTGCACGCGTTTATTGACAATGAGCATCGGTTGCAAAGCACACAAGTGCACTTTCAGATTTAATTGTTGCATATTTGTTGCATGAGCTGTTGCATGAGAAGGCAGAATCAGAGGCTATATCGCCTCTGACCTGCGAAAACTCATGGAGCCAGTGACAGGAATCGAACCCGCAACCCACTGATTACATCGGTGTCCTTATCGTTTATTAGCGTTCATCTGCGACTATGCCGACCGTGACCTCGCGTTTTTCTTTCATTTTCCGCCTATAGTCTCACTTGAGACGTCTCCGAAACAGTCAAATTGCACAGTCATTGCACACGTGATTGCACACGGAGGAACAATGGAAGAGAAATACGCTACCTCATCTATATATAAGTACATGAGCGACCGCTGGCGCGCGCAGTTCCCCTACTTCGAGGATGGAACCTGGCGCAAGAAGACCCAACTTCTTGAGCATCGAGGCCGCGATAAAGGTCGAAGCCATAAACATCGTGATGCTGCAATGGTGGAAGCCGAGGCCATCCGCGCTCACCTGAATGCAGAAGCGGAAGCCAAGGCAATGAAACCAACGAGCTCGATTTCAGTCGCCGAACTAGTGTCTAGCTATATAACAATGGAGTGCGCCGACATCGCACGTTCAACCGCAACCGGCTATTCAGGCATGCTCCGCCGAAACATCGAACCTTATATTGGCAGCATCCCCCTAGAGGATCTGACTGAAGAAGACGTTCAGGAATGGGTCAGCGTAATGGCAAAGAAGCATGCGAGATCAACTGCATGCAATTCCCTTAGGCTGTTGAGGGGCTCATTGAAATACGGGCTAAGGAAAAAGCTAGTCTCGGAAAATGTTGCCGCATGGGCCAAGGTTCCCAAGAACGAGGATGCCAACTACGGACGACCGAATTCACTTACCGGAAGGGAAAGAGCGCGCGTCCTAAACACCCTCAACGCATCCATAGATGTCCCGGCAATTCTAGCCGCGAAAATCGCCCTGTATACAGGACTCCGTCGAGGTGAACTTTGCGCCCTGAAATGGAAATGTGTCGACTTTTCCCATTCCTCGATTCGCGTGGAAGCCGCAATCGGGCACACCGACACCGAGTTCTACATCAAAGGTCCCAAAAGCGTCAGCAGTAGACGGACAATTCCGAATTGCCCGGAGGACCTCATGCACGATCTAGCCGCGCGCAAGCGAGACATGGAAGAAGAATGCACCAGGCTTGGGACTGAATTCAGCGGGGAGATGTTCGTGCTGGGCTTTCCCGACGGTTCGTTCCTCAAGCCGCCTAGGGTCAATGACGCGTGGCGTGCGCTCTCTAAGGCGCTGAACCTTCATGGAGTATTAAATAGGAACACGGTGACCTTCCATGACCTAAGGCACAGCTTCGCAACATACGCTGTCGCCAACGGCGTAGACCCAAGAACGCTCGCAAGCCTGATGGGTCACTCCAAAGCCTCCATGACCCTAGATAGATACGCCAGCGCCGACCCGAAGGCAACTGCATCGGCAATGGACGCCCTAGGGCGCCTTTATAAGAGCGCCTCACAGTATCCAAAAGCTGGATAGGACCCAATCGAAGACCGCGATACCGCATCGTGGCCTTTCCTATACCTTTCCGTAGTAAGTCATTTCAGTCCATCGGGTCCGTATCGTCCGCCATGACCGCGTTTTTGAATCCGTCACCCAAGACGCTCCAGACTAGCCCTCAAAGAGACAGCAGCAGACAGAAAGGAGGTCGAAATGGAAGTTGAGAGCAAACGCATCACTCTTGATGCTTTTCGCACGATGCCAGACATCGTTGACCCGATGCCTGTCGCCCACCTGCTCGGTATCAGTGACCGCTCCGTCTACAGACTCTGCCAGAACGGAACATTCAAAGCCGTGAAGTGCGGAAAGCTGTGGCGCATCAATCGCGACAGCGTTCTTAGCTACATCGGCGTCAACTGAATGTAGCGAGCGCCGGCTAAGACCAACTGAGCTCGGAGCAAACATGGGTATTAACAAATTCAACGCCGGACCCATTGAAATAATTGCAGAGTTGATTGATTTCGATGCCGTCCGAATCAAAAACGAGCTCATCGCATATACGCCCTTGCCGGCGGCTAAAGCGCCAAAAGGCTATCCGATTACGTACACGGAAGACGAATAGACACCACAGGGGGCCAAACGGCCCCCTGTTTTATGAGGAGACCCTATGGCCGAAACCAAAACCATCAGCGTAAAAATCGACCACAAGCTCTACATCGCCCTCAAGACGCGGGCGGAGCTCGACAACTCCAACGTCAGCGACGAGATCCGCTCGCTTCTGCGCTCGGCGCTCGCCGCGGAGGGGCTCGACCTCTACGGCAACGAGGTCGCGGGCTTCATCCGCGGCGTCGTCGACGCGCGGATGGACGTCGCCGCGCTCGACATCGAGCGCAAGCTCGACGCCACCGAGGACCGCATCGCCGCGGTCCTCTCGCGCCCCATGACCGCCGCCATCATGGCGGGCCTCATGTCGGCCGACGTCCTCAAGGCCTCATACGCCTCGCTCGACGACGTCCCCGTCGCGGAAATCTGGAAGAACTACCTCGCGCAGGCCGGCGAGCTCAGCCGCGCCGGCCTCGGCCGCATCGACGAGGTGAAGCTCCACGCGCGCGAGCGCGCCGATGGCTAGCCCGCCCGTCATCGTCAACCACTCCGTCGTCCGCGCGGGGGCGTCCGCCGCGGGCCTGGCGGCATACGCCGGCACCCGCCGCGGCGTCGTCATCGAGGTCAGCGAGGCCGACGGCAGGAGGCTCGGCGTCGACGGCCTGGCCGCCTACGCCGCGAACAGGACCGGCTCGACCGGCGGCCTCTGGGGCGCAGACGGCCCGGTCGCCGTCGCCGAGGCGAGGCGCGCCATCGCCCAAAACGGCGGCGCGGTGCTCACCACCGTCGTCACGGTCCCGAACGACATCGCCCCCGGTGCCGGCCTCGACCGCCTGGATGCGTGGCAGGCCCTGGTGCGCTCCGAGTGGCCGAAGCTCTTCTCCGAGATGACCGGCGTGCCCGAGAGCCGCGTGGAGTACTACGCGGCGATGCACGTCAACGGCACGAGCCACCACGTCCACATCCTCACGGTCGACCGCTCGGGCGACTGGGACTCCCTGCTGCCAAAGGGCAAGATGGAGGCGGCGGGGCTCGAGATCTCCTCGAAGGCCATGGCGCCGCTGCTGCGGGAAGCGTACATCGAGCGCGACCTCGCGAGGGAGGCCGCACTGGACGCCGTCGCCCGCATCGACCGTAACCATTTCGATATCGAGCTGCCGCCGAGCGGGAGGATCGAGGCCGCCCACCTCAGGCGTTTCCACCCGGAGGCCTCCGCCGCGTTGAGGGAGGCCCTCGACCGGGCGGCATCCGGCTCCCCCGCGCTCGCCGCCGCACTGGAGCTTGGGGCCGCTCATGGGCGAGGCTCCACGACGGGACGTTCGCCGGCGACCGCGCGCCCACGCGCACGCACGGGGACGCCTGGCTCGAGTCGAGGCCCTCCAGGGTCGCGAGGCGCTGCCCTCCCTGGGACGGGAAGGCCGCCGCGGAGGGGCTCGTGGCGGCCGGCTGCATCGGCGGCGGGATCGCGATGGTCCCCGCCGTCCACTGCCTCATAAGGGCGGGCAGTGGCGCCGGCAAAAGCAGACGCGCGCTGGCGCCATCAATTGCGGCTGCGATCGACCGCAACGCCCACGGGGTACCGACCTCCGTCATCGTCCACGACCCGAAGTCCGAGATCCGCGCATGGACCGAGCCGCTCGCCAGGAGGGCCGGGATGGAGGTCGTCGCCATCCGGCTCGACGAGCCCGTCAAGTCGGCGAGGTTCAACCCCCTCGACCGCGCCATCGCGGCACTCGGGACCGAGGGCGTCGCCGGTGCCGTGGCCGAGCTCCGCGAGCTGTCGTCCTCCATCGTGCCCGACGCCTTCTCCTCTGGCCAGAGGTTCTTCACGGACGCCAGCCGCAACCTGCTGACCGGCCTCTGCCTGCTCGCGATAGCGGACGGGCGGATCCCCGACGGCGCCCGGAACCTCTCGACCGTGCTCGCGCTCCTGGAGCCCCGCGACGGGAAGAGCGCGGTAAAGTCGCTGGAGGAGCTCGCCGCGGACCTGCCGGCGGGAAACCCGGCGCGCCAGTTCCTCCTCGTCGCCTCGTCGAACGGCGGCGGGGGCGAGGCCCTCGTCTCCACCGCGCGCAACTACCTCATGTCCTTCTGCGACGACGACGTCAGCCGCATGCTCTGGGACGGCGAGGTCGACCTCGCATCGGTCGGGCGCAGGCCCACCATCCTCTACATCGCCAGCGCGACGGACCGCGGCGACCGCGGCGCGCTCGTCTCGTGCATCTTCTCCCAGGCGCTGTCGGCACTGCGCGAGATCGCGCGCCTGTCCGGCGGCAGGCTGCCGGCGGAGACCCTGCTCGCCATCGACGAGGGGTCCGGGATCCCCAAGATCCCCCGCCTCCTCGGCGACCTCGCGGAGGTCCGCAGCATCGGGCTGCACGTCGTCTTCGTGCTCCAGAACACCCATCTGCTCGAGGCGCGATGCGGTTACTCCAGGGCGGAGTCGGACGCGCTGCTGGCGCTGCTCGGCACCCAGGTCGTCCTCTCGGTGGAGTCCGTCGGCGAGGCGGAGGAGATCAGCAAGCGTCTCGGCGACTACAGCGTCAAGACGACCGGGCAGAGCTCCACCAAGGGGACGCAGAGCTCCTCGTCCGGCAAGTCGTTCTCCGTGGCGCGCCGGCCGCTGATCACCCCGTCGGAGCTCATGGCCTGGAGCGCGCGCGAGAACGGCGCGCTCGTGATCGACGCGGAGGGCCCGATGGCACTCGCCAGCCGCGACATCACCGAGACGTTCCTGGGACCGCTGCTCGGCATGACGTCGCCGGAGGCCGAGGGCGCGCTGCTCGCGCGGGCGCTCGAGGGGGAGGTCCGGAACACCTCCCCGGCACCGGTGTGGCGCTTCCCGGAGAAACCGAAAAAGCCCAAGGGGTCGCCGTCCGGCGGCAGGAAGCGCAAGGTATCCGCCGCGCCCGACGGGTTCTGATGCGTCATACGGCCCTGCCTGCGAAAACGGCCCGCCGTCATACGGCGCGCGAGGCGCGTATGACGGCGGGCCGCGGCAGTCTTTCGGTTTATCTGCCCACGCTGCCAGCGGAAACGAACTCGGCACGCCGAGTTGCGCCGCAAAATCCCGGGCGCCCGTAGTGCGCCCTTATCCTGCTCATAAGGACCGGCTATCCCTTACCTGTGACACAATCTCAAACGCACAGAACAGAATCATCAGTCCAATCATCGCATAAGAGGCAGCCGAACCTTCAAGCACTATTCCACAAAGAACAATCTCCGCGCCGCCAATAAGAACTGTTATCAGGCGCTCTGCCTTTTTGCTCTCGCCGCTCGCATAAAAAGGCGGCAAGGCGCACAAGATCACATATAGCCCGGGAAGGGAATACAGGATCGATAGTCCAAGCCCCCCATCAACCGCAGTGTTTTGCGTAAGAATCAACTGAACCCAAACGGCAATTATCACTGAGCAGGTTGTCGATAAAAGAAGACTGGAAATATAGCACGCAACAAAGTCCCGTCGCATTCGAACAGAGAAATCCGCGAACTCTCTTCGCCGCGTGGAAACAATAAGGTACACAGAAATTGCAATAGAACCAATCAGAGAAAACAGCGGAACAACCAGCAATTCAAGCTTATTACCCCATCGATCAACCACACCCCCACTCCAATGAGCGGGAATTGTATCAGGGAGGACTGACCAAGCCGCCCATAGAATCAGAAATGGAAGAATAGAGAGGATGAAAGATGATAACACTGCAGTAGTTTTTTTTGAGGCTCTCATCGATTCCGCATCTCCTTGCGCGCTCACATTCCACTCCGCCTTAAATCAAGTATAAATACACAGTCTTTCAAGACAGCTATTCAACATTGGTGGTCACCGCTATGGACAATGTGAACCACCTAAACGAACTCTCAATACAGTCCCAGCTTAGCACCCTTGAAAAACTGGTCGCGGACGCGGAACAATCTACCGACGCAAGACGCGATTTCGAAGCTCAGCCTCGTGCCGTATTCCAGAAATATGGAATTACAGACCTCCAAATCAAAGCGGGAAATCGAAAAGTCTCTGTACGAACTGGTGGAGTCAACCGAAAAGGAGGCGCGTGTCCCCGTTGCACGCGCAGTATATCGTCGTATCCAGCTCCCACCGTCCAAGGCACTTGGACGGTGGGAGTTCCGTATCCCCGGGAAAGGAAAAGCGCGGCCCATCCGGACCGCGCCCGCGCCCTCCTCCCATTTCACCCCGCGACGTAAACCGTCCGGCCCGTCTCGCAGTCGATGGTCTCGGCGTCCCCGAAACCGACCCGGACGGCCAGGCCGCCGCCCGCGTACTCCCCAGCCACGAGGGCGAGGCGGACCGCCTCGCCCATGGAGTCGAACTCGACCGTGACCATGCGGCTACCTCCCCCTGACGGCGCTGAGCGGCTTCGGGGAGAAGTGCTCGTCGCGCTCGACGACGGCGAACCCCATCTGGCGGTTCAGCTCGGCCATCTCCTTGATGCTGAAGTAGCCGAGCTCGTCGTCGTAGCCCTCGACGAGGCCGAACGCCTCGTCCGTTCCGTCGAACTCGAGCAGCCACCAGTCCCATCCGTTCACGCACGAGAAGTAGTGGGCGTAGACCGTGGGGTCCTCCGCCCCGTCCTGCCCATAGAGCCTCGGCGCCGTCTTGGCGATCTCCTCGGTCATCAGCTGCTGCATGTCTTCCTCCGTTCCGGGCACGCGGCCCTTAACATCTCGCCCCTGCGGGCAAAGCCGAATGGCGACGCCGCGCGTCGTCGTCGGCTTTGCTCCCTGCAAAGCCGCACCGGAGCGAAGACGGGTCAAGGGAGGTCCATGACGGCCTCCACCAACCGGAGCGGAGCGGAGGTTTGTGCGGGGTCTCATGGGCCCCCTTGACGCGGCGTAGCGGAGGTGCCACCCGGCCGCGGGGCCGAGGCCGATTCGCGGCGGACGCCGGCAGCCCACGTCCAGCATCGGAACCATTAGAGACGCTATTCACTTTTCGATAGGAGCCATATGGAACTCGAGGATATCGTTTACGAGCTCGCCTGCCTTCATGAGTCGATGCTCTTTTGCTGCATGGCGCTGAGAAGGATTATCAGGGACCTCGAAGAGGCCGAACAGCGCATCCGCGCTGAAGCGGCCGCCGCCGAACCCCCTCTTTAGAAAAGTACCCCGGCGATTACCACCGGGGCACTTTTAAATGACGTCAGAAGCC
Organism: uncultured Collinsella sp.; assembly: GCA_900542155.1. Classification (GTDB taxonomy): domain Bacteria; phylum Actinomycetota; class Coriobacteriia; order Coriobacteriales; family Coriobacteriaceae; genus Collinsella. Next base: position 229,787 of record UQMD01000001.1, read on the forward strand.
GGCAGCCGAACTAACCATCGAACAGATCTGAATCGAAAAACCCTCTCAGAGAGACGCCAAGCCCGCCTGCGATGCGCTCGATATTCTCGATAGACACGTTTCGCTTGCCTGTCTCGACTTCGGCGAAATAGGTGCGAGACATCTCGATGGAGTATGCGAAGGCCTCTTGGCTCATGCCGAGCTCGCCCCCCAGCTCCTTAATGCGAAGCCCCACGCGCATCTTGGGGTCAAGCTCAGTCATCGGCACCTCCTATCCACCGGTGTCAATGATTCAGGCCAACCCTATATAAGTCACACCTATATAAGTGACAATTTGAAATACAATGCAAATATTGGGGCATTGCAACCAGAAAGGAACCATGGTGGATACGGAGATTCCGAAAGTGACGGACGATATGCTCTCATTGGACTTCCCCAGCGACTATGCATATATCGCAAAACCCTTTGGTCGAGGACTCCGCCCGGACAGGCAACTGCAACTTCTAAAGAACTTGCATACAGAACATTAGAAAGAAGGTCATACCATGCGAACCTATCAACACCCGATATACCAAGACAACGCTATGGCGATTCGCGCCGAATATGATGAGGAAAAACGAGTCTTCGATTTGATGAAGAAGTTCCTCTATATCGTCGGGGCGATAACGGCGGTAGTTGTTTTCCTTTTGCTTCTCGTTAATTCCCCTGCCCTGATAACTCAGACGGGTGCAATTGGAATCGTTGCACTCGTTCCCGTCCTGCTGGCTGCAACAGCCTTTACCGGGTTCTATGTCGGCACGGTACCTGCTGGCTACATCGCCGCATGGCGTGCAATCAAGCGCTCAAGGCTGTTCGTTTGGGGCAACGCTCTCGGACTGCTCCTCATAGCGACGCTTTTTCTTTCCATCCCGGCTGCATTTGCGCCCTTTGCCTTCCTTCTCCAGTGGTTGAAGGTATCGAATCTCAAGCGTCAGCTTGACGCGAACGCATAGCGGGGGTGCAGAGGAAAAGAAGAAAGGAAACCGCTTATGCTCTTCGGACGCGAGTTCTCCCGCAAGCAGGTCTGCGCGGCTGGTGCCGGGCTTGTCTGCGCCGCGCTCCTCATCGGTGGCGGCGGCTATGCGCTTGCACATGCCGGATGGGGAGTAGGGTCGAACACTCCTGCGGTGTCCCAGAAGGCAGGCGATGAGAAGCAGGACATGGCACTCTCCCTTGAGGTGAAGGCCGAGGGATGGGATGCCGACACATCCACGCCCGTCATCGCGCATATCGAGGGCGCGGACGGCGAGGTGGACTTCTACACCGCCTTCGCCGCCAACGAGAAGGTGAGCGTAACGGTCGGCGAGACCGGTACCTACAATGTCTCGCTCATCCCGCCGGTGAACGCCGACGGCTCCACCTACAAGGCCGCGTCCAGTGAGATCGCTGCCGTGAAGACCGATGGGAAGGCGGGCGGTACCGTCATCGCGCTTGAGAAGGTGGATGCGGACAAGGTGACGAAAGATGACCTGACGGCCATTGCCAAGGACGTTGCGGAAGCCGTGAAGAAGGGCGATTCCACCCTGACCGGAGACAAGGGCGCTGAGGTCGTGAAGAAGTTCGAGGACAACATCAAGAAGAACCCGAACGCCGATGCCGATGCCGTCGAGAAGGAGAGCGAAAAGGCGCAGGAGACGGCCAAGGAAGAGAAGTCCGATGCGAAGACACCGGAGACCTCCGACAACAAGAAGAACGATTCAGGCTCATCCAACGGCTCCAAGAAGGATAATGGGAACAGCGGTTCCGACAGCAAGCCGAATGGAAGCAACAATAGCAACTCCGGTAGCTCCTCGAAGAAGGATGAAACCTCGACACATGTTCATAAGTATGATATCTACCATCCGGCGGTGACTCATACGGAGACCGTGCATCATCCGGCGGTGACCCATACGGAGAAAGTGTACCATCCCGCAGTGACCCATACGGAAGAGCGCTCAATTTGCAACGGCTGCGGAGCAGATATCACGGGCAATGAACAAGCTCATGCGTATAATGCACTTATGGCAGGCAATAAAGCATGTGGCGCATATCATACGGTATACAATACCGTAACAGATTCTGCGGCATGGGAGGAAACGGTTACGATTACAGATTCTGCGGCATGGGATGAGACAGTCACTGTAACGGATTCGCCTGCTTACTACACCTGCTCCTGTGGTGCTCGCAAATAGGCTGGTTCATGCTTACAGATATACATCACGATTACTGCAATGAAGAATGACAGCAATATGTTTAACGACAACAACATCGAGACTGAGGGTGCCCCGGCGGACAAGACCGCCGAAATCCCGAAGGTTGTGGATTCGACAGAAGAAGAGAACGCCAAGAAACCGCTTATGCTCTTCGGACGCGAGTTCTCCCGCAAGCAGGTCTGCGCGGCTGGTGCCGGGCTTGTCTGCGCCGCGCTCCTCATCGGTGGCGGCGGCTATGCGCTTGCACATGCCGGATGGGGAGTAGGGTCGAACACTCCTGCGGTGTCCCAGAAGGCAGGCGATGAGAAGCAGGACATGGCACTCTCCCTTGAGGTGAAGGCCGAGGGATGGGATGCCGACACATCCACGCCCGTCATCGCGCATATCGAGGGCGCGGACGGCGAGGTGGACTTCTACACCGCCTTCGCCGCCAACGAGAAGGTGAGCGTAACGGTCGGCGAGACCGGTACCTACAATGTCTCGCTCATCCCGCCGGTGAACGCCGACGGCTCCACCTACAAGGCCGCGTCCAGTGAGATCGCTGCCGTGAAGACCGATGGGAAGGCGGGCGGTACCGTCATCGCGCTTGAGAAGGTAGATGCGGACAAGGTGACGGAGGATGAACTGACAGCCATCGCCAAGGACGTTGCGGAAGCCGTGAAGAAGGGCGATTCTACCCTGACCGGAGAGCGCGGCGTGAGGGTGGTCAACATCTTCCAGACCAATATCGGCAGCAATCCGAACGCCGATACCGATGCCGTCGAGAAGGAGACCGGGAAGGCCGAGGAGACCGCCAAGGAGGAAAAGTCCGATGCGAAGACACCGGAGACCACCGGCGGCAAGGGGGACGATGGGAAGACCGACAGCAAGCCGAGCGGCGGCAACAGCAGCAACTCCGGCTCGAACACCAATTCAGGCGGATCATCGAAAAAGGATGACGCCCCGGCGCATCAGCACAACTGGGTAGCCCAGACAAAGACCGTCCATCACGACGCTCAGTACAAGACCGTCCACCATGACGCGGTGACGCATCAGGTATGGCATGACCCGGTAACGGAGGAACACTATATCTGCAACCAGTGCGGTGCGGATATTACGTCAGACCCATGGGGACATATTAACAACTCTCTTATGAATGGTGGTAATTGCGGAAGCTATCACTCTATCTATGTGACTGTAAAGCAAGGGTATTCTGAAACTGTGACCGACGAAGCAGCATGGGACGAGCAAGTGCTGGTGAGCAAGGCATGGGACGAGACCGTGACCACCGGGTACAAGTGCTCTTCCTGCGGTGCCACGAAGTAGCGTCCGCCACCGAATTCCGAGTCAGAGCGCTTATATGCCAGACTGAAATCCAGCGGCGGCAAGCGCATAAATCTCAAAACCCGTCGCCCCCGAGCCGTCTCAGGCAAGGTTCCAAGGGGCAGCAGCCCCTTGGAACGCAAGGGTGCGAGGATGATGCGAGGCGTCCCAAAAAACCGGTGCGTACGTGCCATTGATACGCCCACACTCTTTTGGTGAAGCCCACTCCCCTCCGGTGATATACATGGCCCGGCCGCCCTCGCAGTCGATGCTCTCCACGTCGCCGAACCCTATGCGGACGGCAGCCCCTCCGCAATCTCCCTCATCATCTGTTCTCACATGTCTTCCTCCGTTCCGGGCACATGGCCCTTAGTATCTCGCCCCTGCGGGCAAAGCCGAATGGCGACGCCGCGCTCCGGTGCGGCTTTGCTCCCTGCAAAGCCGCACCGGAGCGAAGACGGGTCAAGGGAGGTCCATGACGGCCTCCACCAACCGGAGCGGAGCGGAGGTTTGTGCGGGGTCTCATGGGCCCCCTTGACGCGGCGTAGCGGAGGTGCCACCCGGCCGCGGAGCCGTGGCCGATTCACGGCGGACGCCGGCAGCTCGAAATAGTTTTATCGCACTGCCCTTTCGATGAAAGCCAGCTAGCCGAAGGAGGCGGCGAGTTTGAAAGCGAATCATTCCTAGATCTATTTCTGTTTGCAAAACGCCTCGAAGGCTGCTCGGATAGGAGCATCTTCTACTACGAAGCCACCATCAAAAAAAATGCTTGAATCGTTCGATGCGCCAGCTTGTGACTTGGAAACCGAAGAAATTAGGTCCTATCTTTCCAACTATCAGCAAAAAGCCGGCGTCACTCACGTCACCGTTGATAACGTCCGAAGAATCATCTCAAGCTTCTACTCATGGCTCGAAGACGAAGACCATATCATCAAAAGCCCGGTCAAACGCATTAAAAGAGTCAAGGCTCCACAACTCATAAGGGAAACGTATGGCGACAAAGTCGCGAGATTCTTTGCGATAACTGCGGGTTGCCCTGAAACCTTGCCCTGATCGACCTGTTGCGCTCTACCGACATGCGCGTAGGCGAAATCGTCTCGTTGGACAGGAACTCCATCGACACCATCAATCGGGAGTGCATCATACACGGCAAGGGCAATAAGAACCGCATCGTCTATTTTGATGCAAAGACTAAAGTCCATATTTAGAATTACCTGTCTACCCGAATGGGCAGCCCGGAAGCCCTCTTCGTGTCGAGCAAGGCGCCGCACGAGAGACTGTAAATTGGCGGCGTCGAGGCGTTGCTTAGAAACTGGAGCGCGAGCTTGATTTAGGAAGGGTCCACTCTCATAAGTTCAGAAGAACGCTTGCCACAAAGGCAATCGACAAAGGCATGCCCATCGAACAAGTCCTGGTGCTCCTTGGCCATAATAATAGATACCACATTAAGGTACGCAATGGTCGACCAGTGCAACGTCAAAGCATCCCATCTCAGATATCTAACTTAAACGTCGTGTTTACCCACCAGTCGCTTGTACTCCTCAGCACTAATGACCGTCTTGATATCGAGGATGGATCAACATTCATATTGTTCGTCACGTCCATCCGGTCCTCCTCGCTTGAGTTAGTTGCAGTGTCGCCACGGTCGACGGTACGCTCGGTTGCACGGCACGCGCCGACGGCGTGCGCAGCGCAACCGCGCGTACCGTCGACGGGCAACGCATCTGCCAAGGCCTCGGCGATTGTCTTAGAGCACATCGTTGCTTTTTTCCATAGAGGCCAGGTATAAGATCAAATCGGCCTTGTCCACGCGCCAGACGCCGGCAATCTTCACGCCGCCGGCCGCCTTAAGAATCTGAATAGCCTTGGTCTTACAGACATTCAGCAACTTGGCGATATCTCGCGAGGTGGCGTATGCGGATGGCAGCTTGACGATTGCCTGGCACCACGCTTTACGCGCGATTGCGTCTCGTTTCTGCGAATCCATACCGTTCATTTAGACTCCTTTCGTTTAGTTCGAATGCAATTCCACACTACGCTTTACATAGGATGTTTTCGTATATACGCTATGAATGGAACGTAAAATTCGGTTGACAGCACTAAGGAGAGAGCTATGAGTCACCCCACAATCGAAGTACCAGCACCTATAGCAGCCGAAATCAAACCGTGGACGTTGCCCTCATGTCGAGAGAAAAATTTAGATATTTTTGGAATGGAACGCCCCGCGCTTATCTGTAAACCCCATTCGACGGCCTACGGCATCCCCTCGGGCTTCTCCACCGGGACCCTTTTAGACGTAGATCTGACGGATCCAAAGAAAATCATTCAATTCGTCGAGCGGTACGGACTTCCCGTCACCCCATACGCGGGGCAATCAGAGCGTGTTGAAAAGCGTTTCACTTCAAACGACGTCTTCTCCGATAAACCGGAGCAAGATGGTCTAGATATTTGGTACGACGCATTGAATGCATCAGAAAGGTGCTCTGAAATCAGCCTAAACCCCGAGTGCGCCTTATTTAATAACTTCAAAGATAGGGGGCGCTCTCTGGGAACAGAAGTCGCAAACTTAATCGAAGATATTAGATACAAGAAGGAACAGGTCATACTGTTGGACGATCTCGTTACAACGATGGCATTCATGCAATTAGCTACGCTTCTATTCACAGGCAAAGCAGCTTACGGTGACCGTGCATACGACTATGTTCTGCATCAAGTACGCATCTCCCAAAACAAGGAGATTATTGAAAACAGATTTTCGCAGCTACGTATGTCGCTCCAGATGGTCGATGCGTCTGAGCCCCAGTTAGCAGTAGCCAAACCCGGAACATTTGAAATGGACGAAGGAACCAAGATATGGGTGAGCAATCAATTCAAGACAATAGAAGTTGCCCTGGCAACATTCATCGACCTCGCTATTAACCCTCAGCCAGAACCCCATACCTTCATTCAAGAGCAAACTTTACGTCGAATGGTCAACCGGAATTTAAACGGCCAAAACCCGATTTACGGAAGTCTAACAAGAGCTTGGGCGATACAACTACTAGAAACCCTTGAAAGCCATTTCTCCTGGAACACTTGCCGCGAATGCGGACGACCGTACAAAATCCGCCAGCAGAGAATGAGGGCCTACGTCACGCAAGAAGACGCGAACGAAGACCGTTTCAAAGGGCGAAACAACGCTCGTGACAAAAATGGCTATTGCTGCAAAGCGCACGAACAGCGTATTCGACGCAAAAATGATAAAAGGATCAGTAACGATCAGATGGATAAAATCGCCCGGAAAATGGACGGGCACGACCAATAATAATGGCGAAACTATGAATTTTGATAATTCGATATAGGATCCAAAACCCGTTTTATTGCACACATCGTTGCACAGCCCATTGCGCACGACAGTCATAAAAAGAAAGCAGGCCAGAGAAAAACACACTCTGACCTGCTTTTTCTTTCATGGAGCCAGTGACAGGAATCGAACCTGCAACCCACTGATTACAAATCAGTTGCGCTACCGTTGCGCCACACTGGCACACTTGGCGCTTTCGCGCGAAGCCAATTAAGAATAAAGGAATTGCGGACGAGGCGCAACAGGACGCACAGCGTTATACAAATATGCAAAATCCAGCAACAACACGTACCAGGCCCGTTCATTTCTGTCAGTTCGCCCTCAATCTTAAAACCCTTCGTCAAAACGAATAGTTTTAATTACAATGAAATGGATAAAACTATTCGTTCTGGCGAAGGGTTTCGCGATGTTAACTACCAAGGAAGCCGCCGAACTGCTCGACATCACTCCGCGCAGGGTGCAGGAGCTCATAAATAACGGAGCACTTGAGGCCCGGAAGGCTTCTGGCGTGTGGCTTATCGACAAAGACAGCGTAGACACGCGACTCCGCTCCGCAACCAAAAGAGGGGGACGGCCTCGTCGTGGACACGGGAAAAGCGAGATCGCATTCACCCTCATGAATCGCACGCACGAGGTCGCCCAGCTGGTCTACAGCACATCGCGAAAAGACTTTACCCACATCGGTGCCGACATCGATTACGCCCACGCCCCTATTGGAGTATTTGGCCCTAATAGCCCCATATCGCTCGACTCCTTCCGCATCTGGTGGCGCGGCCGCGGTATCCCGCTCGCACGCATTGGGCTAGCTTCCCTGCTTGCAGAAGCCGCAGTCGATGTTCCCGATGAACTCGTACAGCGAAATCTTGGTCTCTCCTTATCCGACCAGTATTGGATTAGGCCCCAAGACTCCGGTCTCGCGTGGGAAGATATCAATTTCTTCAATAATGCTTTTGACGACGTCTCTCTCAGCATCGCGCCCTTCGCCCCAGAGGGCAAGGCGGCTGCCGCAAAGCCCGACAACACCTCGGACGGCAATCTTCAAAAGTACTGGACATGCGAGGGTGACCGTCGAATCCTCCACAAGGCAGGTGCGCATCTAAACCAGGAACCCTATAACGAGATGGTGGCGACTGCACTTCACCGTCGCATCCTAAACGCTTGCGATTATGTACCCTATTCGCTCGAAGGCGTGGGTACTTCTGCCCTGAGCATATGCGATGTCTTCTTAACTGATGAAGAAGAGTATGTCCCTGCGTTCTATGTAAACCAGCACGCAAACGCAGATGAACGGCTAACCGACTACGAGCGATATGTAGCAAACTGCGAAGAGCTCGGGGTGACAGGCGTCAAGGATGCCCTTGACCGCATGATTGTATGCGACGACATCATCGCCAACTATGACCGCCATTGGCGTAACTTTGGCCTTGTACGAAACGTCAACACGCTAACCTGCAGACCTGCCCCCATCTTCGATTCGGGCTCATCGCTCTGGTGCAACATATCTCTAGATGAGCTTAGGGCAGGAGAGCACAGTTTTACCAGCGCACAATTTCATTCAAGTCCCGCCAAACAAATGTTGCTCGTCGAGGATATGAGCTGGTTTGACGGCAACAGCCTCGATGGTTTCGTTGACGAGGCAATCAAGATTCTATCCAGAAATGATGCTCTAACAGCGAGACTGCCGTATCTAAAAGAGGCGCTAACATGGCGCCTCGAAAGAATGATCGACATCGCTGAATGGAATTAGCGAGACAGCGTCGCGCCGTCAGCTCCCCTACCGTCCGCGCAGGGCCTTAAGCTTGGCTAGGGCCTCGGGGCTCAGGCGGCTGCCCAGAGTCATCTTGATCTGCGGAGCTTCCTCTGCCTCGTGAACGTCGTTATCGATCTGTTTGATCTCGTCCACCAGCATGCGGCTCGAGATGCGCGTAACGCCCTTACCCATGACGACGGCTTGGATCGTGCCATCGCTCGACACCACGGAGCACGCGCGGCCTTCCTCGCGCGCCTCGATGCAGAGCTTCTGCACCACGGTGTCGGCCGATACGCCCGTCGGCGAAAACTCGATGCGCACGCCGCGGGCGGGCAGGTTGGGGCGCTCGCTGGAGATATTGCCCGCGCCGTCAAACACGATTACGGCCTCGTAGCGGCCCTGGGCAAACGCGGCAACATCGTTGATGAGTGCCGTGCGCGCCATATCGTGAACGTCGCTGGAATACGGATCATCGGAATGGTCGTAGACGAGCTTTTCGTAGCGCGGCGTGCAGTGGATCACGTTGTAGCCGTCGACCACCAGCAGCTCGGGCTTATTGGAGTGCACCGTCGAGACCGGGTCGGCGATGGCCTGCGCAAACGCATTGCCGCCCACGCCATAGGTCGCGGCCGAAACAATCGGCTTGGCCGAGCCTTCGCCAAAGCGCTTGGCCTTGGACTTGGCGCGGTTCTTCTTGGACATGCGCTACTCCTCCCCCATGAGCTCGCCGGCATTGTGGCGCAGCCACTCAAAGCACAGCGCGGTGGTCGCCTGGGCCACGTTGAGACTCTCGGTCATGCCGCGCTGGGGAAGCTTGGTCAAAAAGTCACATTTCTCGAGCACCAGACGCGAGATGCCGTCGCCCTCGGAGCCCATGACGAGCGCCACGCGGCCCTCGAAGGGAGCATCCCAGCAGCTGCCCTCGGCATGCTCGGAAGCGCCACCCACCCAAAAGCCGGCGGCCTTGAGGTCATCGAGCGCACGGGCGATATTGGGCACCTGCGCGATAGGCAGATGCATGACGGCGCCGGCGGAGGTCTTGTAGCTGCCCACGGTCACGCCGGCGGCACGCTTGTTGGCGATGATGACGCCCGCTGCGCCCACAACCTCGGCAGAGCGCACGATGGCGCCAAAGTTACCGTCGTCGGTCACATGGTCGAGCACCACGACAAGCGCCGGGCCCTCGCCTGCGCGGTCGAGGATGTCGGCGACATCGGCGTAAGGGAAGTTGCCCACCTCGAGCGCAATGCCCTGGTGAGCGCCATGGCTCGACAGCGCATCGAGCTGCGCGCGCGGCACATACTTAATGCGGACACCCGTGGCGTTGAGGTCATCGACCAGGCGCGACAGAGCGGCATCGCGCTCCCCGCCCTCGGCGATGAGCGCGCACTTGATGGGAAAACCGGTGCGCAGCGCCTCGGCGGCAGCACGACGACCTTCGATAAACTCGCCCTTGGGAACCTGGATAGCGTCGCGGTTACGATCGCGTTGCGGACGTGCGGCCTGGGCGCGATCGCGCTGGCCCTTGGGAGCGGCAGCGCGGTCGTTGCGGCGAATCGGACGCGAGCCAGAAGCAGTCTGCTTGCCGCCACGAGGCGCACGCTTGCGATTGTCGGCCATAAAACGGCCTCCTTAAATAGATAACGAACAAGAATCGACCGTCCGAGCCATGGCACCTTGCCTTTCAATCGTCGGGCATGACCACCAGGTCTATGCCCTCCTCTTTCAAGGCAATCTGCCGCACCTCGAACGGTCGACAAATACTAGAGACTCTTAATACGAGTGCCCGCGGCAGTATCCTCAATGGTGAGGCCCAGGTCCTTGAGCTGGTCGCGGATGGCGTCTGCCAGATCCCAGTTCTTGGCGGCGCGGGCCTCGGCGCGGGCCTCGAGAATCTTGGCAGCGGCCTCGTCCACGTCGTCGCCCGTGTAGGCAACCAGGCCGGCGGCTACGCCCAGCAGGCCCAGCGGCAACTCGACCTTTGGCTCGGGGAGCTCAACGCCAAACGTATCGAGCAGCTCGACCAGCGTATCGGCGGCGGCAAGCGCGGCGGCCTTGTCGGCAGCGTCGCCCGCCTGCTCCAGGTACTGGTTGCACTCGGTCACAAAGCCAAAGACGGCACCCATGGCACCGGCGGTGTTAAAGTCGTCGTCCATGCACTCCTTAAAGGTGGCACGGGTCTCGGCGGCCTTGGCGGCAAACGCCTCGGATGCTGCCTCATCGGCATCGGCCGTCGCATGGTTCGCGGCCCAGCGCAGGTTCTCGACCGTACCGGCGATACGCGTGAGCGAGTTCTCGGCACCCTCCAAGCGCTCCCAAGAAAAGTCGAGCGGCGAGCGATAGCTCGTCTGCAGCATCAGCAGGCGCAGGGCGGCAGCGGAGTGCTGCTCGAGGACCTCGGCCAGCGTAAAGAAGTTGCCGAGCGACTTGGACATTTTCTCGCCGTCTACCAGCAGCATGCCCGTGTGCATCCAGGTGTTGGAGAAGCCCTGGTGCCAGGCGCAGGTGGCCTGGGCGCACTCGTTCTCGTGATGCGGGAAGGCAAGGTCGGAGCCGCCGCCGTGGATGTCGATCGGGGTGCCCAGGTAGCGATGCACCATGGCGGCGCACTCGGTGTGCCAACCGGGACGGCCCTCGCCCCAGGGGCTCGGCCAGCTGGGCTCGCCGGGCTTGGCAGCCTTCCACAGGGCAAAGTCGAGCGGGTCGTTCTTGTCCTCGTTCTCCTCGATGCGCGCGCCAACCATAAGGTCGTCGATGTTGCGGCCCGAGACCTGACCATAGTTGGGATCGCTGCGCACGGCAAAGTACACGTCGCCGTTATCGGCTGCGTAAGCGTGGCCCTGCTCGATGAGCGTCTTGATCATAGCGATCATGGGGCCGATCTCCTTGGTGGCGCGGGGGCGCACATCGGGATCGAGCACGTTGGCGGCGCGCATGACGCCGATGAACTTGTCGGAGAACTCCGTCGCGACCTCGGCGGCAGTGCGGCCCTGCTCGTTGGCGCGTTTGATGATCTTGTCATCGACATCGGTGAGGTTCTGGGCGAACGTGACCTCGTAGCCGCTCGCGATGAGCCAGCGACGAATCACGTCAAAGCTGATGAACGTGCGGGCATTGCCGATGTGGATGTTGTCGTAGACCGTGGGGCCGCACACGTACATGCGAACCTTCCCGGACTCGATGGGCTGAAACTCTTCCTTTTTATGGGTAGCGCTGTTGTAGATACGCATTCGTTACTCCTTAACGGTTTTCTGTAGCAGGCAGACGGCCCAGGCGCCAATTCCCTCGCCTTGGCCTTCCCAACCGAGCTTTTCGGTCGTGGTGGCGGCGACGCCCACGTTTTCGACGTCGACGCCCAGGGCATGGGCAAGGTTGGCGCGCATGGCATCGCGGTGCGGAGTGACCTTGGGTTGCTGACAGGCAATGGTGCAATCGGCATCGACAAACTCAAAGCCCAGCTCGCGCGCATAGTCCATCACGCGGGCGAGCAGCACCATCGAATCGGCACCCTCGTAGGCGGGATCGGTGTCGGGGAATAGCTTGCCGATATCTCCCCCGCGGCAGGCGCCCAGAATGGCGTCGGCCAAGGCGTGCGCGAGCACATCGGCATCCGAGTGGCCCAGCAGGCCGCGCTCGTAGGGAATGTCGACACCGCCGATGATACATCGACGCCCCTCCACCAGACGGTGAACGTCGTAGCCATGGCCAATGCGCAGGTTACTGAACATGGGGAAGGTCCTCTCCCTCGGCCATGCGGCCAAGCAGAATCGCGGTTACGGGACGCAGGTCCTCGGGTACCGTCACCTTAAGGTTATCGCGCGGGCTCTGGACGCAGCGGACGCGCCCACCCATGCGCTCGACCAGTGACGAATCGTCCGTGCCGATAAAGCCCTCGGCAATCGCCGCGGCATGGGCGCGCTTCATGGCGTCGACGCTAAAGATCTGCGGCGTCTGCGCGGCCCAATAGAGCTCGCGCGGCGGCGTCTCGACGATGTTGTCGCCATCGACGATCTTGAGCGTATCGATCGCGGGCTGACCGCACACGACACCGTCGAGCGAGCGGTCACCCACAAGCACGTCAATCGCATGATCGATGGCCTCGGTCGTGATAAGCGGACGGGCGCCGTCGTGGATGGCGACATATTCGAAACCCGTCGGTACCGCATGCATGCCGGCACGGGTGGAATCCTGACGGGTATCGCCGGCATCGGCGAAGCTGATGGGCGTGTCATAGTCAAACGGATCGATGGCCAGGCGGCGCATCTCGGCGCGGCGCTCGGCAGGACACACCACCACGATGTGGCCGACCTTGTCGCTCCGATCGAACGCGCGGATAGACCAGCTCATGAGCGGACGGCCCGCCACGTTAACGAGCTGCTTGCCGCCGGGATTTCCAAAGCGCTGGCCGCTGCCGCCGGCAACGACCACGGCGCATACGGGCGCCATTATGCGTTCCCCTGTTTGGTGCCCTTCATGCGGTACAGCGAGTCCGCAAGAATGGCAGGGTTGTTGACGCCAAAGTCGCCTAGGCGCTCCGGATCCTCGCTGATGTCGTCCATGAGCTCCTGCAACGAGCCATACTCGTCGACGATCTTCTCGGCCACGCCGTCGCGCACGACGGACACGCGCGAAAGCGTGCGCAGGCCCAGCGGCGTCATGACGGAGTCCTCGTCCAGGTCGTCGTAACCCAGAACCGCCGCCACATGCTGTGGGTCGGACAGGTCCTTAGGTGTCATACGGCTCAGGTTGGCGCGAATCTTCTCGGCATTAGCCTCGGAAGAATCACTTGCGTAGTCGCGGATCATCAGGTCGTATTCGGTATCCATGCTGGAGCCCGCGAGCTGCTCGAGCTGCATCTGCACGAGCTTGCCCTGGTTGCCCAGCTTGACGATGCAATCCTTAAGCTCAGTCTTTGCCTGCTGCATGATCTCGAAACTCGAGAAAATGCCGGTGATGTCGGCGAGCGTAACGTAGTCGTCGAGCTCGAGGGCCGTCAGGCGCAGCAGGGAGCGGTCGAGCGACTGACGGGTAGTCTGGAGCGTGGCGACGAGCTGGTTGACCGAGCTCATGATGGTGGTGACGGGCTGGATCTCGTAGCTCTTGCCGTGAACGTACACGTTGACGACGGCACGACGGGCCGAGACCGAGATCACGATGGCATCCGTGAGCACCGACATGCGGGCGGCGGTGCGGTGACGCATGCCCGTCTCACTCGTGGCAAGCGAGGGATCGGGATTGAGGTGGAAGTTGGCGCGCAGGATCTGGGTGAGGTCGCCGTCGATGACGATGGCGCCGTCCATCTTGGAAAGCTCGAACAGGCGGTTCGAGGTAAACGAAATGTTGAGCGGGAAGCCGTCGTTACCAGCAGCGAGCACGTTTTCGGTGTCGCCGACGCAGATAAGGGCGCCCAGGTGACCAGCAATGATCATGTCGAGGGCGGTGCGGATCGGCTGGCCAGGTGCCGTCAGGCGGATGGCCTGTTCCATACGCTTTTGCAGCTCGTTCTTATCCAAGGCATCGCTCCCATCGTATACGCTCCATAAACGTCAATAAGTTTCTCACGGTTTGCCTCTGTGACGCCCGCAAAATCCGATGCTTACAGAATGAGCGAACACAGCTGAGAGCCCCAATCCAAATGAGCTGCTTATGTGGTAGCATCGGGATTCGCATAAATGAGGGAGTAGTCGCGTGATCGGGTTCGCCTCCGGTGGCGCGGCAAGTCAACACACTGGCCGATGCGGCCTGGCTTGCCTTAATGAACGAGACTCGTGGCTGTGCGCGCAACGCGTACGCCACGGGTCTTTTTTGTTACTCCCCCAAGAGGTACACGCGGGCCCGCCCGCAGAGAGGGAGCCAGACTATGGGACTCGCAGAGCTCGTGTTGCTCGCCGTTGGCCTTTCGATGGACGCCTTTGCCGTTTCCATCTGCAAGGGCCTCGGCATGAAGAAGATCAACTTTAAAGTCGCCGTGGTGCTCGGCCTGTTCTTTGGCGGCTTTCAGGCCGGCATGCCCGTAATCGGATGGGCGCTCGGCAGTCAATTCATGGGCATCATCGGACCCATCGACCATTGGATCGCCTTTATCCTTTTGGCCTTCATCGGCGGCAAAATGCTGTGGGAAGCCTTTACCGAAGACGAGGATGAAGGCGACGGCAAGGATGCCGAAAAGATTGACCTAGGCGAGTACCTGATCCTCGCCATCGCCACCTCAATCGACGCCCTAGCCGTGGGAATCTCATTTGCCGCGCTCTCGGTTGACATCGTTCCCGCTGTATCGCTTATCGGCGTCACAACGTTTATCTTCTCCGTCGCCGGCGTAGCAATCGGCCACACCTTTGGCGCGCGCTACGAAAAACCTGCCACCATCGTGGGCGGCATCGTGCTCATCCTCATCGGACTTAAGATCTTGCTTGAGCATCTGGGGATTTTGGCGCTGTAACGCCAAACACAATCGCTCAAAACTCAACGCCAGTACAAGGCCTCATGCAAAGTTTTGCATGAGGCCTTTTCGTGCAGACTTTTGCATGTCATACTGATATGCAAAAGTCTGCATGTTGGAGATCGCCATGGATACCCTTCCCATCACCACACCACGCCAAGCTGGCATCTATGTGCGTCAGGCACGCGAGTCGCAGGAAATCACCCGTGCGGCCCTCGCTAAAAAAGCCGGCGTTTCGGAGCGCCTGCTCGCATCGCTCGAGCTAGGAGACGCCACGGGTATTCGGCTCGACAAGTTACTGACCGTCTTTAACGCACTCGACATAGGTCTCTTTGCGCAAAGCGATAACGACTCCATCGCATCGCCCTCCGAACATCCGACGACGATAGCGGACCTCCCTATCGCGAACTCGAATGCCCTGCCAAAGCCAAGCGTAGGCAGACGACCCGCCCGTCAAGGAACGCCATCTTCCTATGGTGCCCTGCTGGCCCAAATCGCAGCCGAGCAAGGCCTTTCCGACACTTCAGACCTCTCCTTTGGCTGTAAGGTTGTGAAATAAATGGCAGAGATGGAGCTTGCGACCCTCATTTGTGGCGAAATCGCAGGCACTCTCCGGCAAGACGAGCATGGACTCTGCAGCTTTGTATACGCCCCAACCTATCGCGGAGCACCACTATCGCTTACAATGCCGCTTTCCAATCGCACGTATGGCCATAACATCGTCCGCCCGTTCCTATTTGGCCTTTTGCCCGACAGCCAAGAGCAGCGTCGCGCTATTGCCGCCGAGCATGACGTTGCATCCAACAACCCCGTCGCCCTCTTGTGCCATATCGGTCTTGACTGCGCGGGGGCCGTTCAGTTTTGTCGAGCCGATCAATTAGACGCCGTCCGTGGCAGGGTCTCCGCATACCGCCCGCTTACCAATTCTCAAATCGCTCACAAGCTTAAAGCAATTCGCGATGACGAAAGAGAGACATGGATGGGCTCCAACGAAAGCTGGTCCCTGGGCGGCAACCAAGGCAAATTTGCACTAGCTTGGCATGATGGCCAATGGTACGAATGTCTAGGGTCATCCCCCACTACCCATATCTTCAAAAATGGTGTCGTTGGGTTCAAACATCAGGCCTTAAACGAATTCGTCTGCATGAAAACGGCTCGGCGTGTTGGCATTCCAACTGCCAACGTCTCCTATTGCACATTTGAAGACGAAGCCGCGCTCGTCGTTGAACGGTACGACAGAATGGTCAATAGCAGCGGAAATATCGAAAGGCTGCATCAGGAGGACTTTTGCCAGGCGCTCGGTGTATTGCCAAGCCAGAAATACACCACCGACGGAGGACCAACCACACGAGACATCCAAGAACGACTGATTAACACAGTCCCCCACCACATGAATCTTGTGCTTTTTACCTATATGTTGTTCTATAACGCCATTATCGGAGCGCCTGGCGCACACGCTAAAAACTACTCGCTCATCCTAGGCAAAGGCACAAACGCAGCGCTCGCACCCATGTACGATGTCGCATCGGGCTTGGCGTACGAGCGTATGCGCCGCCGGGCGCGCCTTGCCATGAGCGTTGGCGGCGAAAATCGAGTGGGGCGCATCGGTCCAGGCGCTATCCGCCGATACCACGGTATGGGCGACCCCGCGCTGGAGACGGCGCTCACCGATGCCGGGCTATCCGAGAAGTTTTGCTTTGCGACCATGATGGACCTCGCCTACGAGGTACCCATTTGCATGGAAGAGGTCATGGACGAATACGCCGACCTGCCCGGCATGGCGGACCTGCGCGATCATATGCTCGGCCCCGTCCGCGAAAACTGCCAGCGAACCCTCGACCTCATCAGGGCGGATATGGGCTAGACGCCAATCAATTTCCCATTTCTTAAAAGAAGAGAGGGGACACCTGTCGCAAAAGACCGGGTACCCCCTCTCGTAATGTCATTTGCAATCCGCTAGCACGTGGCTCGGACTGCTGCTAGCGCAACCTTTACGCGGCGAGGCGCTTGAGCACGTCGATGAGCAGCTCGTAGAAGCGCTCGGCAGAAGCGAGCTCCATGCTCTCGTCCGGGGTGTGGACATCGGAGAGCGTCGGGCCCACGGCGATGGCGTCCAGGCCGTGCAGGGCCTCGGCAAACAGGCCGCACTCAAGGCCGGCGTGAATGGACTCGATGCGCAGCTCGGAGCCAAAGAGCTCGCGATAGCTCTCGACAAAGACGTCGCGGACCGGCGAATGCTCGGCATAGCTCCAGCCGGGATACTCGAACTCAAACTTGGCGTCGAAGCCCAGGACATCGGCAAGCGTCTGCAAACGATCCTTAAACTCGTTCTGCAGCGAGGTGATCGAGGAGCGCGGGGAAAGCATGATCTTAACCTGGTCGTCGGAAGTGGCGACCACGCCGATGTTGGAGGAAACCTCGACGGAGCCGTCGGTGGCGACGTTGCGGCGAATCACGCCGTTAGGGG
Source organism: uncultured Collinsella sp. (assembly GCA_900542155.1). Taxonomy (GTDB): domain Bacteria; phylum Actinomycetota; class Coriobacteriia; order Coriobacteriales; family Coriobacteriaceae; genus Collinsella. The sequence goes on from UQMD01000001.1 coordinate 247,298, forward strand.
CAAGACGCAGGGCGCGGATGAGGGCAAGCGCGGACTTCTGGTCCATGGCCTCGACCTCGGCGTCGTCGGCAATCTCGACGGTGCAGGTAAAGCCGGGGTCGAAGACCTCGAGCTCGGCAGTGACGTCGGCGATGATGCCCTTGGCGACCTGCGCCGCGGCCTCGGCGGCAGCGTGGTCGGCGTAAACCAGCTCGGCCTTGCACTCACGGTTGATGGCGTTGTCCTTAGTGCCGCCGTTAAAGCTGACGATGGCGGGCTCGCCGGCGACCATCAGGCGGTCGATGATGCGGGCCATGATGAGGTTGCCGTTGCCGCGCTCCAGGTGGATATCGCTGCCGGAGTGGCCGCCCAGCAGGCCGGAGATGTCGAGCGTGAGGGTGCTACCGGTCTTGTGCTCGCGCGCGATGGGGCAGGTGTAGGTAACGACGACGCCGCCGGCGCAGCTGACGGTGGCAACGCCCTCTTCCTCGGAGTCAAGGTTAATCATGGTGCGGGCGCTAATCTGGGACTTGTCGAGCGTCTCGGCGCCGACCAGGCCAGTCTCCTCGTCGGTGGTGAACACGCACTCGAGGGCCGGATGGGCAATCGAATCGTCGTTGAGCACGGTAAGCATAAGCGCGACGGCGATACCGTTGTCGGCGCCCAGAGTGGTGCCGTTAGCGGTGAGGACGCCGTCCTTGACGACCAGGTCGATACCATCGGTCGTAAAGTCGTGCTCAACGGAGCCCAACTTGTCGCACACCATATCGATGTGGCCCTGCAGCATCACGGTCGGGGCATTCTCGGCACCGGCAGATGCGGGCTTGCGAATGATGACGTTGTAGACCTCGTCCTGATACACATCGAGGCCGCGCTCCTTGGCAAACGCAACCAGGAAATCGCTGATGCCCTTCTCGTTGCCAGACGCGCGGGGGATCGCGCTGACCTCCTCAAAGAAATGGAACAGCTGGGCGGGCTCGTAGCCGGTGATCTTGTAATCCATGGTGCCTCCTTGGCGCAACTGGTTAGACAGTAAGACATGCGACTTGTATATTCCCAGACTTTGCGTGCATAAACCAGTCGAAAACGCCGAGCGCCCTTGCATCATCGGCTAACGGTGAGGAAACGCCACTTTATCAAGGTAAAGCAAGCTAGACGGGCCGTGCAAAGGGAACGTTGGACCCTTCAACCAACCTCAACGCCTGTTGAACGTTAATGCATACACCATTGGTATGTTTAATAAGATTCTTGTCCTCCGTCACGACGTAATCGGCATCAATGCGATTGGCGACGCCCAGCATCAGGTCGTCCTCAAAGTCATTGTGGTGGTACTTGAACACAAAGGAGTCGAAGACCTCGTCTGCACCGACCGGCGCGATGAGGGCGAGCTCGCGCATCTGCCGAACGCATGCCCAGGCCGTTTCGTCCGCCGCCGCAATGGCGTTATCGCTCAGCGAACCATTCTTCCTTCGGCACTCCCTCTTAATCGCCGCCGAGACAAGATACGAGACATCTTTGACCGAAAGAGACGAGGCAAACAGGGCAATCTGCTCCGAGACATCGGCAATCTCGATCAGATGGACGACATTTTCCGTACGGTCGGACCTGCCAGAAAAATAATCCATCCATACGTTGGTATCGATTAACAGCTTGAGGACGCCTTCTGTGCTCATAGTTCCACCCACTCGGGATAGCGCTCCGCCATGGCCTCCTCATAGAGGTCGTCATAGTCTCCCGAGAACTCGGGGATGGGGATGCCGTATTTGAGGCACGAATCTCGAACGATATGGCTGCCTTGCGCGGCCCTTGACTCCATGCGCCGGGGCTCCACTCCGTCAGAAACCGGAGCCGCCGCGTCTCCCTTCGAGGGCATGCGTCCGTTAACGACCAGATACTCCCAAAGTGTCCGAACGGCTTGTGACGGCGTCATGCCAATATGGGTCAGGACGGCGTCTCCTGCCTCTTTGAGCTGACGATCTATACGCACGTTCATCTGAACCGGCCGTGAGTCTAGTATCGACATAGACATGTTGGCTCCTTTTGCTATACGCTTTCCTTAATTAAGTATAGCAATTTGTCAGACAAACAGACGCCTCAGTACTGAAGCGTTCGTTTGACCGGGTTTGCCGTTGTGGGATTAGTCAATAAAAGAAGCTGATACATGTTTGAGATAACTGCCCACATCAGCTGCAATTCGCTATCCACAGGCAATGAGTCCCGCAACGAAGCGCCATGCACAAGCTTTTATAGTTCAATCACTTCGTCGCAAGCCTCAAGCAACTCGGGATCATGCGAGACAACAACCACTATATGATCTTCTTTCTTCTGTTGCAGAATATCAATGAACGCTGACCTACTCGCTCCGTCAAGCGCCGACGTCGGTTCATCGAATAACATGACGGGTGAGTCCTTAAGCAATACACGAATAATCGCAATCTTCTGCTTCTCACCACCCGATATATTATGGTTTTGCTCGTCCAGCACCCCATCAAGACCATTGGGAAGTGTTGAGACCAGTTTGGTCAGACCAAACTGGTCTACAAGTCGCCCGACTTCAAGAATTGGACAATTATCGCCCGCGAGTAGCGTCAGATTCTCTCTGAGTGTTCCGTTAACGATATCAGGTTCTTGCTCGGCAATACCAACGACATACGAGCGTAGATTTATAGAATCAATCTGGCTCAAATCAACCTCGTCATAAGCAATAGTCCCAACGCAATCATCGGGATATAGACCAGCCATGCCATCGAGAAGCGTGCTTTTCCCGCTTCCGTTTGCGCCCGACACGCCGTATAAGACTCCTCGATTAAGCGAGATGAGCTCTGGATAATCTATGATTCGATCGGTATCAGGGCGACAAATCGACAGGCCCTTGCACACAAGTGAAACAGGAGAACCAATGCGGACAGAACCGTTCGCCTCTTCATCCATTGCCCAAAGGCGCTTAAGGCGTTGGGCGCTCACCTTGCTCGCCTGGTAGCTTTTGCCCCAAGAAAGCAAGTTCACCAGAGCAGAATTGGCGCTCGAATAATAGCTCAATGCCGTCAGCAGAAAACCAACCGGCATTTTACCTGCGACAATCTCACAGCCTCCAATCGCGAGCAAACAGAACTGCGCAAAGGAAAAAATCAACTGATTCGCAAGTTCGAACCGTGATCCGGCTTTTTGGTTAGCCAATATAGCTGGATAAAGACCATCGAAAGCCTTCTGCAGCCTCAAGGAATAGAAATCGAATAATGAATGGCGACGAAGAAAGGAGACGCTCTCCAGCTGGCTCTGGAGAGTCCCATAGAAAGCAGCGGTCTTTTCTTGAAACTCAAAGCCTCGATTGAACAGCAGCCCGCTAAACAATCGATAAACTACTGCCCCCGTAACGATGCAGGCTAGACAGGCAATCGCCATCGCAATGTTTATATTCATCAACATAATCAAGGAACAGATAATCGTTGCAACACCGCCAATGATATTTGACGCCGATGTTATTCCGAATATTATGAGGTCGTTTGAATCGTGATTGATTTGCTGATTATAATAGCCCGCATCAAATCCGATGAAAAACTTCCGGGGCAAACGCTTGACGTGTTCAAGTGTGTCAGCGTTTAGTTGATATCCCGCATGCGCTTGAAGGTCGACATAGATTAGGGAAGTCCAATAGGCCAACACCGACCCCACAATGGCGACCACGCCAATCGCGAAAATACATAAGACTAGCGTCCGCAAACTAATACCGAGGACATTTTTTGTCGCCAGCACATTTACAGTCAGTCCCAACAAATATGGTTCAGCAAGGCTGCACAGCTGAGACAAGACATCGAGAAGCAGATAGACATAAAGCCTTGGCTTATGGAGGAGATATATCTTCCAAAATCTAAACATCGTGATTTGCCTCATGCGAATACTGATAATTACGAGCTAACCGCATTCTCTGCCTAGCATTGAATTTAACGCTCGCGCATTTTCTCTGACCCTCCATCGCGGCGTGGGGACATCCGCCCATACAAGCCGGAAACATTACACACTCGCCACATACTGTGTCGTTTGGTAAATACTCCATCCATTTCAAATAGTTCGAATTAGCTTTCACGCCTTCTCGAACATTTCCAACGGCGCACTCGCCCTTGCCAACCTCATCCCAACATTTAAAAAGTCTACCAAGCGGATCGATGACAAACGAATTAAGGGAAACCGCACAGCAGACACCTGGTTCATATGGCGTAAACGGAATAACGTTGAATCCGCGCTCGCTAGCTTTATCCATAAAGAACGTTTCAACTTGAGAGAACCCACGCTGAGAAAAACAATGAATGTCATTTGAGCAAGTATCGTTAACATTGTCGACCGCAGCAAGATAAATCGCGACTTTACCGCGAAGCCCTTTAGCGTCAAGCTCGTCAATCAACGCATCGACCTCTTTGCTATTGGACTCATCGACGTTCACGCGAATGGTAATCTGAAGAACATCGGCACATGAGATTATATTGTCGATAATGGCATCATATGTCGGACGACCGTCGGCCGGGACCCTCCGCGAATCATGATCCCTCTTTGAGCCATCAATAGTAATTTGAACCGAACCGATCTGACAATCAGCAAGCTTCTGAGCAATTTCTCGCGTCAGGAGATATCCGTTCGTTACCATTCCGGCAGAATAAGTAGCGCCTGGCCTAATCGCCCCTCTCAGTTCTTTTGTCAGTCGCTCGATCATGTCCACACAGAGTAGGGGTTCGCCTCCATACCAGTCAACGTGAAGATCGTTGATCCCGGGATAGCCGGAACGCACGAATTCTGCGATATCCGTCATTGTCTCTTCTGACATAGTGGGGTGCGAGCAGCCTTTTTCATAGCAGTAGGGACACCTAAAATTGCATGCCAGCGTTGGAGCAATCGTCAGTCCTAAATAGTCATTTGCAAACCTTGCCGACAAGCTCTCAAGCATCAACATTCGCCGCTCGTCAACATCGTCATCTACCAACATGCCACCCATCTTAAGGGCCTCTTCGAAATCACCATCCAAGGCGGCGGCACCCTTGCGATATAAATTCAGCTCATTCGTGTGCGCAGCGTCAAGGTCGAGAACGCCACCAGACTGGGTATTGTAGATAGTGATACCGTTCACATCATTCTCTTCAATAACGTTAAATTCAGACTCTTTCATTTATATGCTCCGTTTTCTGATAGCACCCTTGATAGCCCAACAAAGTCCGAGGATGACAATGGGAACGACTGTTGCCAGCGCTACAAACAGCAACGTCCCCGGCACGATGAATTGAATTGGTCGCGGAGACGCAAGGGTCGCCAGCCATGTCAAGTGCAGTGGCATATTTGGATTCCCGTACCCCAAATAAAGCAGCAGGATGATGAACGATAGAACAAACGCGCCATTTCCAAAGAGCGAGATGGCCAGGACGAGCAGCAGGCATAACGTTGTGCAAATCAAGGTAGCAAGAGACAGTCGAAGAAGAAACTCTCCGATCATATCCATCGTCATTCCTATGCCACTCGCGCTTTGGACCGCACCAACGAGTATCGAAAAGAGAACAAAACCACCGACAAGCGTGACAATCGAGACAAGAGTCCTTGCAACCAACAACTGTACTGTTTTCATTCCCCTTGCATAGGAAGCAAGCCATTGAGATCCCGTTATCGGAGTTCGAAACGCATAGCCGATGACGAGAACAGCAACAATAGGAAAGAACAGAGAATGAGCAAGCGGTGCCACAGCGGAAAGGTAGCGAGCTCCGTCTTTAACGAGGTCTCCCGGAATTCCCACAAAACCATATTGTGGGTTTGGAAAGAAGCCCATAACACCGTCGCCAAGCCAATCGCTCGTTCCGTAGGCTCTCCATGGTTCATAAGACACAGAATAAAGCAATGCGAGCACGAAACCTGCCGCAATCAGCAGAAGAGGCGCTTTGCTCTTCATAACTCGATAGGCTTCAGCCTTAATCATATCTTCGCAGCGCATTTCTACCCCCTCCTCGCTTTGATTCCCATGACCCCGAGCTGCAACGAAACAACGGTGCAAATAACAGAGAAAAGAATGATCTGATTAATGGCTAGGCCTTGAAAGCACAGATTTCCAAGATGGCGTAAGTATGGTCCGACTGAGAGCCACCAGGGAATTTGCGTCGATGCGTGATTGGAAAAGACCACCAGCGTATATTCATCGGAGGCGAGCAGCGTCCCGACCAACACCAACATAATGCTAAGCGGTGCATTTCTAAGTAAATAGAAAACTGCCATCGACTGAGCTACTAATGCAGCCAAAATAGCATCAATCAAAAGCAACACGGGCAGGTATCTATCAAGAAACACCCGCCCATCCACATAGCAGCCAAGCGGAGATTTGAAGAGAGTGAATCCCGAAAACAGGTTGAACGCTGTTGAAGTTGCAATCGTCAGAACAAGCCACTTTGCGACAACGGCCTTTGCTACACCCGTCCCTTTTGCATACGTCACTTCAGAAGACCTGCTTTGATAATCCATGGCGCAGGAAATAACAATGCATCCGGCTAGAACGAAAAACCACTCGTAGGTCATGAATAGTGCCGTCCGAACCGCCGAACCAGCTGGGTCAGTCTTGTCGAGGATGTTTGCAAAGAAACCAATCTGTTTGCCGACTCCCCCTAAATCAGATGTTCCATAAGTCCCATACATATTTGGATTACAGACATCTTTAACAATCCAAATTCCCCAGATCAACAACACGAAAAAGGCTGGATTTCTGAGCAACCGACGGGCTTCGCATCTAATCAGTCGCAGAAGTTGCATTATCTGCCTCCCCGATCAAATCCAAAAACCGCTTTTCCAGACTTCTGTCTTTGTAGGAGTTTTCTTCCTTAACGAGAAGTCTGCCTTGATGGAGAAACGCAAAAGATGTCGCAACTTTCTCCAATTCATCTAGGTTATGGCTTGAAATGAGCACCGTTTTATCCCGTTTGTCCTTCAACGACAGCAGGAGATCACGCACCTCAATCACACCCACTGGATCGAGCCCGTTTATGGGTTCATCCATGATGAGTAGTTGTGGGTCGCCTAGAAGAGCCGTTCCGATATCCAGACGACGCTTCATGCCGAGCGAGTATTGTTTTACCGATGCATCCGCCGCATTTTCTAGTCCAACGGCAGCGAGCACTCGATTAACTTCACTTTTCGGCAGCCCCCACTCGATACAGCGTGAGATCAAGTTTTCTCGACCGGTTAAGTTCAAGAATGCCCCACAGCCGTCGGGGACGAATCCGATATTTCTGCGTGCTCTTGCCAGACCTGCTCTCCCAGACTCGCCGAAAAAACTGATTGAACCTTTCGTTGCTTTAAGCAAGCCAAGAAGAATATCAATCAACGTACTCTTCCCCGCGCCGTTCTCCCCAACGAGAGCGCACACTTCGCCCTCATCTATATCAAATGAAACATCAGACAACGCCCAGTTTTTGCCGTAGCGCTTTGATAGATCCTTGATTGAAATCGCATTACCCATGTCTCATGAACCTCATTAAAAAAGGCAGCGCGGCCGACGGATGGCAGTTATCGACCACGCTGCTTACCCTCTGCTGTCTTAACCAGCATTAACGTTCGCGTTGCTAGAAATGAACATATACGCCAAAACAGCTACAGCGCGAACACGGGTGGTAATTGCGGCAGCCACCACCGCCACCCTGCACGTTGCTACACGGATCGATTACCCAGTTCATAATTACCTCCTTTCGATTTATCGTCTGTTTTAATACTTCGTTATCGTATAACGATAACCTTATGATTTCAAGAACTATTTTCAAATAAATTAAGGCTCCTACCGATCGTTTGCGGTAGGAGCCTTGCATGCATACGTGTTTGTCTTCTTGTCTTCTTATTCTGTTTTGTTATTCCTTAGAGAGATCTACTACGTAAACCTCTGTGGGCAATATCTCGGAGGGGTCGGGATTGCGTCTTTGCAAAATCTTATTCCGCGCACGCGCGATGGTAAGTTCCTCAAGTTCTATTTCACTCACACGACGGATCAAATCTCCCGGCTGACAATCCAACTCAACACAGATATCGAGCAATGTCTTCAAGCGTATAGCCTTTATTTTTGCATTACGGATTTTAGAAATGTTGGCTGGCGTATGCCCAGTCGCTCTTATTAGATCGGCATTTGTTTTCCCGGTCTTAAGCAAAAGCGTCTCAACCTCAATAATGAGATAATCCATGGTCAATCACCTAGACCAAATCATCGGACTGGGACTGCAAAAGCGCCCCATAGCGCCAGAAGATCGACAAAGCGAAAGCGACCATCATTGCAATGATAGATCCCACATCCAACGTGATGCCTGAGTCACCAATCTGAAGGAGAGCGGAATTCATACGACAACTCAATACACAATTGCCCACCATTATTTTTAAATCGCTGCCAATCTGTAGAGAGCCCATAATGGCATTAATTGCAAATAGGCAAGCAATAACGGCAATCATCCGTGCATGTCGAATAGAAAAAGGCGATTGACGACGAGCGACATCGAAGCTGATGCTTAACAATGTAAACTCCCCTGCAAGGAGCAAAACCGCCCATAGCGCCAAGTTTGGAAGCGCGATGCTGCCGCCCTCACCAAGCTCAACGACCCCCTCGATTACCACTGCGCCATTCAAAATGCTATGGCATGCAACAACAAATGCCGAACCAAAGACGACGATAGTAGCGATGACTATAAGTACCAGCACGGCACGAAGAACCATTCCGATTTTTCTCATGTTATCGAGCGACATCTCAATTCTTTGAGCGCTTTTCGCCATAATAACTCCTTTTGCCATCCAGCAGTACTTTTTCAATTATTTTATCGTTACTGGAAACTCTTCTCCACAAGAAAAGGGCGCCCCCATCGGGAACGCCCCCCATCATGCAAGGTGATATTCAATCCCTACAGCGCGCCAGAGCCGGCTTGCATCATGCCGCCGGGGCCCGAGGTCACGCCGCTGCTCACAGGCGCGACGTTTCCGGTGTGCGGTGCCGCCGGGGCGGTATCGCCACCGAGCGTACCTGCCGGACGCGGTGCCGGGATCTCGCCCGTGCCGTGGCTAAAGACAAACTTGCCATCGGCCACGTCGCACAGGACGGTATCGCCCTCGCCCCACTCGCCGGCCAGCAGCTCCTCGGACAGCGGGTCCTCGATGAGCTTTTGAATAGCACGGCGCAGCGGACGCGCACCGTTGGTGAGGTCGGTGCCCTCGGCCACGATCTTGTCATAGGCCGCATCGGTGAGCTTGATGTTCATGCCGTTGGCAATCAAACGCTGACGCAGGTCGTCCACCAGCAGGTGCGCGATCTTGGTCAGATTCTCGCCCGAAAGCTTCTGGAACACCACGATGTCATCGATACGGTTGAGCAGCTCGGGGCGGAACAGGCGCTTGAGCTCGCCCATCGCGCGGCCGCGGATCTCGCTCGAGGTAAGACCCTGCTCGCCCGTGGTACCAAAGCCCACGCTTGCATCCTGCGCAATCTCGCGGGCGCCCACGTTGGACGTCATGATGATCACAGTGTTGCGGAAGTCGACCGTCTTGCCCTGGCTATCGGTCAGACGACCCTCTTCCAGCACCTGCAGCAGAATGTTGAAGATATCGGGGTGCGCCTTCTCGATCTCGTCGAACAGCACGACCGAGTACGGGTGGCGACGAACGGCCTTGGTGAGCTGGCCGCCCTCGTCGTGACCGACGTAACCCGGAGGGCTACCGATGAGCTTGGAGACCTCGAACTCGCTACCGAACTCGGACATGTCGAAGCTGATGAGCGCGTCCTTGCTGCCAAAGAGGTACTCGGCGAGCGTCTTGGCGAGCTCGGTCTTGCCCGTGCCGGTGGGACCCAGGAAGATAAAGCTGCCGCCGGGGCGACGCGGATCCTTGAGCGGCGAGCGGCTGCGGCGCACGGCCTTGGCAACTGCCTCGACAGCCTCATCCTGACCGATAATGCGGGTCTTGAGCACGCTTTCGGCCTGCAGCAGGCGACGGCTCTCGCTCTCGGTAAGCGAGGACACCGGCACGCCCGAGGTCACGGACACGATATCGGCGATCTGGGAGACATCGATGGTGAGCGGGCTGGCGTCGAGCTCGGCCGTCCAGGCGGCCTTGGCCTCGGCGAGTTCAATCTCGGCAGCCTTCTGCTGCTCGGTGATCTCGGCGGCCTTGTTCATGTCGTCGCTCTCGGTGGCCTCCTGCGCGGCGGCCTTGAGCTCCTCGATACGATGCTCGGCCTCGCGCACCGGCTCGGGCGCGCGATTCGCGGCGATGCGAGCGCGGGCACCGGCCTCGTCGATGAGGTCGATTGCCTTATCGGGCAGGAAGCGATCCTGGATGTAGCGGTTGGAGAGGTTCGCGGCGGCCTCGATGGCACCCTGCGTGTAACGCACGTGGTGGTGCTCCTCGTAGCGCGGCTTGAGCGCGGTCAGGATCTTGACCGTGTCCTCGACGCTCGGCTCCTCGACATCGATGGTCTGGAAGCGACGCTCGAAGGCCGGGTCCTTGGTGAGGTACTTGCGGAATTCCTCGGCCGTGGTGGCGCCGATAATCTGGAAGGCACCGCGCGCGAGCACGGGCTTGAGCATGGAGCTCGCGTCGATGGAGCCCTCGGCAGAACCGGCACCGATGATGGTGTGCATCTCATCGATAAACAAGATGACGTCGTCGGCCTCGGTAGCCTCTTGGATCACGTTCTTGAGGCGCTCCTCAAACTCACCGCGATACTTGGCGCCCGCGACAAGACCCGGCAGGTCGAGCGTCCAGATATTCTGGTTCATGAGGTTCTCGGGCACGTTGCCAGCAGCAATCTGCTGCGCCAGGCCCTCGACGATAGCCGTCTTGCCCACGCCGGGATCGCCCAGGATAAGCGGATTGTTCTTGGTGCGGCGCGAAAGGATCTCCATCATGCGCTGGACTTCCTTTTCGCGGCCAATCACGGGATCGAGCTCGCCGTCGCGCGCCTTTTGCGTGAGGTTGGTGGCGAACTGCTTGAGCGTGTCGGTGCCGCTCCCCTTTTGCTGAGAGGCATCCGAGCCGCTAAAGAACGGCAGGCCCGCACCGGGACGACCAGCGCCAGCGCCAGCGAGCGGACGCTTCTTGTCCTGATCCTTGGCAGTGAGCTTTTCGATGGCCTTTTTAATGGAAGAAGACGACACGCCCAGGCGCATGAGGATGTCCATGGCCATGCCGTTGCCTTCTTCGACGATGCCGATCAGCAAGTGCTCGGTCGAAACGTAGGTCTGGTTGTTCTCGCGTGCCACGCGGAAGGAGCGCTCCATCACGCTAATGACGAGCGGCGTAAAGGCAAGCTTGGCAGCCTCGGTCTCCTCGCTGGGCTCGGGAACCGTGGTCTGGACCTCTTTGAGGGTATCCATGATGTCGTCGTAGGAGATATCGAGCGAGCGCAGCGCCTCAGCGGCAATGCCCTCGTCCTCCTTGGCGAGCGCGAGCAACAGATGCTCGGTACCCACCTTATTTGAATGAAGATCGAGCGCCTCCTGCTTGGCCATGGACATGACCTTGCGCGCGCGATCGGTAAAACGGTCTAACATGCTAGTTCCTCTTAGACGAGCTAGTTTTTTCAAACGCAAAGCGCCACTCGTGGCGGCGCTTTGGTCTCTTTACCCATATGGATTATATGTTAACCGTTGGGACCTTTCCCGCCCGTAGCCGCACGACAACGTCTACAAAAAAGGAATTGCTCGGGTCCGTTTGGCGGTTTGGTTTTGAGCTGCTGTCTAGCAGGCGGGCTCGACACCCATGTCCTCGGCAACGTCATTGACAGCATCGGCAGCGGGAGCACCCGGCATGCGCACGAGCTCCATATGCTGCTCTTCGAAGACGGTTCCCATGGGAAAGGCGCGGCGGAAGACAAAGCGAGCAACCGGACCGGCCACCAGCAGGTTCCAGGGCAGGGCCATGATAAAGTTGCGCGGAATGTTAACGAGCCACATCATCGGCAGTGCCTGCAGGTTTGCGAGCGGGCCGCCGGGCATGTGGAACAGGCCCTCGCACGCACCGTAGAGCGACATGATGATGACCATGGGAACGACCATGCAGGAGCTGACGGTGAGCGTCATGGCAAGAGGAGAGCTCTTGCCCGGCGTGACCAGGAACTTAAAGGCGAAACCCTTGGCAAGGGGGCTGGCGACGAACCAGTCGCAGCACATGGCAAAAACGTAGGCAACGGGGAAGCCGAGCCACGCGGCGGCAACAACCTCGCCGTCGATGGCCCCATGCTGCAGGGCAACGTTGTAGATGCTCATCCAGAGCACCATGCAAAAGCACATGATAAAGGCGAACAGCAGGCTCTCTCGTTTGTTGATAGGCATAAAGGGCATGGTCCTTTCTGTGTTGCGCCGCGGCGCACAACAAAAACGGGCGGGCGAGATGGAGCTGTTGGGACTTCATCTCGCCCGCCCGTGGTACGTGCGTCTGCGACTACTTATGTGGTGGAACTACCCTAACACGAACGGCGCGCGCTTCGTAAGCGTTGAGTTTATGGAGATGCGAGGCGCAGTTGATCCGTTGGGACGTCCCCAACGACAAATTAGCTGGTGTGGCGCCAGCGAGGGTCGGTGAGCGTACGCGCCACACCCAGGCCAACGGGCAAAAACGCCACGATGAGCACTGCACGCACAAACCAGCCGAGCATATTGACCGTGTCGAAGGTGCACATGTAATACATCGAGCGATACAGATACAAGCCCGGCACCATAATGACAATCGATGGCACCGTGAGGGCGATACGTGGGTAGGTGAGCCTGATTTCTGCCAGGCTTGCCAGCAAACCCGAAACGAGCGCCCCGATAAATGCAGCCGCCTCGGGAGGCATTCCCGCGCTGAGGCCCAGGAAGGGAAGCATCGTCGGCCCATCGACAAGGGTCAAACGAAGGGTATTGGACACGGCGCCGATCAGCCCAGCTGCCGTGGCCATCTTTACCGGGCTGTTGAACATCACTGAGAAGCCGAATACGCCAACGAAGCTCATTAGCACGCGCAAGAGCGTAAGGGCAAGCGGCGAAAGGCCGAGCGGCGCAAAGTCGTCCGGCGCCAGGCCAACACACTCGGCAACCATCCAACCTACGAGCGTCGCCATCACAATAATCGACACAGCATACGAAAGACGCTCAATGCCGCTTCGCATGTCGAGCTTAGCGATGTCGAGACCTGCCGTAATGAGAGGAAAGCCGGGGATCACAAAGAGCATGGCGCCGATATAGCCTTCTTGGTGCGACATTGCCCCCGGTATGACCTGGCCAAGGCCAAGCAATGCCAGCAGATACGAGACGCAAGCGAGTGCAACGCCGATCGTCAGCGCGCTAAACTGGCCAAGGCCCTGCTTGAGAATATGGGAGCGCGCAAAGTTGCCGACACCAGCGCCCACAAATGCACAGGCCATCTCGATAGGGCCGCCGCCGAGCAAAAAGACAAAGGCGCCGCAAGCACAGGCCGCCGCAATGCCCTGTTGCCAGGGAGTGTAATCGGGTTTTGAACTCTCAACGGTCTTGAGCATCTCGTGATACTCATGCACCGTAAAACGACGGCCATATGTCTCGATTTCCTTTAGGAAGCTCTCCATCATCCAAATGCGATGGGTATTGACGCCCGTTGTGGGCAAGCTGACGACTTCGTTAAAGCAGTGACCATCTTCAATACAAGTACACTCAAACGACAGGAGACTTAAGTCAACGTGGATGGTGACACCGAGCACGGCGGCGATGCGATTCATGGTATCGCGTACACGCCAGGCACCCGTTCCGCTCGCGAGCATAAGCATACCGGTGCGACAAATGATGGATGATTTGTCGGTAAGTGGCGCATCGACGGCAAGCTCATCGCCTGCCGTCACGATCTGGCGCCAGTCAGTTTTCATATGGAGCGCGCCGGCACGGACACCGTGGTGCAAAGAGATTCTCGAAAGCAGCGGGTCGGGGCGCGAAGGCTGTGGGGGTTCCGTCGATTCATTCTCAACCTCATCAGCCCCTTCACCCACTAGGTCAAATGAGTCAAGCGATGCCGGCTCGCGACGGTCGATCGGCTCCTCGTCCTCATCATCAAAATAGTTGAACTGATTGAGCATGTCCTCTTCGATTGCACGATCGCTCGCGTCGTCCATACAGACGCTCCCTTCCTACCGACTAACCCCCATCCTAGGCAGCGACGGCTAAAGGAAACATAAAAGAGACGACTGTCATGCACGGAAGGCGTAAACCCCCAATGCACCGGTAGACCCCAGGCGGCTAGGACCGTCCCCAAGTGCCGGCACAAGAGGAACGTCCCTAAGTGCCAACCAGGGCAACGCCGCAGGTAGAGGACGGACAGCGAAAGCCCGCCAGAGCGAGCAAGGTGCCTTCAAGCAAAATGGCGCCGCAGGTTGAGCATAAGTCAGCGAGCGGGTCGCATTTGAGGCAAGGTGGCGTGAAACGAAAGGGCGCTGACCTTCTGGTCGCGCCCTTGAAGTTGAACGTCAGATTGCCCAAATGCGGCCCGCGCAGCGTCGAGCCGTTACGCGGTTCGTAGAACCGCGTAACTAGTTAGTACATCTTTGCGCCGGCAGGGATGGAATCGTCGAGCTGGATCAGGTTGAGACGCTCCTCGCCCTCCTCCTCGTGGATGGCGCTGATGAGCATACCGCAGCTGGGGATGCCCATCATCTTGCGCGGAGGCAGGTTGGTGATGGCGAGTAGGGTCTTGCCGACCAGGTCCTCGGGCTCGTAATAATCGTGAATGCCGGAGAGGATGGTGCGGTCGGTGCCGGTGCCGTCATCGAGCGTAAAGTTCAGCAGCTTCTTGGACTTCTTGACGGCCTCGCATGCCTTGACCTTCACGGCGCGGAAGTCGCTCTTGGAGAAGGTATCAAAGTCGACGAACTCCTCAAACAGCGGCTCAACGGCAATCTTGGAATAATCAACCGTGGGCTTAAGCGGCTTGACGAAGGGGCTCGCGGCGTTGCCGGCCTCGGCGGCCTTGGCAGCAGCGGCACCGGACTGGAAACCCTTCTCGGGCTTCATGTGCGGGAACAGCAGCACGTCGCGGATGGAAGCTTGGTTGGTGAGCAGCATGACCACGCGGTCGATACCGATGCCGATGCCGCCCGCGGGAGGCATACCGTACTCGAGGGCACGCACGTAATCCTCGTCGTACTCCATGGCCTCGTCGTCGCCGCCGGCCTTCTCGGCCATCTGGGCGGCGAAGCGCTCGGCCTGGTCGACCGGGTCGTTGAGCTCGGAGAATGCGTTGGCGTACTCGTGGCCGGCGATGACCAGCTCAAAGCGGAGAGTCAGACGCGGGTCGTCCTCAAAACGCTTGGCAAGCGGGCTGACCTCGATGGGGTAATCGCACACGAAGGTCGGGTTGACGATGGTGTCCTCGCCCAGCTCATCGTAAATCTCGGCGATGATCTTGCCGGCAGTCCACTCGGGCTTGATCTCCAGGCCCTTCTCGCGAGCGGCGGCAGCAAGCTCCTCGACGGGCGTGTCGATGGTGACCTTCTTGCCGAGCACGTCCGAGACAATGTCGGACATGGGACGGCTTGCCCACTCACCAGAAAGGTCGATGGTCTGGCCCTGGTACTCGATGACCTCGGGGTTGCCGATGGCCTTGTTAGCCGCCTTAATGACACCCTGGGCGAGCGCCTTCATGCCCTCGAGGTCTGAGAAGGCACGGTAGGCCTCCATCGTGGTGAACTCGGGGTTGTGGGTAAGGTCCATGCCCTCGTTACGGAAGATGCGGCCGATCTCGAACACGCGCTCAAAACCACCGACGATGCAGCGCTTGAGGTGGAGCTCGGTGGCAATACGCAGGTAGCACTCCTGATCGAGCGCGTTGAAGTGGGTAATGAACGGCTTGGCGGTAGCGCCGCCCTGGATGGTCTGCAGGATGGGGGTCTCGACCTCCATGTAGCCGTCGGACTCCATAAAGCGGCGGAAGGTGGAGAGGATCTGCGAGCGCTTACGGAAGGTCTCGCGAACGTCGTCGTTGGCGATCAGATCGACATAGCGCTGGCGATAGCGGGTCTCCTTGTCGGAAAGACCGTGGAACTTCTCGGGCAGCGGGCGAACGGCCTTGGAAAGCAGGGTCGCGCTCTTTGGGGCAACGGAAAGCTGGCCGCGCTGGGTGCGCACGACCACGCCGGTCACGCCCAGGATGTCACCTAGGTCGAGGGCCTTGAGCGTATTCCAGGTAGCCTCGTCCATGTCGTTGATGCGACAGAACAGCTGAATCTCGGCAGTCGCATCGCGCACGACGATGAACATGATCTTGCCCTGACCGCGCTTGGCGACCACGCGGCCGGCGATCTTCACGACGTCCTCGGTGTCCTCGCCATCGGCAAGCCCGGCGTACTTAGCCTCGATATCGGCGACGTAGTCCTCAAGCTCAGAGTGCTCGGGATAGGGGTTCTGGCCCGCCTCGAACAGGGCGGCGCGCTTGGCCAGGCGGGTGGCGCGCTCGTCGTTGAGCGTCGATGCCTGATCGGCGGCGTTCTGGTTCTCTGCCATAAGTTAGCTCCTCAAATTAAAACGCTCCCCAGGATTCGGTCCCAGGGAGCGAAAACATAGCTTTACGCGGGACCGTGGTCTAGCGTGCGATCTTGGCGATGGTGTAGACGCGAGTCTTGCCGGAAGGCGTAACGACCTCGACGGAGTCGCCCTCGCCGTGACCGATGATGGCATGGCCAACCGGAGACTCGTTGGAAATCTTGTGCTCGAGCGAGTTGGTCTCAGTGGTACCGACGAGCGTGACTTCCATGACCTCACCGTTGGGATCAATCAGAGAAACGGTGGAACCGATGGAGACGGTCAGATCGCCCGTGGTGGCAGCAACCTGAGCGTTGGCGAGGATGGCCTGGATCTCGGCAATACGAGCGGCGTTCTGGGCCTGCTTGTCCTTGGCGGCATCGTACTCGGAGTTCTCCGAAAGGTCGCCGAACGCGCGGGCTTCCTTGATGTCCTCGACGATCTCCTTGGCGTAATCGCCCTCACGCCAAGCGAGCTCCTCGACGAGCTTCTGGCGGCCCTCAGCGGTCAGTACGATCTGGCTTGCGTCCATACGGATATCTCCCCAACTCTGATCAAACAATCAACTGTCAACAAAACAAAAAAGACCGGCTAGCCTGCGGGCAAGCCGGTCAGGTGCTCACCCCAAAGGGATGGGACTACTCTGCGTCCGCGTCGCTGTCCTCTGCCTGCTTCTTCTTGGCAGCAGCGAGCTTGGCCTCGAGCTCAGCGATCTCCTTGTCCTCCTCGGACTGCTCGACCACGACCTCCTCGGCCTGCTTGGTCTCGGCCTTATCGTCGCCCTCCATACCCTCGCGGATATTCTTGACGGTAGAGCCGAGGGACTTGCCGAGCTTCGGCAGGTTCTTGGGCCCGAAGATAATCAGGACAACGACGAGAATAATGATGAGCTCAGGAGCCCTCAGTCCAAACATGTAGACCTCCACAATACAGCGAGACAAGCTCGAATGAGTATACCGCGGGTATCGCGGTATCACAACAATAGCTAAAAAAAGGGACCGCAAGAAGCGGTCCCTCCTCATGCTCTGGTCGGGTTGACTGGATTTGAACCAGCGACCCCTGCGTCCCGAACGCAGTGCTCTACCAAACTGAGCCACAACCCGTTAGCTCGACTATAGTAACAAAGATTTCCGCCACGTGCTAGATAATTTTTTATTTCTTTGGCACTTCGACGCGAACCGTGTTGGGAATAAGCTCCGTCGCGCAGGACCACCAGCCGTTTTGCTGAGCGAGTGCCGCCAGATTTGCTGCCGTGACGGCGGTGTCGCAAATGGCAAACGAGCAGGCGCCCGACCCGCACACGTCCACGGCAACGGTACCGTCCTGTGTGCGCAGCCAGTCGAGGACCACTTGGATCTGCGGCTCCATCTGCGCGGAAATGACGCCCAGGTTGTTGTGGACGAGCGCGTAGGCAGTCTCGGCGTCTCCCGAGCGAAGCGCCGATGCGATCGCACCGGGCTTCTCCGCAGGCACTGGGGTCTCGTCAAAGCGTCGATACGCTTCAACCGTTGAAACGCTCGCCTCGCGCGGCTTAACCAGCACGACAGGCGTTGCGGGCAATGCGGGGTACTCGGTCGCCAGAACGTCTCCCCCGCCCACGTAAAATGCAGGGCTCGTATGCAAAAAGAACGGCACATCGGCGCCAATGCTGCGGGCGATATCGTCCAGCGCAGGATCGGTGCGGTCGATGCCCCAGAGTTCCGCCAAAGCGATAATGACCGCGGCGGCATCCGTCGAAGGACCGCCCAGACCGGCGCACAACGGAATATGCTTCTCGATCGTCACGCACACGTTGGCCTCGCGACCATAATGCTCGGCCATGGCAACCGCAGCCCGATACGCCGTATTCTTTTGCATGGGAAAATCTGATGCCGGAACCGTCTGGACGGTCAGCTCCTGTGCCGGAGCGACCGTCACGGTATCGGCTAGGCCGACGGCTGCCATCAGGGAATCGACCTTGTGGTAGCCACGGTCGTCACGCTCGATATGAACCCCCAGGTAGAGGTTAATCTTTGCCGGCGCGGTAAGAGTCAGGGACCAATCGGTCACTGTTAGTGCTCCTCGAGCTGATTGCCGAGCGGGGTAAAGATATGCTCGCCGCTCTCGGGGTCGAACAGCTCGACCTGGCCGGTGAGGACATCGATGTACTGGTAGGACTGACGCGACTTGCGGCCGCGACGCTCGTCAACCTCGACGATAAAGACGGCGGGGTGGACGCTCTTGATGGTGCCCATGCGCTCGACGACGCGGGTACGGCCCATGTTGGCCTTAACCTTGACGCGATCGCCCACCATATCGGTCAGCTTCTCGTGGATGTCGTCGACGTGATTGACTTCCATCTCTTCCATGAACAGGGCCTCCAGAAGGTGCAATTCAAAAAGGGGATAATACCCCTAAGATAGACAAAACTCTAATACTATAGCACCCTGCTGCCACCACACGCAAGTAGCTAAATAAGCCCCGTCCCAAATACGTACCAGACGACAACCTCGCATGACCAGTTGTTACGCGGTTTGGTAAAACCGAGTAACCTAAAGGTTGTCCGTGTCCAGGACGATGGTGAACGGGCCATCGTTGACCAGGTCGACCTTCATGTCGGCGCCAAAGATGCCATGTGCCACGTGCTCGACATCTTGGGCAACGAGCGTCAAAAAGTACTCGTAAAGCTCGTTGGCGACATCGGGGGCGCCTGCATCGGTAAACGATGGGCGGCGGCCGTGACGGCAATCGGCGAACAGCGTGAACTGCGACACCACGAGCACCTCGCCGTCGACATCGGCAAGTGCCAGGTTGGTCTTGCCGTTCTCGTCCTCGTTAATGCGCAAGCCCCGGAGCTTGCCCCACAGCTTATCGGCCTCGGCGCGCGTGTCGCCGTGGCCCACGCCCAGCAGCACCAGATAGCCGCGCCCAATTTTGCCCACGCACTCGCCGTCGACCGTCACGCCGGCGTTGAGCACGCGCTGAACCACCGCACGCACAGCCTACTCCTCGCCCGTCAGTTTGGCGGACAGATGCTCAAGCGCGTGGAAACGATGACTGATGGTGTTCTTCTCGTCCGCCGTCAGCTCAGCCATGGTCTTGCCCGGCGTGTCGACCGGCAGGAACAGCGGGTCGTAGCCAAAGCCGTGATCGCCGCGGCCCTCGTGTGCGATAACGCCCTCGCAGGCGCCCTCACCATAGGTGACCAAACCGTCCGTGTCGATAAGCGCAACGACGCTCATAAAGCGCGCGGTGCGGTCCTCGTCCGCCACGCCTTCCAGGTTAACGAGCAGCTTGGCATTGTTGGCGGCATCGTCGCCGTGAACGCCCGCGTAGCGCGCGCTATACACACCGGGCTCACCGTCCAGCGCGTCAACGACCAGGCCCGAATCGTCGGCAATGGCCATGAGCCCCGTCTCTTCGACGGCAGCCTGCGCCTTGATGATGGCGTTCTCCAAAAACGTCATGCCGTTTTCCTCGGGGTCCTCAAAATCGCCCAGCTGGCCGAGCGCCACAAAGCGCACCTCGGGCATGACCTTGCCCAAAATGGCCTCGATCTCGGTGAGCTTATGAGCGTTTCCGGTTGCCACGACGATGGTCGCCGCCGGGTCGAGGGTGTCGATGTCGATCTTCTCAAGTGCCATGAGTGGTCTCCTTGTCTCTATAGCAATGCCGTGTTGAGGACGGCGAGGACCTTAGCCTCTCCCCTCTCAATCAACGGCAGTCTTGTGTCTAGACGTCTCCGCAGATAAAACCTACCAAAATAAACCTGTCCCTTTTTGGCAGGTTAGGCGAGGGCTTGGCGCTGGAGCTCGATGAGCTCGGCGATACCCTTGTCGCCCAGGTCGAGCAGGGCGTTGAGGCGTTTGCGGTCGAAGGGCGCCTGCTCGCCGGTGCCCTGGAGCTCGATCATCTCACCGGTGTCGGTGGCGACGAGGTTCATGTCGACCTCGGCATGGCTGTCCTCGGAATAATCGAGGTCAAGCAGCGTATTGCCGTCGACAACGCCCATGGAGATGGCAGCCACCTGGCCGATAAGCGGGATGCGCTCGATCTTGCCCGTCTCGACCCACATGGCGAGGGCGTCGTGCAGCGCCACCCAGGCGCCGGTGATGCTCGCTGTACGCGTGCCGCCATCGGCCTGAATCACATCGCAGTCGACGGTGACGGTGTACTCGCCGAGCGCCTTCATGTTGACGACGGTACGCAGGCTGCGGCCAATGAGGCGCTCGATCTCCATGGAGCGGCCCTTGCGGTTGGCGTGCTCGCGCTTGCAGCGCTTGCCGGTCGACGCCGGCAGCATGGCGTATTCCGCGGTCACCCAGCCGGCCTTAGCTCCCTTTCGCCAGCCCGGCACGCCCTCCTCGATAGTGGCGGCGCACAGCACGCGCGTGTCACCGAACTCGGCCAAACACGAGCCGTGGGCGTGCTTCATGACGCCACG
Source organism: uncultured Collinsella sp. (assembly GCA_900542155.1). Taxonomy (GTDB): domain Bacteria; phylum Actinomycetota; class Coriobacteriia; order Coriobacteriales; family Coriobacteriaceae; genus Collinsella. The sequence goes on from UQMD01000001.1 coordinate 268,202, forward strand.
GGTGAGCTTAACGGGGCGCAACTCGTTGGCGGCGCGACCGTTGGCGCGGTTGACCTGCATGTACTCCATAGAAATTTCCTTTCGGCAAAAGATGTGGCGAAGGCTTTGGCGGCTGCCTTACATCTATTTCAGCTCATCGATATCGATATGTTCGATGCTCTTGAGCGGCTGACCAAAGATAAAGCTGCCCGCCACCGCAAACTCGGCAATATTATCGGCCGTCGTTGCAAAACGATGTTGCGGTTCGGCTGCGTCGCCCGCCAGCTGCTCGCGGCGCGTGAGGATATCGGTCAGCTCGCGCGTGGTCTCCTCGGCGGAACTCACGACGCGCACCCCAGGCCCCAGCGCATGGCGGATAGGTCCCACCAACAGCGGGAAATGCGTACAGCCAAGCACCACGGTATCGATACCGTGGTCGCGCAGCGGCTCAACCGTGGCACCCACCAGCGCACGCACGGCAGGCGTATCGAAGATGTCCTCGTTCTCAAGCCACTGTTCCTGCAGATGTGCACCCGAGGCGAGTTCGTGTTCGACAACCTCGACAAAGCTCGAGGCAGGACAGCCGTATACATCGACGCCGGCATCCAGATCCTGAATGGCGCGCGTGTAGGCGCCCGAGCGAATGGTGAGGTTGGTGGCGAGCACGCCCACGCGACGCGTACGCGTGCTGTTGATTGCTGCACGGGCACCCGGCGCGATCACACCGATCACGGGAACGTCGAGCACCTGCTGGGCCAGACGCAAGGCCGCAGCGGTCGCCGTGTTGCAGGCGATGACCATAATCTTGACGTCGTGCTTCGAAAGCCAACGACCCGCCTGCAACGCAAACGAGCGCACCTCATCCTCGGTGCGCGTGCCGTAGGGACAGCGCTTGGTGTCGCCAAAGTAGTAGACGGACTCGTGCGGCAGCGCCGTCGCGATGGCGCGCGCAACCGTCAGACCGCCCAAACCAGAATCGAACACGCCAATCGGGCGCGTGTCGCCTGCCGGATTCTCGATATCGGACATTACCTCACCAGTCTCTCTCGAAAAGACATGTCCAAGTGCGGCGACGCCGCGCTACGAACGCGCCGCGACCAGCAGCTCTGCCGTCGCCGCCCAACCGTCGATAATTTTGCCACGCGTAACGAAAGCGTTCTCGCAAGCAGCCAGGAACTCAGGCGCGCCGGCGCTCGTCAGGCCATTCTCGACCAGGCAGAACGTGCCCACGTGATCGGCCATGTAGAAGTCGGACTCGGAGTCGCCGAGCGCGAGCGTCTCCTCGCGCTCGATCCCTAGGTGCTCGCAGAAGCGCGCAATGGCAACGCCCTTGTTGAGACCCGCCGGATTGATGTTGAAGGCGCGGCCGTCCTCGACGCGATCGAGCTCGAGCGTCGTCGGCTTGGACAGGTGAGTCAGATGGCCGTTGCAAGCCCAGATCAGACCGCAGCCGGCCTCGTCCAGGATGGCCTGGACCTCATCGTCGGGCACATCGCCGCGCATTCCGACGGTGACCTCACGATACTTGTAACCGGTCGACATGTCGTTGTGGTACTCGATCTTGTGCGGCCAGCGAGCGAGAATCTTCTCGCACACGCCGGTCTGCTCGATCACCTGGTGCGGCGTAAGGCCGCAGGCGGGGTCGTAAGGCATGTCGCCAGTCAGATACTCCCAGTCGTTGGCCTTGAGATCGTACATGACCAGGCCACCCATCTCGCCAATGTAGGAGTTGAGGCCGAGCACGCGCGCGTCCTCGTGGATCATGGTACGGTTGCGGCCCGAGGTAGGAACCACCTGAATACCAGCGCGAGCGAGCGCCACGACGGCCTCGACGAGTTTGGTCGAGGGGTTGCCGTCGTTGTCGCGCAGCACGCACGAGCCGGGTGCGAGCATCGTGGCATCCAGGTCGGTAAAGACGTACTTGACCTTGGCCAAGCGCTCGCGCATCTCGCCCGAAAGCTCGGCAACGGTCGGCAGGGTGTTGTGGGACATGGTTACTCCATTACGTAGAAGGGGCTTCTGGTCTTAGGCGGCGCGCCTCGCTTGAGGGGAAACGCGCTTGCAGCGACAGCGCACTCAGGGCGCCGCCGCCATCATGGTTCATTAGTCAAACTGGGTAACATCGATCAGGCGATTGGCCAGCGAAAGGTCGCTCTCGATGGGCACGAATTCGTCGCCCACGTGCATGAGCTCCTCGTCACCCTTTGCCAGCAGCAAGACAATGGTGGGAGCATCGGGGTTGACGTACTCCTCGCGCGCCGCCTTGAACGCCGCATGCACAGCGGCTTCGCGATCGAGGATGATCTTGTTCGGCGTATCGTCGGGAACATGTTCGGCAAGCTCGCGACAGACCTTCATCGGGTCCTCGTGAGCTGGATCCTCGTTCGTAAAGATCATCAGGTCGGAATATGGTGCGGCCTCGCGTGGCAATTGCTCGCGGCGCTCCTGAGCCTTGCCGCCGGCGGCGCCAAACAGCGCAATGACGGGGCTGGCGGGAAACGCGCGCTTGACCGACGAGAAAAGCGAACGGAACGAAAGCTGGTTGTGCGCATAGTCAACGACGCAGATCACGCGGCCGTCCTTCGACTCCACGACCTCCATACGGCCCGGCACACGCAGTTTGGAGAGGCCCTTCTTGATGGCATCGATACCGATGCCGATCTCGCGCGCAGCGGCGATAGCGACCAGCGCGTTCTCCACGTTAAAGTCTCCCGCGATACCCAGCAGGACCTTCTCCCCCGCCTCGGACTCGTCGGCACACAGGCCATGCAAGTTGAACTCGATGCTAAAGCCGACCATGCGTACGTCGCTCGCCCACAGGCTTGCCTCGGGATGCTCGACGCCAACGGTCACCAAGCGCTCGGCCGTCGACGCTGCCTCCAGCACACGGTCGACCTCTTCGGTGCCCAGATTCACCACGGCGGTCTTTGCCTGGTCAAAGATCCTGAGTTTGCTCTCAAAATAATCCTCGAAGGTCGGGTGCTCGATCGGCGAGATGTGGTCGCGGCCGATGTTGAGGAAGCACGCCACGTCAAACGGCAGGTTCTCGACGCGCTGGTACTTGAGCGCCTGGCTCGAGACCTCCATGACCATGGACTGGCGACCGGACGTGCGGCAGTTGGCGATATGGCGCCAGACCTCGGGGGCCTCGGGCGTAGTATTGGTGCTCTCGTAGCACTCGATACCATCGTCGGTACTCACCGAGCCGATCATGCCGCAGGACTCGCCCGCCGCCTTGATGATGGACTGGAGCATAAAAGCGGCCGTGGTCTTTCCCTTGGTGCCGGTGATGCCCACGATCTTGACGTCGTGGTCGGGACGGTCGTAGACCTCCGGCGGCAACAGGGCCATGGCCGTGCGGACGCTATCAACAACCAGCATCGCAGCACCGCTCTCCTTCGCCAGCGGCTCCAGAGACTCGACCAGCGACTCCTCGCACACAAATGCGACGGCGCCAGCATCGAGCGCCATGCTCAAAAACGCGGGCTTAAAGGCAGCACCTTTGCAGAAGAACACGTCACCTGCCGAGACCGCGCGCGAATCAAACGAGCAGCCGGTCACGGCACGCTCGTCAACCTGCTCTGATGCGCGCAGCTCGCCGCACACATCGAGAAGCTTGGCAAGCGTATCGACCGTGGTCACGGTCGCGGAATCCGAATGGTGCATCTTTCACCTTTCTCAGCCATTTGGCAGGGACGGTTTTTATAGTAACTGAAACGCACCCACGCAAAAACGGCTCCCGGAGGAGCCGTTACGCGCAGGCGTTCGTAAGCCGAGGCTAGGCAGCCTGAACAGTGGGCTGGTCCTCGTCGATAAAGAAGCGCTTGTACCACACCAAGAACACGAGCGGCGTATAGATCTTGCGCTGGAAATCGCCCTTGCCCGCAAAGTGCAGATCGAGTAGGTGCATGAGCTCGTCGGTATCGAAGAACTCGCTTGCCCACGGCGCGGTGAAGTACTCCTTGACATAGTCGTACCACTTTTGCTCGCGCAGCCAGTAGATAATCGGCACCGGGAAGCCCACCTTGGGACGGGTGGCCCACTCATCGGGCAGCGACTTGTTGGCAGCGTGGCGGAGTACCTGTTTGTTGCCGTTCTCGTTGATGCGGTAGCGGTCGGGAATGTGCTCGGCGAACTCCATGACTTTGCGGTCCAGGAAGGGCACGCGCAGCTCCAGCGAGTGCGCCATGCACATCTTGTCGGCCTTGAGCAGAATGTCGCCCGGGAGCCACATGTTCATGTCCAGGTACTGCTTCTTGACCAGCTCGGGCTGACCCTTCACGCGCGCATAGATGGGAGCGGCAAGCTCGAAGGCGCCATCGCCGGTGTTGTACTCGGGCTTGAGCACGCCGTCGACCTCGCGCTCCGGCCATACCAGAGCCTGTCCCAGGAACGACTTCTCGGGGATCTCGGCACCCTTGACCAGGAAGTTATGTCCCTTGAAGTACGGCATATGCAGCGCCAGGTTACCGAGCGCGCGACGGATGGGCAGCGGCACCATCTTTTTGTACTTGCGCACCGGGACCGTGTCCTCGTAGTAGGCGTAGCCGCCAAAGAGCTCGTCGGCGCCTTCGCCCGAAAGCACGACGGTGACGTCCTTGCGGGCCATCTCGGCCAAGAACCACAGCGGCACGGAAGACAGGTTGGACTGCGGCTCGTCCATGTGATACTGGATGTCCTCGAGCGCACCGAAGAACTCGTCGGCGGTAATCATCTTGCGAACGTTTTCGACGCCGAGCTTATCGGAAAGCTCCTTGGCGTAGTTGGTCTCGTTGAAGTTCTTGTAGTCAAAGCCCACCGAGAAGGTCTTGTCGGGCATGAGGCAAGCGGCGATGTAGCTGGAGTCGACGCCACCGGAGAGGAACGACGCGACCTTGACGTCGGCGATGCGATGGGCCTCGACGCTCTCGTGCACGACTTCGTCCAGCTCATCGACATACTCTTCGAACGGCTTCTCGACGGCAGAGTAATCGCAATCCCAGTAGCGCTCGATGTTCATCTTGCCGGTCGGGATATCGACGGTAAAGTAGTGCGCCGGCGGCAGCTTGTAGACACCCTCGAAGAAGGTCTCCTCGGTTGCCGAATACTGCAGCGTCATGTACGGACGCAGAGCCTTTTTGTTGACCGCCTTGTGGAAGTGCGGGTAGTCCAGGAAGCTCTTGATCTCGGAACCAAAGAGCACGCCCGGAGCGCCGTCGCCCGCATCGGCCATGGGATAGTAGTAGAGCGGCTTGATGCCAAAGATGTCGCGGGCGCCAAAAAGCTTGTTCTTCTTTTTGTCCCAGATGACGAAGGCGTACATACCGCGCAGGCGATCGAGGACGGCCTCGCCCCACTCCTCGTAGCCGTGCAGGAGGCTCTCGGTGTCGGCGCCGCAATGGAACTTGTAGCCCTTGGCTTCGAGCTCGGAACGGAGTTCTTGGAAGTTGTAGATCTCACCGTTGAAGACAATGACGACGCTACCGTCCTCGTTGGCCATGGGTTGGGCGCCAGCCTCGGTCAGGTCGAGGATCGACAGGCGGCGGAAGCCGAGGGCAACGCGGCCGTCGATAAACTGACCGCCCATGTCGGGACCGCGATGGACGATGCGGTCCATCATCTTGGTGAGCACCTCGGATTGGTTATCCGTCCCACCGACAAAACCGACAAAACCGCACATATACTATCCCCTCTGCTGTTGCTGGGCATCAAATCGAATCAGTAGCTTTTGAGTATACCCGAGGGCGTAAAGAGGGGCGGAATGTTCAGGCAATCTCAACTGAATCAGCTCCGCTGTGACACGCGGGTTGATTTTCAATCTCAACGCAACAGCCTGAACGGGCCCCGCGTTTCCGCAGCT
>UQMD01000002.1 GCA_900542155.1 uncultured Collinsella sp.
GAGCCGGAGAGCACTTAATGTGCTCTCCGTGCGAGCAGGACTGTAGAGCAGGAAACTTTACCCGCGGCCCCCGCCGGGAATAGCAAAAGGGCGACCCCAATACGGGATCGCCCTTGTTGAGCTGCTTATGTGCGGCTGTTACTCGGCGTCGTGGTGGCGGCGGGGCTTGCGGCCTCCGTTGTCGCCGGGACGGCGCGGACGGTCGCTGCGCTCGGAGCGCTCGCGACGCGGACGCTCACGACGCTGGAAGTGCTCGCCGTCGCCCTCGGAGGCACCCTCGGCGCGAGCCGGGGCCTCAGGCTTGTCAAGACGATCGAGCGAGATCTTGCCACGGTCGTCGACCTCGATGACGACGACCTTGACCTCGTCGCCCACGTTGAGGACGTCCTCGACCTTCTCCACACGACCCTTGGCGACGCGGGAGATGTGCAGCAGGCCGTCCTTACCGGGCAGCAGGTTCACGAAGGCACCGAACGGCTGGATGGAGACAACACGACCGGCGTACTCCTCGCCCGGCTCGGGAACCTTGATAATGAGCTTGATGCGCTCGACGGCCTGATCGACGGATTCGCCGGTGCCGCCGACAAAAACGGTGCCGTCCTCCTGGATGTCGACCGAAGCGCCGGTCTCGTCCTGGATGCCGCGGATGACCTTGCCGCCGGAGCCGATGACGTCGCGGATCTTATCGGTCGGAACCTGGATGGAGACGATGCGCGGAGCGGTGCTGCGCGTGGTATGACGCGGCTCGGGGATCACATCGAGCATCTTCTGCAGGATGAAGGCGCGACCCTCCTTGGCCTGCTGCAGGGCGCGGGCCAGGATGTCGAAGGTAAGACCGGTGGCCTTGTTGTCCATCTGCAGGGCGGTGATGCCCTCGGTGGTGCCGGTGACCTTAAAGTCCATGTCGCCCAGGAAGTCCTCGAGACCCTGGATGTCGGACAGGACCACGGTCTTGCCCTCCTCCTGGATCAGACCCATGGCGATACCGGAGACGGGGCGCTTAATGGGCACGCCGCCGTCCATAAGGGCGAGCGTGGAGCCGCAGGTCGAAGCCATCGAAGAGGAGCCGTTGGACTCCATGACCTCGGAGACCACACGGATAGCGTAGGGGAACTCGTTCTCGTCGGGGAGCACCGGAAGCAGGGCGCGCTCGGCAAGGTTGCCGTGACCGATCTCGCGGCGCTTGGGGCTGCCCATGCGGCCGGTCTCGCCGGTGCAGAACGGCGGGAAGTTGTAGTGGTGCATATAGCGCTTGCCCTCGGTGGGCTCGATGGTATCCAGACGCTGGCCCTCGTTAAGCATGCCGAGCGACAGGACGGAGAGCACCTGAGTCTGGCCACGCTGGAACAGGCCGGAGCCGTGAACGAGCGGCAGGTAGTTGTCCTTCACCATGATGGGACGGATCTCGTCGGCGGCACGGCCGTCGACACGCTCGCCGGTCTCGACGACCATGGTGCGCATGGCCTTCTTCTCGAGCTTCTTAAGCGCCACGGGGATCTCGCGCTCCCAGGCGGCCTGCTCCTCGTCGGTGAACTCAGCGCGGATGGACTCCTTCAGAGCCTCGACCTTGCCGATGCGGGAAAGCTTGTCGGCGTCGCGCAGGGCAGCGGCCATCTCGTCGTAGTGGGCGAAGATGCGCTCCTGAACCTCCTCGACGGGCTGGTCGAGCGGGTACTCCTTCTTGACGATGGCGCCGTTGACCTGCTCCCACTCGGCGACGAACTCGTCTTGGGCCTGGCAGAAGGCAGCGAGGGCCTCCTGGCCAAACTTCATGGCGGCGAGCATGTCGTCCTCGGAGATCTCCTCGGCGCCGGCCTCGACCATCGAGATGAAGTCGGCAGAGCCACCCAGCTCCAGGTCCAGGTCGGAGTTCTCGCGCTCCTCATAGGTGGGGTTGACGATAAACTCGCCGGTCTCCACGTTACGGCCGATGCGCACGCAGGCAAGCGGGCCCTCGAAGGGCACGCCGCCGAGCGTCATGGCCAGCGAAGCGCCCATGACGTTGATGACGTCGAAGGGGTTGACCTGGTCGGCGACGAGCGAGGTGGCGACGATGTGCACCTCGTTGCGGAAGCCATCCGGGAAGCTCGGGCGGATCGGGCGGTCGATCATGCGAGCCGTGAGCGTGGCCTTCTCGCTGGGACGGCCCTCGCGCTTAAGGTAGCCACCCGGGATGCGGCCGGCGGCGTACATCTTCTCGTTGAAGTCGACGGTCAGCGGAAAGAAGTCGTAATTCTTGCGCTCCTTGGAGACGACCACGGTGTCGAGCATCGTGGTGTCGCCCTGCTTGACCAGACAAGCGCCGGTGGCCTGCTTGGCAAGCTCGCCGGACTCAAAGGTGTAGGTCTTGCCGTACAGCTCAAAGGTCTTGGATACGAGTGTCATTGTTCTCCTTTACCCCACAGGCCCCTTGCCTGCGGGCTTCTCATGTGACGCGGGCCCCCTGCCCCCGCCACGCTTCAGAGCGTGATTGTTCACGCCCTTACACAAAAAGAGCGCCCCGCTGCGCAGGACGCTCTTAGCATGTACAAATCCTTACTGGATGTTGTCGCGGATGCCCAGAGCCTTGATAAGCTCACGGTACTCGACGATGTCGTTCTTCTTGATGTAGGAGAGAAGACGACGACGACGGCCAACGAGCATAAGCAGGCCACGACGCGTGTGGAAGTCCTTCTGGTGGGACTTCATGTGCTCGGTCAGCTCCTTGATGCGCTCGGACAGGATGGCGACCTGAACCTTGGGGTTACCGGTATCGACCGGGGAGTTACCGAACTGGGTGGTCAGCTCCGCCTTGCGCTCTTTGGAAACAGTCATTGTTTCACCTTTCGTTTCGCGTCGCCTGTGGGCGACTCCATTCGCCTCGGACTGGGAAGCCGCCGGTGGAGCGAACATCCAAGGTCGAGGTACCAACAGGTCGGTATGTTACCACAAGCGGCGCGCGCCTGCGCATCATCACCGACCCAACATGAATTCCATCGCACGGAGCCGCTGATCGGTGTGCGTGGCGGCCCAAACATGCGAAAGCCCCAGCAAAAACGCAGCCGTATGCGGATCGATCTGCTCGTCCATAAGGGCATCGAATGTCATGGACATCAGAGCGCGCAGCCATGCGACCTCGCCGACCGATACCAACTCGGCGCCAGGCACGCTCGAGGCGCACGACCCGCACAGAAGCCCGCCGGCCTGGGCCGAGAAATGCGAGAGCATGGGATCGCCGCACGAGACGCATGCCGAGAAATCGGGGCGGTAACCAACGTGCGACAGCAGTTTAAAGACAAAGGCCGCCACGAGCAGGTCCATATGTGCCGAGTCGAGCCCGCAGCCGACAAGCGTGAGCGCCCGCTGCGTGATGGCAAAGGTAAATGGATCCTCGGCATCCTCGAACGAGCACACGCGCGCAACCTCGGCAATCGCGCTGGCGGCACAGATCGTCTCGTAGTCAGGAGCGGCACCGAGTGGCGCCTCCATAAGCTCCGCCTGAGAAACCACGTCGAGCGAGCGACCACGCGCGAGCAGCATATCGACGGTACAGAAAAGCTCGCAGCGGGCCGCGAGGCGACCGCCGGGCTTACGCGCGCCCTTAGCCACGGCACGCACCTGCCGTCCCCGTTCGTCGAGCATGGTCAAGATCAGGTCGGTTTCCTTGAGCTTCGTCTTGTCGAGGACGAGCACCTTTGTGCGATATGTGCGAGAGCCTGCCATGAACGCCGAGGGTTAATCTTCGGCATTGTAGCCAAAGCGGCGGATCTGTGCCTCGTCATCGCGCCAGCCGGCCTTGACCTTCACGTCGAGCTCCAAAAAGACCTGCGTGCCAAAGATACGCTCAAGGTCACGACGGGCATCGATGCCGATATGCTTAATCATCTCGCCGCCCTTGCCGATGATGATGCCCTTCTGCCCCTCGCGCTCGACGTAAATCGTGGCGTGCACGCGCAGAACCTTCTTAGTCTGCTCGAGCGCGTCACAGATGACGCCCACGGAGTGAGGGATCTCGTCGCGGGTGCGACGCAGAACCTTCTCGCGTACAAACTCGGCCACGAGGGTCTCGTCGGACGCGTCGGTGCCCATGTCCTCGGGGAACCAGCGCGGGCCCTCGGGCAAAAAGTGAGCGACGGTCTCGATAAACGCATCGACGTTGAAGTTCTTGACCGACGACGTCACGATCTCGTCATCGTATTCCATAAGCTCGTGAGCGGCCTTGAGCTGTTCCATAACCTGGGCGGGATCGGCCTCGTCGGCCTTCGTGAGCACCAGGACCTTTTTGGAACGGGCGCTCTTGACACGCTCGGCAACCCAGGCGTCTCCCCTGCCGATGGGTTTGGTGGCGTCGATCAGAAACGCGACGACGTCTACGTCATTGAGCTCAAACAGGGCGCTCTTGTTGAGCTCGGATCCCAGGCCGTCCTTGGGCTTGTGGATACCCGGAGTGTCAACGAAGACCAGCTGGTAACCGGGGCGGTTGACCACGGCGCGCATACGGCGGCGGGTCGTCTGGGCCACCGGAGAGGTGATGGCGACCTTCTTGCCGTAACAGGCGTTGAGCAGCGTGGACTTGCCGGCGTTGGGGCGACCGACCAGGGCCACAAAGCCGCTGCGGAAACCGGGTTCCACGTCGCCAAAGCCCGCGAGGCTCTCGTCCTCGTCGCACAGGGCATCGAGTTCCTCATCGCTCATACCCTCAAACGGGTCGAACTCCTCGACCTCGTCAAACGAATCGGCACCTTCAGCCTCGTCCAGGACCTCGTCATCCAAAACTTCATCGGTAGGCTGCATATTGACGGACATGTGAATCCCTTTCTAAATAAAGTCGAGCGCGTGGGCAAAGACAAGCAAGCCAACGATCGCGGCGGTAATGGAAAGAACGTATACAGAGGCAGCAGCGATATCCTTCGCGCGCTTGGCCAGCGGATGCAGCTCCTGGGTCGCCAGGTCGACAATCGCCTCCATGGCGGTATTGCACAACTCGCCGTGAATCACCAGGCCGCAGCAGATGATGACCGTAGCCCACTCGGCAATATCGAGACCCACGAAGCAGCCGGCAATGACGGTGCACACGCCCGCCACGAGCATGACCTTGATATTGCGCTCGGTCTTGACAGCGGTTACGAAGCCCTCCATGGCGTATGAGAACGACTTTAAAAAGGACGGATGGTCCTTGTTCGATCCGGGAATCATAGACGGCTCCTAGTCGTGGGCATGATTGGTTATGGGGCCGACGTGGACGAGCTTGGGGTCCTCGCCGCGCTCAAGCGCCAGGTCGCGCAGGATGGCATCCTCGCGTGCCTCCATGACCTCGGCCTCATCGTCCTCGATGTGGTCGTAACCCAGCAGGTGCAGCATTCCGTGCACGAGCATCAGTCGGCACTCATCGGCGGGGCTGTTGCCAAAGCCGGGGGCCTGACGGGCAATAACCTGCGGAGCCAGGATAATATCGCCGAGCTCGAGCGTCTCGTCGGCGGGAATGTCCTCGTCAAAGGCCGAGTCGCATTCAAACGAGAGCACGTCGGTCGTGCGATCGATGCCGCGCCACTCAAGGTTGAGCTCGTGCATCTCATCCTCATCGACATACGAAAGGGAAATCTCGACCTCACGCTCAACACCCTCGGCGGCAAGCACAACTGAGCAGATGTGCTCCACCTCCTGGGCATCGAGCAGCGTATCGAGCTCGGCATCGTTGCTGATCAATACACTCAACGGGACTCCTTTCGGTCGTGCGCGCGCTGTTCGCGCGCATCGTCGTATGCATCATAGGCCTCAACGATACGACCCACCAGGGCATGGCGCACCACATCGGCGCGCTCCAGGTGAGAAAACGTCACATCGTCGACGCGACCCAAAATCCTTTCGACATCGGCAAGACCGCCGCGACGACCCACCAGGTCACGCTGGCTCAGGTCGCCGGTAATCACGAACTTGGAATTAAAACCCAAACGCGTCAGGAACATCTTCATCTGCTCGGGCGTCGTGTTTTGTGCCTCATCGAGCACCACAAAGGCATCACTCAGCGTTCGACCACGCATGTAGGCGAGCGGGGCAATCTCGATCACGCCGCGCTCCATAAGCTCATCGGTGCGTTCGCGATCCATCATGTCAAAGAGGGCATCATAGAGCGGGCGCATATACGGGTCGATCTTTTCTTCGAGGGTGCCGGGCAAAAAGCCCAGGTTCTCCCCCGCCTCGACAACCGGGCGCGTCAGGATCAGGCGGCCTACCTCATGGCGCTTGAGCGCGCCGACGGCGAGCGCCATGGCCAGATAGGTTTTACCGGTACCGGCGGGACCGAGGCCAAACGTGATGGTAGAAGAGCGGATGGCATCCACATAGCGCTTTTGGCCGAGCGTCTTGGGGCGGATAACGCGACCACGATACGATAGCAGCACGTCATCGCGCAGCGACGAGGCATCATGCTCGCCGTCGCGCAGGACGGCCAGACAGCGCGAGACATCATCGGCAGAAAGCGTGCGCCCGGCGGCAGCCTCACGAAAGGCATGTTCGAAAAAACGCGCGACCAGCTCGACCTCGTCCGGATCGCCGCTCACGGCAACGCTGTCACCGCGGGCAACCACCTGGGCGCGCACCAAGTTCTCGAGTGCACGAAGGACGCCGTCGCCGGCACCCAAAACGCGCGAGGGGTCGATACCCTCGGGAACGGTAAGTCTAATCTTCGAGGCTTCCATGAACCTCCCTGCGTGCATGGACCAAGCCGGAATCATCGACTCCGATGATAGCAACATCGAGCAGGCACGGGGCTGTGAGTCCACAGGTATCATCAAGACGGGCATGATGGAACGAGCCGAGCGTCAAATTGTCACCGTACTCAAGCACGGCGCGCTCGACGGTGCCCACGCGACGGTGGGCATCGGCAACCGCGAGCTCTTGAGCCGCCGCACGCATGCGACGGCTGCGCTCGGCCATGACCTCGGGCGGTACCTGGTCGGGCATGTCTGCGGCGAGGGTGCCGGGGCGCTTGCTATAGCGGAACACGTGCATGCGCGAAAAGCCCACGCGACGGCACAGGGCCAGCGACTCCTCGAACTCCTCGTCCGTCTCGCCAGGAAAACCGACGATGACGTCGCACGAAAGTGCAGCCTGTGGCAGGTTAGCGCGAATCATGCGCACCGTGTCCTCGAAGGCCTCGGCACTATAGGGACGGCCCATGCGATGCAGCGTCGCCGTGCAGCCAGACTGCACGGGCAGGTGCAAAAACGGCGCGATACGCTTCGGATAGCGAGCCATCACCTTGAGCAAGCGCTCGGAAATATCCATGGGCTCCACCGAGGAGATGCGCACATGGGCGATCTCGGTACGCTCCATGATGGCCTGGAGCAGCTCATCGATCTCGACATGTTCGTCGGTCGCGCTCTTGCCGTCATAGGCACCCAGATTCACGCCGGTCAGCACGACCTCGGGCACGCCGGCCTCCTGGGCTTCACGCACCTGTTCGAGCACGGACTCGACGGGCACGGAACGCTCGGGGCCGCGGGCCTTCCACACGATGCAATAGGTGCAGCGGTGGTTGCAGCCGTCCTGGATCTTCACGCCCAGCCGCGAACGACCGAGCGCATCGACCACGTCACCATCGCTGCAGGCGGGCACGCTATCGGATTCGACACCCAGCACCTCGCAGACGCGCTCGGCGACATCAATCTTGGACGGTTCGGCAATCACGCGATCGGAGAGCTCCAACAGCTCCTCGGGATGCAAGTTGACGACGCAGCCGGTTACGACCACGTAAGGCTCGCCCGGATAGGCCAGCGCATGGCGGACGGCCTTACGGGTCTTGGCCTCGGCCTCCCCCGTCACGGCACAGGTATTGATAACAATCAGTTCTGCATCCTGAGGCTCCACCATTGCAAAACCCAGGCGCATAAGATCGGCAGTAATACGGTCGGACTCAACCCGGTTGACACGACAACCGAGGTTGACAACAGAGATATGAGGTGCGAGCACACGGGCTCCTTAATCGAGGATGTCGTCGAGGGCACTCTTGATACGGTCGGTCACCGACTTCTTACCGGATGCGACGTCATCGCCCATCTCGTCGGCAAAGGCGCGAAGCAGCTCGCGCTGCTTGTTGGAGAGATTGGTGGGGACAACAACGCGCAGCTGCACGACCAGACGACCGCGCGAACCGCCACCGCCGATACGCGGCATGCCGTAATTGTTGACGCTCACGGTGTCACCGTACTGTGTGCCGGCGGGGACGCACACCTTGACGACCTCGTCAGGCATAATGCCCTCGACCTCAATCTCGCAACCGAGCGCGGCCTGCGCAATCGAGATATCGCTCACCAGATACAGGTCATCGCCATTACGCTTAAAACGCTCGTGGTCGGCGACACGCACGTTGACGATCAAGTCGCCCGACGGCTCGCCACGAAGGCCGGCCTCGCCAAAACCACTCACGCGTAGCTGGCGACCGGTCGAAACACCGGCGGGAATATCGATGTCAATCTTCTCGTGAGAAGGCGTGCGGCCCTGGCCATCACAGGTCTCGCAGGGATGATCGATGACCGTACCTTCGCCGTGGCAGTCGGGACAGGGCGAAGAGGACTGAACCTGGCCCAGGAAAGAACGCTGGACCGTCGTCACATAGCCCGTACCGTGGCAGCGGCTGCACTGCTTTTCAGTCGCGCCCTCGGCCTTGCCGGTACCATTGCAGTCCTCGCAAGGGGCAAGACGGTCGTAGCTGATCGTCTTTTTGCAGCCGAGCGCCGCCTCCTCGAGCGTCACCGAAAGAGAAATGGCCATATCGCGACCGCGACGGCGCTCGCGACGGCTGCGACCGCCACCACCGGCGCCACCGCCAAAGAACGACGAGAACAGGTCGTCCATGCCCATGCCACCAAAGATATCGTTGATGTCGACATAGCCAGAGCCGCCAGGGCCGTCCGCGGTGCCGTAACGGTCGTAGTTGGCACGCTTCTGCTCGTCGGAAAGAACGGAATAGGCCTCGTTGAGCTCTTTGAACTTAGCCTCGGCCTCGGGGTCGTCCGAAACATCCGGGTGTACCGTACGGGCTTTCTTTAGAAACGCGCGCTTAATCGTCCGCGCGTCGGCATCCTTGTCAACGCCAAGTACCTCGTAGTAATCCCTATTTTCCGACACGACCGAATCCTTCCAACTTTCATTATTGTCACAGTGCGTCCTATACCCAAGCTGGGCCGGGCGCAAACAGAGGGTTTGATGTTATTGAGCTCCGTACGGCGAAAGCACGGCCCGCTGTGAGCAGCTCGCGAACCAAACCGACACGAGCGCGAACATAAAACCGTTGGCAAATCCATTGGCAAACTGTATCGCACCGCGCTTCCACCACAGCAGACTGCGATGAAGCACGCCGTCCGACAGCACCATGAACAAGCCCATGGCAAACGGAATGAAGCACATCATGGCAAAGGCGGAGAACACGCCCGAGATGGCCGATAGTACCAAAAACGGTGCGATGATACCCATGAGGTAGAAGCCGGTGCGAGCCTTGCCCTCCAGGCGCTCGGCCTCAACGTGCGCGCGACCGACCAGGTCACCGCCCGAGGCGCCGTTCGTGCCGGCGTGTCCCATGTTGGGGATGCGCACCTCGTCGCCATCATGCGTGCCGGCGGGAAACTCAATCGTCTGCTCGGAGGTCACACGGATACGGCCGCTGCCACCGCAATCGGGACACGGGTCTGCAACGACCTTGCCGGAACCGCCGCACTCAGGACAAACCGTCTGGAACGTGCCCGCACCAAACAGGAAGGACAGGTCGACATCGATATGGCCACGACCACCGCAGCTCGGACAGGTGTGGGCATGCTCCGACGAAACGGAGCCAGATCCGCCACAATGTCCGCAGGTGTCAAAGCGGGTGTAGCGAACGGTCTTGTGGGCACCGCTCTTGGCCTCCTTGGCGTCGAGCTTGATATCGACGACCACGTTGGCGCCACTCTCGGGGTTGTAGGCCGCCTGGCCGCGACGGGGCTGGCCCCAGGCGCCCCCGAAGGGGAAGCCGCCGTCAAAGGGGTTACCGTAACCGGCGCTACCGGCATAGCCGCTGCCATAGGGCGAAGCCGTCGGTGCACCGGCAAAGGGATTGCCCGACCGCATGGCGTCGTAACGCGCACGCTTCTGCTCGTCAGAGAGCACGGCATAGGCCTCGGAAACCTCTTTAAACTTCTCCTCGGCATCCGGCTCTTTATTGACGTCCGGATGGAGCTTTCGGGCCTTTTGCTGGAAAGCCTTTTGAATATCACGCGAGGTGGCGTCCTTGGAGACGCCCAAGATCTCGTAGTAATCTTTTTCGTTCATCGTCGCCATGCGCGGCAACCTCCTGCTCACAGCAGCGTATATATTGCGGTAATTCTACCCGAGCGGCCTAAGCTAGACCCCAAAACAGCTCGAACAGCACATTTCCATCGAGCCAGCCCAGGTGGGTCGGCGCCAGGCGGGCACAGGTGCGGCCAGCAATGACATCGACAGAGGCGATGGGCCCCGCATGGGTATCACCGTGCTCGGGCACCCAAGTGGCAAGCCCAAGCTCAAGAGCGCGATCACAAGCCGCTGCCAGTTCATCGGCAGGGATGACACAAGACGCGCGAACCAACAGGTCGGAATCAACACCGCGCGTCATGCGACAAGCGAGCATCAGGTCCTCGGCCGCCGCCTCGCGCCGCGACAGATACTCGGCATCAAACATCGTCGCGGCATCGTCGCGCTGGACCAGACGCACGCGGTGAAAGTCACCACGGGGGGCCACGCCGGGAAACAGTCCAGCCAGGCGGTCGAAATCCTCGTCGTCGAGCATACCCGCGGCAGAACGACCCAAACCCAGATAGCCCCGACCAGTCCAGTAGGCGATATTATGAGCGCATTCATGCCCATCGAGCGCGTAGCTCGCCACCTCATACGGATGGTAGCCGGCCGAACTCAGCCGCTGGCGCGCAACGTCCATGCATGCGGCTTGGAAATCCTCATCGGGCTCAAGCGACTCGTCACGGCACGCCATGCGGTAAAGCGGCGTGCCCTCCTCGAGCGTGAGCGGATAGACCGACACATGGTGCGGGGCCACCTCAAGCACGCCATCGAGCGTGTGCTGCCAGCTCGCCATAGTCTGTCCGGGAAGCCCGCACATAAGGTCGCACGACACATCGAGTCCAACATCCTTCACCGTCGCGATGGCCTCAAGCGCCCGTTCGGCATCGTGGATGCGGCCAATGACAGCCAACTCGGTATTGTCGAGGGTTTGCACGCCCAGAGAGATGCGCGTGACACCCGCCTCGGCAAGCTTGGCGGCGAGCCCAGCGGTCAGCGACTCAGGATTGGCTTCGCAAGTAAACTCAACGGGCTTGCACCACATGGAGATACGACGGGCAAGTTTCACCAGGCGCTCCCCTGCCAGCGATGGCGTGCCGCCGCCTACGTAGACAGTGCGGATCTGTCTGAGTTCCCCAGCGTTGCCAAAGGCATCGACCCGCGCATACAGGTGCTCAAAATAGGCATCGAGCGCAGCGTCCAGGTCGCACGGCGCCACGCTGCGCGAGTCAAAGTCGCAATAACGGCATTTTTGAGCGCAAAACGGCACGTGCACATACAGCGCGGTAACGGCCACCCTTAAGCCTCCAGCGGATGAGCGGGCACCGACTCACCGGCGGCAAGCGCGGCCTCGCAGGCCACCACGTCGCGCTCGATATCATCGACCAGCGCCATAAACTCCTCGTACGTGGAGCAGCGCACCACCTGAGCGCGCCAGGCGGCGGCGTGGGGCATGCCCTTTAAGTACCAGCTTGCATACGTGCGGGCGCGCGACATAAGCGGCAGAAGCTCGTGCGTCAACGTCAGGTGCTCACGCAGGGCCTCCAGGCGCTCGACCGAGGAGCGAGAAGGAACCGGCGTGCCATCGAGTGCAAGGGCTCGGGCATCGCCAAACACCCACGGATTGCCGTAGATGCCGCGCGCGATAAACACCGCGCTGGCACCCGAGCCGCTCAGATGCTCAGCAGCGTCCTCGGCCGAGAACACATCGCCCGAACCAATCACGGGAATCTCGACAGCATCGGCAACCTCATCGACGACGGACCAATCGGCCTGGCCCGTATAGAGCTGCGTGGCACAACGACCGTGCACGGCAACTGCGGAGGCGCCCGCCCCTTCGAGCATCTGGGCAAACGTTGCGGCGTTGCGATCTTCGGCATAAAAACCCTTGCGGATCTTCACGGTCACGGGAACATGAGCCGCGCCCACCGCTGCCTCGACGATTCTTTCGGCCAGGTCGGGCGTGCGCATAAGCGCCGAGCCCTCGCCCTTGGTAACGACCTTGCGAGCCGGACAGGCCATATTGATATCAATCAATGACAGGCGATCGCCCACGCGTTCCTCGACGGCAGCGACGGCACTCGCAAACTGATCGGGCTTGGAACCAAAGAGCTGCACGCAAATCTGCTGCTCCTCGTCGGCCGGCAACACCAGGCGCCACGTCTTGTTGCTGGCATAGGCAAGGCCTGCAACGCTCACCATCTCGCTGTAGGCAAGGTTGGCGCCGCGGCGGCGACACATGATGCGATAGGCGGGGTCGGTTACGCCCGCCATGGGAGCCATAAGGAACGGCTGCTCGGCATAGGCACCCAGCAGCCGCTTGCTGTATTCAGAAAGCGCCATGAACCTACTCGTCCACCTTGAGGATCGCCATAAAGGCCTCCTGCGGAACCTCGACCGAGCCGATGGCCTTCATGCGCTTCTTGCCCTCTTTCTGCTTCTCGAGCAGCTTGCGCTTTCGCGAGATATCGCCGCCGTAACACTTGGCCAGCACGTCCTTGCGGCGCGCCTTAACGGTGGAACGGGCGATTATCTTGTTGCCGATGGCGCCCTGGATAGGCACCTCGAACAGCTGTCGCGGAATGATCTCCTTGAGCTTGTCGCACAGGCCGCGGGCCAAGCCATAAGCCTTGTCCTTGTGCACGATAAACGACAGCGCGTCCACCTCGTCGCCCGAAAGCAGAATGTCGAGCTTGACGAGCTCGGAGGGGCGATACTCGTTGAACTCGTAGTCGAGCGAGGCGTAACCCTTGGTGCGGCTCTTGAGCTGATCGAAGAAGTCCAAGATGAGCTCAGCAAGCGGCATATCAAAGCGCATCTCGACCGATTTGCTCGTCAGGTGGATCATATCGGTCGTGACGCCACGGTGCTCGATGGCGAGCTGCATGACGGCACCCGTATACTCGGGCGGGCAGATGATCTTTGCCTTGAGGTAGGGCTCTTCGATACGCTCGATGCGCGTGGCCTCGGGCAGATCCTGCGGACTGCGGACATCGATCATCTCGCCGTCAGTCTTGTACACGTGGTAGTCGACCGAGGGGCTCGTGGCGATCAGGTCCAGATTGAACTCGCGCTCCAGGCGCTCCTTGACGACCTCCATGTGCAGCAGGCCCAGGAAGCCCACGCGGAAGCCAAAGCCCAGCGCCACTGACGTCTCGGGCTCCCACACCAACGACGGATCGTTGACGTGCAGCTTATCGAGCGCGTCGCGCAGGTTCTCGTAGTCCTTGTTGTCGATGGGGAACAGGCCCGTGTAGACCATGGGCTTGGCCTCGCGGTAGCCCGGCAGCGGCTCGGGACAGGGGTTCGAAGCCCACGTAAGGGTATCGCCCACGCGCACAGCCTCGGGGTCCTTCAGACCCGTGACCACATAGCCAACCTCGCCGACGGTCAGAGCATCGACCGGCGTCTCGGCAGGGCGCTTGACGCCCACACCGTCGACCAAGAAGTCACCCTTGGCCTGCATCATGCGCAGGGTATCGCCCTTTTTGATGGAACCGTCAAAGACGCGCACCGTGGCGACGACGCCGCGGTACTCATCGAAGTACGAATCCAGAATAAGTGCCTTGAGAGGGGCATTTGCATCGCCCTTGGGAGGCGAGATCAAAAAGACGATGGACTCCAGCAGATCGTGGATGCCCTCGCCGGTCTTGCCCGACACGCACACGGCATCGTCGGCGGGAATGGCCAGATCGTCTTCGATCTCGGTCTTGACCTCGTCGGGATGCGCCGAAGGAAGGTCGATCTTGTTGATGGCCGGAACAATGTCCAAGTTGGCGTTCATGGCGAGCGTCGCATTGGAAACGGTCTGCGCCTCGACGCCCTGAGTGGCGTCCACGACGAGCACCGCGCCCTCGCAAGCTGCCAGCGAACGCGAGACCTCGTAGGTGAAGTCCACGTGGCCCGGCGTATCGATCAGGTTGAACTGATACGTCTCGCCGTCGTCGGCGTCATAGGACACGCGGACGGCATTGGACTTGATCGTGATGCCGCGCTCGCGCTCAATGTCCATCGTGTCAAGCAGCTGCGACTCCATGTCGCGCTCATCGACGGTATGGGTGAGCTCGAGGATGCGGTCACTGATCGTGGACTTGCCATGGTCGATATGCGCAACGATCGAGAAGTTGCGGATGTGGGAAATGTCAATTGAAGTATTCATGCGGACTATCTTACCCGAGCGGTACAAAAAATGGAGCCTGTTCCATAAAACAGGCTCCATTTATGCGCGTAATCTGTGTGGTGTGAAATTTACAACTTAGGCGTTGATGCTGTTCACGAGCTTGGCAAGACCGGACTTGCGGTTGGAAGCCTGGTTCTTGTGGATGACATGCTTAGCGGCAGCCATGTCGAGACGCTTGGTGACGGTCTTGAGGGCAGCCTGGGCCTTCTCGGCGTCGCCCTCGGCGACGGCGGACTGGACGTGCTTGGTCAGCGTCTTGAGCTCGGACTTGACAGCCTTGTTACGCATGCGAGCTGCCTCATTGGTGCGGATACGCTTCTTCTGAGACTTGATGTTTGCCACTTCTGGAGTTCCTTTCGAGTTCCTTGCAAAAAATGTATGACACCTCTGAGACACGGTGAGGTCATGCAAGCGCCTACTATAGCACGCTCCCCCTCAAAGGGATAGAACGAATTTGTCAAATAGGCAGGTATCATCACGATTTTCTCAAGATGTTCGTAATCCAGAGCAAAAGCGCAGTCTCCGAATCGGCCGAACCCTTGAGCGCGAGCTCCACATCGACGGCGCCCTCGAGCGCGGCAACGAGCTCGGTCATCGAAAAGCGACGTGCCCAGGTAAGGTGATTCTTGACCTGCCAGGCCTGAAGCTTGAGCGTCGCGGCGAGCTCACGGCCCTGCCCACGCCCATCGAGCGCCTTGGCGACGATCAGCTCACGGATGCGACCGCATAGCAGCGTGTAGGTCCACACATAGCTCTTAGAGGGCAGAAGCTTAAAGAGCTCGAGCGAACGCCGTATATCGCGAGCCGAGACGGCGTTGAGGAAGTCCCAGGGCTGAACCTCGGCCGTACGCACAATCCAACGCTCCACGTCGGCAAGCTCAATCTGGGGCGCCTCGACCATCTGGGCGAGCTTTGCCAGGTCGTTATCGAGCATGCGCGTGTTTTCTCCCGAACGCGAGACGAGCTCCTCGGCAGCAGCCGTCGAGATGGACTTACCGTGCTGCGTCGCCATCTGCTGAACGCGGCGCGGTAGTTCCCAGCGCTTGGTACCCGAGCAATCGACGATAGCCTTCTTGTCGATCTTGGCGATTGCCTTATACAGGCGCGTATTCTTGGCAAGTGAGTCGGCGATAATGAGACAGACCGTCGTAGGGCTGGGACTTGCGAGGTACTCGACGAGCGGTTCCGAGACCGCCTTGGCAAGCTTGGAGCAGCCGTCGAGGATCACCAGGCGAAACTCGCTACCCATGGGAAAGGTATTGAGCGAGCCGATGATCGACTCGATATCGGGATCTTTCGTCATGTCGCGTTCATCGAGGTTGAACTCAACCATACCCGACTTTTCCAAGCGAGCTTTCATACGCGAGACAGCGTGGTCGCGCTTGACTCCATCGGTACCGACGATCAGATATGCCGGCAGCAGACCGGTTTCGGACATTGCGCTCCCCTCTCGCACACACTCGAATTCGTACCGTGCCATTTTAGCCCAGGGGCACACCGCGCGCCAACGATGTCATCACGGTCGCTGGCATCGCATGGCAAAACCGGTTGCGGTCGGCGAGACGGTAATGTCTCCATGTTCGATGGTGCAAGCGAAAGCGCCGCCCGCATCGCGAACCGCATCGATGCAGGCATCGGATGGATGGCCGTAGCGGTTGCCCTCGCCCGCGCTCGCGATAGAGAGCCCGGGCTTAAGCGTGCCCAGCAGGTCTGTGTCGACGGAAACTTTTGAGCCGTGATGCCCCAGCTTGAGTACATCGATATCGCCCACTTCCTGGACAAACTCGCGCTCCTGATCGAGCTCGGCATCACCCGTGAGGAGCACGCGCAGGCTCTTACCCTCCTGAGCGTAGGAGAGCAGCAAAACAAGAGAGTCCTCATTGCCCTCGCCATCCACGGACTCGAATGGCCACATCACGCGGGCGCAAAATGAGCCGATGTCAACCGTATCCCCACGGCGCACCTGCCGATACTCCACGCCAGGTCGGTTCAATACCTCGGCAGGAGCATCCTCCAGCGCATCCGCCGCCACGGCAATCGTTCCGACCGAAAACTGTTCGAGCACGGCAGGCAGACCACCCCAGTGATCCTCATCCCAATGCGTCACAAAGACGGCATCGATATGGTGTACGTTATTGCGGACCAGCGCGCTCACCACGCGCTCATCGAGCCCACAGTCCACGAGCGCCACTGCGCCGCCCTGGCGGATAAGAATCGCATCGGCCTGGCCAACATCGAGGACCGTCACCGAAGACGGAGCGAATCGATCCCAGTAGACGTACGGAATCGCAGCCAAGAGCACCAGGCATGCAAGCCCCACCGCCATAGGACGTGCACGGGGACGCGGCCACCAGACCAGCAGAGCCGCCAGCAAACACGGCACAAGGTAAATCCACATGCTATCGGGCGGCACGCTCACGGATGCACCCGGCACGGCGGCAAACAGCTGCTCGAAGAACAACGCGCACCGGGCGGCAATCATGGGTACGACGAGTGCCCAAGCCTGCAACGGCGCCACGAGCGAAAAGGGAACCAGCACAATCGACACAGCGAGCAGTAGACTCACCACCGGACTGATGACCGCATTCGCCAGCGGAGCAATGAGCGAGAACGTACCAAAGGCAGGAATGGTAATGGGCAGCGTCGCCAACTGTGAGCACAGTGTGACGGAAAGCATGCTGGCAACGCCCGTCGGCACACCCAGCTCACCCAAAGCATAGGTGGCGTACGGGCAAAAGCACAGGATGGCAAAGACACTGGCACACGAGAGCTGAAAACCCATATCGAACAGCACCGTTGGGCGGAGCAGCACAAAGATGGACATGATTACGAAGAGTGCCGATGCGCCATGTCGACGACGCCCCGCGCCGTTTACGACAAGCGTCGCGAACACCATGCAGCACGCGCGCACGGCCGAAGGAGACGCGCCCGTAAAGACAGCGTAACCCACAAGCGTTATCGCCAATATCGCCCGTTGAAGACAACGTGAACACCGAGTCTTTTGCAATAAACCCTCGATTACAAACCCCACGATAGCCAAATGGCTGCCCGATACGGCGATAAGATGCGCAGTTCCCGTCACCGAAAACCATTCGCCCGCCGGCTGGGCGCGCAGCTCAGCCGAACGACCGCAGACAACACCGGCTATGAGCGCACGCGCCGGGTCGGTCGCAGGCGCGATAGACGCAAGCAGCCCATTTCGCAGTCGAAGCAGCGGCTCCGGAGAGCCCTCATCGACCGACACAATCCGAACGGCTTTAACCTTGCGCGCCTCGCCTCGAAGCACGCGTGAGCGCCCATACGCATCGTTCTCAAAGCGCGAAATTCGACCGATAGCACGTACATGCGAACCGGCGCCGAGCTCGCGATCACACGACAGCCGCACCTGACCCAAACGCTTTTCGCCCGCATACGCATCGCAGGTATAGGAGTACGCACCGTCACTGATGGACGGGTCGCCGTGCACAACAAACTCGAGACTGCTCGCAGCCCGATTATCCAGTGCGCTCGAAGCACGCAGTGTCCCGATCGCCCAACCCGCGGACACGACCGCCCCCGCCAAGAAGCCAAGGCCCGCGGCATAAAGCCATCGTCTCCACCGCAGAAGGCGCATACAGGACCGAGCCAATACGATACAAGCCGCAGCCGCAACGGGAATGGCCATAAGCGACGCGACGGGCGCTGCCCGCTCTCCCAACAGCAAATCGGCCGCCATGTTAAGTACCAAGCCACAGCTCACACACAAGCCGGCACAAAGCGCCATCGTCCACGGCATCAATGGCCGTGGTGGCATCACTTGCTCACGATCGGTCGCACTCATACGCAAATGCAATCTTTGATTTTGGCGAGCTTCTTCTCACCAATCCCCGATACGCGCATCAGGTCATCGACTGAGGCAAAAGCACCGTTCTTTGTCCGCTCATCGATAATCGACTGAGCCATAGAAGGCCCGATACCAGAAAGCGTCTGCAGCTCCGCCGCACTTGCCGTATTGATGTTCACGAGCCCCGACGAAGACCCCGCGCCGGGAGTCGTGTCAGCACCGATTTCGGCCCCGTCGACCGCCCCAGCCGCTTGTTGCTCCCCCACCGTCGGAACATAGATCTTTTGGCCATCTGTGATCTTGGATGCACGATTAAGCCCTGTCACATCCGCCTCGGCCGTAAGCCCTCCGGCGGCATCGATCGCTTGGGACACCCGTGTTCCATCTTTGAGCCGATACACGCCAGGCCTAACAACGGCGCCATCCACATCGACGTACACCTCGGCAGCAGAGGAGCTCTTGGCCGAAGACTCATCGGCATCATCAGGAGACGCATCCCCGGCCCCGCGCACATCCGAGGAGCTCGCCTCATCACTATGCTCAAACGACACGCCGCTGGAGCGGCTATTAAAACTTGCCATCGCTAAGCCGCTCGCGGCGGCAATGACAACCAAAATCGCCACCACCACCGCCTTGTGTCCGAGCAGCTTTTCTGCCCAGCGGTCCATCCGTTTAACCCGTTCATGTTGTTCGCGCTGCGCCATAGCAAAACCTCCCAACACCATCGTGTCAGGAAACGAACGCCGCAGCTTCCGCACGTCAACACCAGTTTTCGCGGTCAAACCAAAAGCTGACCAAAACCTTGCGAAAAAATGTCCATTTATTCAGACACACGTCAGCGAATGAACATCTTGGCATCATTTGCCCAGATAGCAAAAGACCGACGATACAGGCGCATCGTCGGTCTATGCAGGCAATTACTCGTGATCTTGGTAAATCTCACGCGGAGCAAGCTCCGAATGTTTGCGTTTTAAGGTCTTAGGGGCCTTATACGTGTTGCTGGAGAAGTCGATATACTCGGTCTGCTTAAGCAGGCGCTCGATCATCTCCTCGTGGTCGAACAGCTCCCAGGCCTCGTGCACGGCATCGAGTTTGGCGTGCGTCTCGGGACGACGCGGCATAAACAGCGTGCAGCAGTCGGGCGCCGCCTCGGTGGAAATATCGAACGTGCCGATTTCCTGAGCGCGCGCAATAATCTCCTGCTTGTCTGAACCGATCAACGGACGGAACACGGGAATTTTCACGGCCTCGTTGACGGCCATGATGTTCTCGAGCGTCTGGGAGGCAACCTGACCGAGCGACTCGCCGGTCACGATGGCCTTGGCGCCCTCGATATGCGCAATGCGCTCGGCAACCGAATACATAATGCGGCGATACATGATCACGCGCAGGTTGCTGGGGCAGGTGACGGAAATCTCACGCTGGCAATCGCCAAACGGTACCACGTACAGGCGGCCGATCTGGACACCCGGCTCAAGCGCACGGATGATGTCCTGCACCAGGTATTCACTCGTGTCGGGCGTCTGCGGACGACCGGAGAAATGCACCGGCACGCACACCGCGCCGCGACGCGCGAGCATCCAGGTCGCCACCGGAGAATCGATGCCCGACGACAGAAGCGTCACGACCTTGCCGGCAGAACCCACCGGCAGACCGCCCACGCCGCGCTCGGAGCGCGCGTACACGTAAACGCTACCCTGGACCACCAGTACGTGCACCATCGCATCGGGATCGTGCATTTGAACCTTTTTATCGGGGAAGGCCTCGCACAGCACCTCACCCACCTGACGATTGATATCAATCGAGGTGAGCTCATAGTCAGTATTGGAACGCTTGGCGTGCACTTTAAACGAATCGAAGGGGCCAAACTCGCGCAGCGCCTTGACAGCGGCGGCGCAGTACTCCTGCGGGTCGCGGTTCGTATGATATGCCAGGGACACACGGGCAACGCCGGGGACGGTGCGAATGACACGCGCCGCCTCGTCGGCCTGATGCTCGTTAAAGGTCACGAGGATATAACCGGAAATTCGAGACACGGTGTTCACGGAAAAGGCGGCCAAGGCCGCCTTGATGTTATCCATGAGGATATGCTCAAAATGTGCGCGGTTCTTGCCCTTCAGTCCAACCTCGTGATAGTGGACCAGGCAAACGCGAGCTGCCATTTAGGCTTCAGCAACCTTATGGCCGAGCGCCTTCTCGTAACGGGCCTCGTCGTAGGAGATATCGCCGTCGACGATCTCGTCCATAGCCATCGAGATGGTGTCAGCGCCGGAGAGCGCGATGGTGATGTCGTCGACATCCTGAACGGCAAGCACGCGGTTATGCTGGCCGCGCAGCATGCTATTGATGTCGCAGGCACGCTTAGAGGCAAGCGAAGCGAGCAGGAAGCGGTTGTGATCGGTCTTCTCCAGAAGATCGTCAATGCAAGGCTTTACAACGGACACGGACCTCAGATCCTTTCATGCATATCGAGAACGCGAACGAGCTCGTCGGTCGCGCGGTCGAGATCGTCATTCACCACGACGTCGTCGTAGCGGTCGGCAAGGGCAAGCTCATGGGCGGCGTTTGCCATACGCAGCTCAATCGTCTCGGGCGTTTCGGTACCGCGACCGACCAGACGCTCGCGGAGCACCTCGAGCGAGGGCGGCTTGATAAAGATCAGCACGGCCTCGGGGAAACGCTCCTTAACCTGCAGGGCACCCTGGACATCGATCTCCAAGATGAGAGACGAACCAGAGGCGAGCTTGGACTGAACCTCGCTCACCAACGTGCCATAGCAGTTACCGTGGACCTCGGCCCACTCAACAAACTCACCGTTTGCCACGCGGCGGTCGAACTCCTCGCGCGTCAGGAAAAAGTAATTGACGCCATCGACCTCGCCTTTGCGTGGGGCTCGCGTGGTAGCCGAAACCGTCAGGCCCAGGTTAGAGCGACGCTCGCGCACACGAGTGACGAGCGTGCCCTTGCCCGCGCCTGACGGTCCAGAAATCACAAAGAGCTTTGAATCCTGAGCGCTCACTTATTTGGTCAGCTGCTCGAGGAGCTGCTCGCGCTGACGGACGCCAAGGCCCTGGACGCGACGGGTAGCGGAGATGCCGAGCTCCTCCATGATCTTGGCGGCCTTGGCCTTGCCATAACCGGGGAGAGACTCGATGAGGGTGGAAACCTTCATGCGGGAAGCAATGGGGTCATCGGAGTTGAGCACGGACTCGAGGGACTTCTCGCCCTTCTTGATCTGCTCACGGAGCTCTGCGCGAGCGTGACGTGCGGCGGCAGCCTTCTCAAGAGCCTGCTTGCGCTGCTCATCGGTAAGCTGAGGGAGTGCCATTCGTACCTCCAAATAGTTGGGTTATATCTGATTCAATATTTGGCATTTTAGCACGTAAAACGTACAAAATGCTCAATCGCGGCTCCATAGGTTAGACGATACCCGCAAAAAGTGCAATATATCGCGCTAAAAGAAGAGCCCCCGACCTGCGATTCCACACAAAGGATGGGAAAGTTTTCGCAGGCACAGGGGCTAATTTGTGCTAATGAGACCCAAAAGTGGTGACTTGAGGGAATCTTTTACGCGACGTTTTCGACCAGCTCGGCAACGATGGCGTCAAACGCGGCAACCGGATCGTCGGCGCCGGTAATGGGGCGGCCCACCACGATATGGCTCGCGCCGCGCTCGATAGCCTGGGAAGGCGTGGCCACGCGGGACTGATCGCCCAGCGCAGCACCAACCGGACGCACGCCCGGGGTCACAATCAACGCATCGGGGCCCAGCAGCTCACGCATGTCATGAGCCTCCATCGGCGAGCACACGATGCCGTCGATACCGTTGGCCTGGGCGAGTTTTGCCAGACGGGCGGCCTCCTCGGCAACGGGCGACTCGACGCCGATCTCGCTCAACGCATCCTGATTCATGCTCGTAAGCACGGTAATGGCGACGAGCTTGGCTCGATCCTCGCGTGCCTCCTCGGCACCCTCACGACAGGCGTCGAGCATAGCACCCGAACCCAAGCCGTGAACCGAAAGCAAGTCGGCACCGGCAAGCGAGGCCGAGCGAGCGGCACCGCGCACCTGATGCGGAATGTCATGGAACTTAAGGTCGAGGAACACCTTGAAGCCCAGGTCCTTAAAGGTCTTGACGATCTCGGGGCCCTCAGCGTAATAGAGCGTCATGCCCACCTTGAGCCAGGCGGCATGGCCCGAAAGCTCATGGGCGAGCTCGAGCGCACGCTCACGGTCGCAGTCGAGGGCAACGATAACGCGGTCGCGGGCATCGGTCTCTAGCATTCGAAAGCACCTACCAGCTCGTTGAGGTCCTTCACGCCCTGGGACTCGGCCCAGGCCTCGAGCTCGCGCGCAATCTTGAGCGAAGCGCACGGATCGACGAAGTTGGCCATACCGACCGATACGCAGGTAGCGCCAGCCAGGATAAACTCGGCCGCGTCCTCACCGGTCATGACGCCGCCGACGCCGTTGATGGGAATGTCGACGGCCTGGGCAACCTCCCAGACCATACGCACGGCGATGTGATGGCACAGCGGGCCCGAAAGACCGCCCTTGGGCTTGGCCACACGCGACTTGCGGGTGTGGACGTCGATGGCCATACCCTGGATGGAGTTGATGACCGAAAGACCATCGGCACCGGCGGCCTCGAGAGCCTTGGCAATCTCGGCAACGTTGACCGGGGCCATCTTCACAAACAGCGGCTTGTCGGTCACCTTGCGGCACGCGGCCATGACGGCAGAGGCGCCCTCGGGCGTGGAGCCCATGGCGGCACCGCCGGCAGCAATGTTGGGGCAGCTCACGTTGATCTCATAGCCGGCAGCCCAGGGGCACAGCTCGACATACATCTCGAGCGCACGGACAAACTCGTCCACGGAATGACCGGCAACCTGGCAGATGACCTGGCAACCGTCCTTGGAGAGCTGCTCGAGCCACGGACCGGACTCGCGGGCGAAAGCGGCCACACCGGGGTTCTGCAGGCCCACGGAATTGATCATGCCACCGGGGATCTCGGCCATGCGGGGTGCGGGATTGCCGGGCCAGGGCTCGGCAGCGCAACCCTTGGTGGTGATGGCACCCAGCTGGGAGACATCAAAGAAGTTCTGGAACTGCCAACCGTAGCCAAAGGTACCGGCTGCGGTGTTGATGGGGTTCTGCATCTTAACGCCGCCGAAATCGACGGCCATGTTCACGGTACCCACTAGAAGACCACCACCTTGGAAGCATCAAACACGGGGCCGCACATGCAGGCGCCCTTCATACCGTCGACCGTCTCGACATTGCAGGTGTTGCAGGCACCAAAGCCGCAGCTCATCATGCGCTCGAGCGACACCTCGCAGTACGCGCCGGCCTCGGCGGCAGCGGCGGCGACCTTCTTCATCATGACGGCGGGACCACAGCTGGCGACGTAGTCGTAACCGCCCTCGCCGAGCAGCTCGGCGGCAGGATCGGTGCAGAAGCCGTGCGTGCCCAGTGATCCATCGTCGGTGCACACGTTAACCGTGGCTCCCAGCGCGCGGAACTCATCGACGCCCACGGCCTTGGACGCGGTGCCAAAGCCCAGACACACGTCGACGGTCACACCCTGCTCGGCAAGCAAGTCAGCCAGGCAGAGCACGGGCGGAACACCGATGCCGCCCGCCACGAGCAGCGCCTTCCTGGTGCCCTCGGGCACAAGCCAGCCGCGGCCGCCGGGGCCCAGCAAGTTGGAGGTGGAGCCAGGGGCCATCTGCGACAGACGACGGGTATCATCGCCCACGACGGCGTACCACAGCTCGACGGTGCCGGCCTCGGCGTCGGCGCGATAGAAGCTCAGGGGCACGCGAAGCAGCGAGGAAGCATCGCCCGGCACGGCGATATTCACGAACTGGCCGGGCTTGAGCGCACTTGCAAGCTTGGGGGCCGAGATAACGAGCGAGAAGATGCCGTCGGCGATCTCCTGGTTCGAAACGACCTCGAAGTCGTGCATGCGTGCAGTGGAAGGTGTAGGCATAGACGCTCCAATCCCCCATGCGGTTGCATGGTTCAGGCGAACAGAAAGCGCGGCACCGCAAGGGCGCCGCGCACAAAAGCGATAAGGCTATGCTAGCAGATGCAGCCGTCGGCAAGCGTCTGCTTACCGCCGACAAACACATCGGTGGCACGACCGGTGAGCGTGCGGCCGGCAAAACCGGAGTTCTCGGCACGCGACTCGTAACCGTCCTCGCCGACCGTCCAGGTAGCGGACGTGTCGAACACGGTCAGGTCGGCAACGGAGCCCGCCTTGACTTGAACCTGGTCCAGACCCAAGATCTCACGCGGCTTGATGGCCATGAGCTCGACCATGCGGCCCATGCTCATCTTGCCCGTGTTGACCAGCTCGGTGAGCACAAGCGACAGCGAAGTCTCGAGGCCGATCATGCCAAAGGGCGCAAGCTCGAACTCGCGGGCCTTCTCCCACGGAGTATGGGGAGCGTGGTCGGTGACGATGGCGTCGACGGTGCCGTCGATGACGCCCTGACGGATAGCCTCGGCGTCCTCCTCGGTACGCAGCGGCGGATTGACCTTGAGCGAGGTGTTGTAGGTCTCGTCCAGGTCGTTCTCGGTCAGGAACATGTGGTGCGGGGTGGCCTCGCAGGTGACCTGCACGCCAGCGGCCTTACCGGCACGCACGAGCTCCAGGCCATGGGCGGTGGAGATATGCTGGATGTGCAACTTGGCACCGGTCAGCTTGGCGATCTCGATATCGCGAGCGATCTGCAGCTCCTCGCCTGCCGCCGGCCAGCCCTCGAGGGCCAGACGGGTAGAGACCTTGCCCTCGTTGATCTGACCGTGACCGACCAGGTCCTCGTCCTGGCAATGGCTCATAAAGACCTTGCCGAACATCTTGCCGTAGTCCATGCAGCGACGGAGCATGCCCGCGCCCTGCACGCCGCGACCGTCGTCGGTGAAGGCGACGGCGCCGTGGGCAACCATATCGCCCATCTCGGACATAGCCTCGCCCTTAAGACCGCGGGTCATGGCGCCAGAAGGATAGACGCGGCAGTGGCCGACCTCGGCAGCGCGGGACTTGACGAACTCAACGACGGTACCGTTATCGGTAACGGGGTCGGTGTTGGGCATGGCGCACACGCCGGTGAAGCCGCCCTTGGCAGCTGCGCGGGTGCCGCTCTCGATGTCCTCTTTGACCTCGTAACCGGGCTCGCGCAGGTGGACGTGCATGTCCACCAGGCCGGGGACGAGGTACTTACCTGAAAGGTCACGGACCTCGACTCCCTCAGCGGCGAGGTTCTCGCCGACCTCGGCGATCTTGTCGCCGTCAATCAGGACGTCAACGACACCGTCAAGCTCGACGGACGGGTCGACGACGTGGGCATTCTTAAGAAGCAAGGCCATTATCGGCACCTCCAAGCAGCAGATACAGGATAGCCATACGCACGCAAATACCGGCGTAGACCTGCTCCAGGATGACGGAGCGTTGCGGGTGGTCGGCCATATAGGAGTCGAACTCGACGCCGCGGTTGATGGGGCCCGGATGGCAGATGATCGCGTCGGGCTTCATGAGCTTCTCACGGTCCTTGGTCAGGCCGAAGAGCTTGTGGTACTCGCGAATGGTCGGGAACGGGGCACCCTCGAGGCGCTCCTGCTGTACGCGCAGCATGTAGACGACGTCCAGCTCGGGCAGGACGGAATCGAGGTCGCTCGTCACGTGGTCGCAGCCCAGAACCTCGGGCGCCGCCGGCAGCAGCGTGCCGGGGGCGACGGCGTAGGTCTCGCAGCCCATGATCTTCAACGCGGGGATCAGCGAGCCGCAAACACGGGAGTGGGCAATGTCGCCGACGACGGCGACCTTCAGACCGTGGAAGTCACCCTTGTGCTCCCAGATGGTGTACAGGTCGAGCAGGGCCTGCGTGGGATGGTTGTGCTTACCGTCACCGGCGCAAATAACACTCGCGGGCGAATTCTGCGTGACGATGTAAGGAGCGCCGGCGTGCTTATCGCGCACGACGATGCAGTCGATCTTGTAGGCGTTGAGGGTCTCGACGGTATCGACGAGGCTCTCGCCCTTGACCGTGGAGGTCGAGGAGCCGCCGAAGTTGAGGCTGTCGGCCGAAAGACGCTTCTCGGCGAGCTCGAAGGAGCTGCGGGTACGCGTCGAGGGCTCGTTGAACATGTTGACGATGGTCTTGCCCTTGAGCGTGGGGACCTTCTTGATGGCACGCTCGTTGACCTCGGAGAACGCCTTGGCGGTCTCGAGGATGAGCTTGATGTCCTCTTCGGAGTACTCGGTAATGTCAATCAGGTGCTTATGGTTGAACGCCACGGTACTACTCACCTCCCAGCGGCGCGGAGCCCACGTGGGAACCCGGCGCGACGTCGTTGATCTCGACAGCGGTACGGCCGTCGACTTCCTTCATATATAGGTGCACGTTCTCCTCGTGCGACGAGGGAACGTTCTTGCCGACAAAGTCCGGCGAGATAGGGAGCTCGCGGTGACCGCGGTCAACGAGAACTGCCAGCTCGACTCGGCACGGACGGCCCAGATCCATGACGGCGTCCAGAGCGGCACGGATGGTGCGACCCGTGTACAGGATGTCGTCCACCAGCACGACGCGCTTGCCGTCGACGCTGAAGGGAATGTTGGTAGCGTGGATCGCGGGAGCGAAATTGGTCGCATAGTCATCGCGATAGAAGCTGATGTCCAGGCTGCCGAGTGGAACGTCGACACCCTCGATCTCCTTGATCGCCTCGGCGAGCTTCTTTGCCAGAAGGTCGCCGCGCGTGACGATGCCGACCAGAGCGAGGTCTTCACAGCCCTCGTTGCGCTCGAGGATCTCGTGCGCGATGCGGGTCATCGCTCGGTTGACGGCGGTCTCGTCCATGATGACCGCCTTGGGGGAAGTCGTGCCCATCGATCTCCTTCCTCACATGTCTTGACTGCTGACACAGTCAAAAAAATAGATGCCCGACCGCTCAAAGCGGACCAGACACCCACAGGAAGTACTGCTCATTGACAGCTATGTAATTCCATGTGGGTATCTCGTACCCCTTTAATGGTCAAGGCATAGTGTAGCCAACCTCGGGCTCAAATGCGAGCATAAATACTAGTCAATCCGTAAACGGAGCCAATAGCTCCATAAACCTATATATATTTGTGGGACGCGCTTGAAAACCTTGTTGCGAGCTGGCATAATCCCCTCTGCTGCACGCAAATCGGATCTACGTCCAGGGCCGTAGCGTGGGCACTATCGCCAAAAGAGAAATATCTCTGTGTAGATTGCGCACAGAGACATGCTTCTGTGCTATAGTTCAGGCTTGTTTGTTAACGCGACATGTTCGTTTGTCGCCCAAGGAGGGTCAGTTATGTCCAAAGTTTGCGAAGTTTGCGGTAAGCACCCCGTTGCCGGTCGCTCCATCAGCCACTCTCACCGCGTCACCAACCGTAAGTTCCGCCCCAACATCCAGCGCGTCTACGTCGTCGTCGATGGTCACCGTCGCAAGATGAACGTTTGCTCCACCTGCCTCAAGTCCGGCAAGGTTGCGCGCTCCTAAATAAGGTCTTACTACCAAGTACCTCGGACTCTCCGGGTCAAAGACCTCGCGTTCACATAGAACTTACCAAAGGCGTCCTCCCATGTGGAGGGCGCCTTTTTGCACTCATTGGGGACAGGCTTACATGAGTGCTTTCGAGCATAGGGGCCGCATCACAAATATCAAAAGGATC
The DNA here is from genome assembly GCA_900542155.1 of uncultured Collinsella sp. Lineage (GTDB taxonomy): Bacteria > Actinomycetota > Coriobacteriia > Coriobacteriales > Coriobacteriaceae > Collinsella. The sequence goes on from UQMD01000002.1 coordinate 27,994, forward strand.
GTAGCCCAGCTGATATGCTTTGTAACTTGACCAGCAGTACGACTCGAGCGAGTCAAGCGCACCTTTCACAGGATTGAGATGGATGTAATCGAGCAGCTGCACCGCCTGCGTGTCCGACTCAACCGCGACCCGCGAATAGCGATTATCAAACAGTTGCCCCGTTCTCCCCGTTTTCCCATTGAAATACTCATGCAAGTCTGTCCCCAATGAGCAGGGTGATGCAGTAGGCTGATAGTATTTAGTTAAAACGCTTCATTAGGTTGAAGCGTTTTAGTGTGCCTTTTACGGGAATCTTACCGTTCGCCGAATAATTTCTTGCTATCATGCAAGGCGTAGGGTAAATCTCCGATCGCAAGGAGACACAAATGGTGAAAAAGTCACCGGAAAACACTACTCCCGCAATTGTGGACAACGTAGAGGCGCTTGAGGCTAAGCTCGCTCAGATGCGAGAGGCCCAGGCGCTTTTTGCTACGTACACGCAGGAGCAGGTCGACAAGATCTTCTATGAGGCCGCCATGGCCGCCAACAAGGCTCGTATCCCGTTGGCGAAGATGGCCATCGAGGAGACCGGCCGCGGCGTTCTTGAGGACAAGGTCATCAAGAACCACTACGCCGCAGAGTACATCTACAACGCTTACAAGAACACCAAGACCTGTGGTGTCCTGGAGCGCGACGAGGCCTACGGCATCACCAAGATCGCCGAGCCCATCGGCATCGTGGGCGCCGTCATCCCGACGACCAACCCCACCTCCACTGCGATCTTCAAGACGCTGATCAGCCTGAAGACCCGCAACGGCATCATCATCTCCCCGCACCCGGCAGCCGCCAAGTGCACCATCGCCGCCGCCAAGCTCGTGCTCGACGCCGCCGTCAAGGCCGGCGCCCCCGAGGGCATCATCGGCTGGGTCGATGTCCCCTCCATCGAGCTGACCAACATGGTCATGCGCGACGTCGACATCATCCTCGCCACCGGTGGCCCGGGCATGGTCAAGGCCGCCTACTCCTCGGGCAAGCCCGCCCTGGGCGTTGGCGCCGGTAACACCCCGGTCATCATCGACGACACCGCCGACGTGCTGCTCGCCGTCAACTCCATCATCCACTCCAAGACCTTCGACAACGGCATGATCTGCGCTTCCGAGCAGTCCGTGACCGTCATCGACACCATCTATGACCAGGTTAAGGCCGAGTTCCAGAAGCGCGGCTGCTACTTCGTCAAGCAGGGTGCCGAGATGGAGGCCCTGCGTGCCGCCATGTTCAAGAACGGCGCTCTCGACCACCGCATCCCCGGCATGGCTGCCGCCAAGATCGCCGAGCTCGCAGGCATCGAGGTTCCCGCCAAGACCAAGATCCTGATCGCCGAGGTCACCTCCACCGACCCCGCCAAGGAGGAGTTCTCCCACGAGAAGCTCTCCCCGGTCCTGGCCATGTACCACGCCAAGGACTTCCAGGAGGCCGTCGACAAGGCCGAGCACCTGGTGCTCGCCGGTGGCCCGGGCCACACCGCCTCTCTGTACGTGCACCCCGCCCAGGCCGAGAAGATCAGCCTGTTCGAGCACGTCATGAAGGCCTGCCGTATCGTCATTAATACCCCGTCCTCGCACGGCGGCATCGGTGACCTGTACAACTTTGGCATGAAGCCGTCTCTGACCCTGGGCTGCGGCTCCTGGGGCGGCAACTCCGTCTCCGAGAACGTTGGGGTGAAGCACTTGATCAACGTTAAGACTGTGGCCGAGCGCCGTGAGAACATGCTGTGGTTCCGCGCTCCCGAGAAGGTCTACTTCAAGAAGGGTTCCACGCCCGTCGCCCTCGACGAGCTGGGCAACGTCATGGGCAAGAAGCGCGCCTTCATCGTCACCGACCAGTTCCTCTTCAAGAATGGCAACACCCGCGCCATCGAGGCCAAGCTCGACGAGATGGGCATCGCCCACGACTGCTTCTACGACGTCGAGCCCGATCCGTCGCTGCAGTGCGCACGTCGCGGCGCCAAGCAGATGGCTCTCTTTGAGCCGGACGTCATCATCGCCGTCGGCGGTGGCTCCGCTATGGACGCCGGCAAGATCATGTGGATGATGTACGAGCACCCCGAGTGCAAGTTTGAGGACATGGCCATGGACTTCATGGACATCCGCAAGCGTATCTTCACTTTCCCCGAGATGGGCAAGAAGGCCTACTTCGTCGCCGTCCCGACCTCTTCGGGTACCGGCTCCGAGTGCACGCCGTTCGCCATCATCACCGACAAGGAGACCGGCATCAAGTGGCCGCTCGCCGACTACGCGCTGCTCCCCAACATGGCTATCGTCGACGCCGACAACTGCATGACCGCCCCGCGCGGCCTGACCGCTGCCTCCGGCATCGACGTCATGACCCACGCCATCGAGTCCTACGTCTCCATCATGGCTTCCGACTACACCAAGGGCCTCTCCGAGCGCGCTGCTAAGCTCGTCTTCGAGAACCTGCCCTCCAGCTTCACGAACGGCGCCAAGGACCCGCATGCCCGCGAGGAGATGCACAACGCCTCTTGCATGGCCGGTATGGCCTTCGCCAACGCCTTCCTGGGCCTCAACCACTCCATGGCTCACAAGCTCGGCGCCTTCCATCACCTGCCCCACGGCCTCGCCAACGCCGTCATCCTGACCCGCGTTATGCGCTACAACGCCGCCGAGGCTCCCGTCAAGATGGGTACCTTCTCCCAGTATCCTTACCCCAACGCGCTGCACAACTACGCCGAGATGGCCAAGTACTGCGGCATCGAGGGCAAGGACGACAAGGAGGTCTTCGAGAACTTCATCACGAAGCTCGAGGAGCTCAAGGACTTCATCGGCGTCAAGAAGACCATCGCCGACTACGGTGTTGACGAGCAGTACTTCCTCGACACCCTCGACGAGATGACAGAGCAGGCATTCAACGACCAGTGCACCGGCGCCAACCCGCGCTACCCGCTCATGAGCGAGATCAAGGAGCTCTACCTGGACGCCTACTACGGCCGCGAGCCTCAGGACTACGCCGTCTGCTAGTTTTAGCACGGTTTTTAACGGCGGGGGTGCACGGGTGTTTCACACACCCCCGCCGTCGCTTCTATCGCATCGTTGAAAGGATGCAACCATGCTGCTACCCGATTCCAAGACCGAGCTCGTCCGCCGTGGCAACAAGGTCGTTTACGACCTGGGCGACAAGATCGTCAAGGTCTTTAACGAGACCAAGCCTGTCTCCGACGTGTTCAACGAGGCTTTGAATCTTGCCCGCATCAATGAGTGCGGCATCCGCAGCCCCAAGGCTCTCGAGGTTTCCCAGCTCGAGAACGCCAACGGCTGGGCGCTCGTGACCGAGAAGGTTCCGGGCACCACCCTTGCCGAGAAGATGACTGCCGAGCCCCAGCGCTTTGGTGAGTATCTCGAGATGTTCGTCGACCTCCAGATCGAGATCCACGGCTACACCTCCCCGCTGCTCAACCGTCAGCGCGACAAGTTCGCCCGCATGATCGACAGCCTTGATCAGCTCAATGCCACCACGCGCTACAACCTTCAGGAGCGTCTGGACGGCATGACCAAGGAGTTTAAGGTCTGCCACGGCGACTTCAACCCCTCCAACGTCATCGTCGGCGACGACGGCCAGCTCTATGTGTGCGACTGGGCACACGCCACCCAGGGCTCCCCTGCTGCCGACGTTGCCACCACCTACCTGCTCTTCGCCCTCAACAGCAAGGATCAGGCCGAGGCCTACCTGGAGCTCTACTGCGACCGCGCCGACATGCCCATGCAGGTCGTGCGTCAGTGGACGAGCATCGTCGCCGCTTCCGAGCTCGCTCGTAAGCGCAACGTGAACGATGAGTTCCTGAAGAACTGGATCGACGTCGTCGATTATCAGTAATATCTGAGCGATTTATTTCGCATCGGAGGCACAAGAAAACCCCGCAGCTCATATGGGCTGTGGGGTTTTCGTTTTAGCGATTGAGCACGCCGAGAAGACAAAAGGACGGCCCCGCATCTCCCCTATCTGGAGAAATGCGGGGCCGTCCCGTATATCGAACTACAAGCGAAATCGACAATTAACGGCGTGCCGCCTTCACAAGCTTGGAAACCTTGGCGACGACCTCATCGATCGCCACGTCCTCGCGCTCGCCCGTGGCACGGTCCTTGAGCTCGACTGTGCCGTTCTTAAGGCCACGCTTGCCGAGCACCACCTGATACGGGAAGCCCATAAGGTCGTTGTCGGCAAACTTAAAGCCGGGACGCTCATCGCGATCGTCGACGACGACCTCGATACCCTCGGCGCACAGGCCATCAACGATCTGCTCGCAGACAGAAGCGCACTCCTCCTTCTTGGGGTCGAGCGGAATCACCGCAACCTCGTACGGGGCAACGGAGACCGGCCAAACGATGCCGTGCTCGTCGTTGTGCTGCTCCACGACGGCAGCGAGCGAGCGAGACACGCCCACGCCGTAGCAACCCATAATCAGCGGCTTCTCCTTGCCGTCCTCGTCCATAAAGGTGGCACCCATGGCCTCGGAGTACTTGGTGCCCAGCTGGAAGACCTGGGAAACCTCGATGCCGCGGGCAGCAGAGAGCGGCTTGCCGCAGTGCGGACAGGGATCGCCGGCAACGACGGTAACCAGGTCGGCCCACTCATCGACGGTAAAGTCGCGATCGGGGCAGGCACCGGTAAAGTGATAGTCGACCTCGTTGGCACCGCAGGCCCACTGCTTGGACTCGCGCAGGCTCTCGTCGCACACCAGACGGATGCCCTCGGGCAGGTTGACCGGTCCGATAAAGCCCTTGTGCAGCCCGTTCGCCTGAAGTTCCTCGTCGGTCATCATGCGATAGCCCTTGCCAAAGACATGCTCGGCCTTACAGTCATTGAGCTCGTGGTCGCCCGGGACAATGGCAACGACCGGCTTGCCCTCGGCGTCGATCAACGCCAGCGACTTGCGCGTACCGTTCTCGGGGAAGCCGAAAAACTTGGCGACGGCCTCGATGGTGCCCATACCCGGAGTCTCGACCTTGGTAAGCGTGCCGTCGCCGGGGCCCTCGGTCACAACGACCTTGGTGCTTGCAGCCTCGTCATCGGCAGCAAAGCCGCAATCGTCGCAGTAGACGAGCGAGGCCTCACCGGCGTCGGCCAGAGCCATGTACTCGACAGAGGTGTCGCCGCCGATCTCGCCAGAGTCGGCGACAACGGGCAGAGCCTTGATGTAGCAGCGCTCGCAGATGTTGGCGTAGGCCTGCTTCATCTTGTCATACTCCTCCTGCAGGCTCTCCTGCGTGGCAGAGAAGCTGTAGGCGTCCTTCATGATGAACTCGCGACCGCGCATCAGGCCAAAGCGGGGACGGAACTCATCGCGGAACTTGTCCTGAATGTGGTACAGGTTGACGGGCAGCTGCTTATAGGAGCGCAGCTCGTTGCGCACCAGGGCCGTGACGGTTTCCTCATGCGTGGGGCCCAGCACAAACTCGCGACCATGACGGTCGTCAAAGCGCACGAGCTCCTTGCCATAGGCATCGATGCGGCCGGACTCACGCCACAGCTCAGCATCGACCATAATGGGCATCATGAGCTCCTGGGCGCCGGCGGCGTCCATCTCGTCGCGCACGATGTTCTCGATCTTACGAATCGAGCGCCAAGCAAGCGGCAGATAGGAATAGAGACCGGCGGCCTCCTTGCGGATCATACCGGCACGAAGCAGCAGACGATGGCTTGCAAGCTCGGCGTCGGCCGGATCCTCTTTGAGCGTCGGCGCATAGAGCTTAGACAAATACATTGCTCGGGTCATTTATTTCTCCTCAATTAGTTTGTCGACCTCGGCCATAAGGGCATCGACAATTTGATCCTCAGCTACTTTACCAATGATCTGGCCATGCGAAAAGAGCAGGGCCTGACCACGTCCGCAAGCAACGCCCAGGTCGGCATCGGAAGCCTCACCGGGGCCATTAACGGCACATCCCATGACGGCAATCGAGAGCGGCGCGGTATAGTTCTTAAGCCGCTCGGTTACTTCCTCGGCGATAGGAATCAGGTTAACCTGACAGCGGGCGCACGTGGGGCACGAGACAATCTCGGGGCCGCGGCGACGCAGGCCCAACGACTGCAAAATTCCCCAGGCGACCGGCGGCTCCTCAACCGGATCGGCCGTGAGCGAGACGCGCATGGTGTCACCGATACCCTCAGACAGCAGGATACCAAGGCCCACCGAGCTCTTGATGGTGCCCTGCAGCTTGGTACCTGCCTCAGTTACGCCCAGGTGAAGCGGAACGTGGGGAATCTCACGCGACAGGGCTCGATAGGTATCGAGCGTCGTCTGCACGCTATGGGCCTTGGCCGAAAGCACAATGTTCGTAAAGCCGCGGTCTTCAAAATGCTTGACGAAACGCTCGCTCGACATCACGAGCTTTTCGGGCTGCGTGAGGTCGTCGCGCTCGGCGATATCCTGCTCAAGCGAACCGGCATTGACGCCGATACGAATCGCACAGCCAGCGGCACCCGCAGCATCGATCACCGCGTCAACCTTGGCCCAATCGCCGATATTGCCGGGATTGATGCGCAGCTTGGCAGCACCGGCCTCAACGGCACCAATGGCGAGCTTATGGTTAAAGTGGATATCGGCGACAATCGGCACCGGAGACTCGGCACAGATGGTGCGGAAACCCTCAAGCGCGGCCTCGGAGGGCACGCTCACGCGCACGATATCGCAGCCAGCCTGCGCCAACGCGCACACTTGCGCAAGCGTTGCCTGGGCATCAGCGGTATCGGTGCAGGTCATGGATTGGACCACCACCGGCGCGCCGCCACCGATCTGCACGCCGCCCACATACACGGGGCGTGTCAGCTCGCGAGACAAAGGATGGGATAAAGACAATCCAAACACTCCCCTACAGAATAAATCGAAGGATGTCGGAACGAAGCATATAGACAAACAGCAGCGCAAAGAGCGCGATGCCCACATAGCTCACAATCGTCTGGACCTTGAGCGGAAGTTCGCGGCCCGCAATCTTCTGAATAATCTCGATGACCAGCTTGCCGCCATCGAGTGGTGGGATGGGCAGCAGGTTCATAAAGCCAAGCGAGAACGAAATGAGGGCGGCAAACGAAAGGAACGTGGCAGGGCCGGCAGCAGCGGCCTGTGAGGACATAACGCTAATACCCACGATCGAAGAGGACTGGTCGAGAATCTCCATCGTATGCTGCGGCTGGAGCAAGCGCATCACGCCCTCCGCAGTCTGCACGACATAGGAGAACGACAGGCGAGCCGACGTGATGGGGTCTAAACGGACCACCTGCGTAGAGGCATACACACCTAGGCGCTCGTCCTCTTTGAGCGAAACCGTGGTCGAATGCTGCTTGCCGTCACGCTCGTACTCAATGGCGATATCGTCCTTACCGGCAGCCTTACCGATGGCATCGTAAACGTCCATCCAGGTAGAGCACGATACTCCGTCGACAGAAAGGATCGCGTCGCCGCCCTCGATTCCCGCCGCGGCGGCAATCGAGCCTTCGTCAACCTGGCCGATTACATTGGTATCCACCGGCACGGTGACACCTGCGATGGAATAGATGCTCATAAGGAGCAAAAAGCCCGTCAGGATATTGACGAGAATGCCCGCAAGCAGCATAAAGGCACGCTTGATAAAGCCCTGGCCCAAATAGGTGTGCGAGCGCTCGCGTGCAAGGAATTCGGCCTCGCCGCACGGCAGCTCCCATACATCGCCCTCGGCAGTCGCATGCTCGCGATCGAACCGACGGCCGTCAAAGGTGGTATACCCCGCCGCGTCACGCGGCAGGGTCTGGTACTTGGTGGGATAGTAACTGGGCGATGGCTTTTCCCCTTCTTCATACCAGGGAGCGATGGAGCCCCAGCCCAACAGCAAAGCACAGGCCTCGAGCACATCCTCCTCGGACAGCTCGAGCTCGACGGCAAGATCGGCCACCGTCACCCGGCCGTGGTGATAAATGGCAGCGAGCACGCGATCGGCACACGAGACATCGGTCGGATCCATGCCGCAGATGGCGGCATAGCCACCCAGCAGCAGCGGCGTCACGCCAAACTTAGTGCCGATGCGACGCGACGTGTGATGGATATCAAAGCGGCACGGCAGGCCCAAAAAGAACTCAGTCACGCGGACACCGCAGGCACGCGCCGCCAAAAAGTGGCCGCCCTCGTGCAAAAACACGAGGACGGAAAGCATCAGCAGGCCCCAAAAGACCGATGAGAGAACGCTCAGAACAGTATCCATAAAACGAAAAAGCAATCCTTATGGGTTAAGAACGGGTTGCGACGAGCACCTGCGCGGCCTTTTCACGCGCCCACGCATCGATGTCGCGAAGCTGTTCAAACGAATCGACCGCCTGCGCATCGTGAGCATCCATGCAGGATTCCACAATGCGGTCGATATCGGTAAAGCTGCAGCCCTCATGCAGGAAGGCATCGACGGCGACCTCGTTGGCGGCATTGAGCACGCACGGCATGGTGCCGCCCGTCTTGCCGGCACGTTCGGCCAGCGCAAGGCAGCGGAAGGTATCCATATCGGCCGCGTCAAAGGTAAGCTGCCCTAGCTCGCGGAAATCGATACGCGGAGCCGGCGTATCCCAACGCTCGGGATACGAGAAGGCAAACTGGATGGGAATGCGCATGTCGGAGGCGCCGAGATGCGCCATCACGGAGCCATCGGCAAACTCGACCATGGAGTGAATCTTAGACTGGCGCTGCACGACCACGTTAATGAAATCGAGATCGCAGCCAAACAGATGCATAGCCTCGATACGCTCCAGACCTTTGTTCATGAGGGTGGCAGAGTCAATCGTGATCTTGGCACCCATAGCCCACGTGGGATGCGCCAGAGCATCGGCGCGCGTCACGCGATCGAGCTCGTCACGCGTGCGGCCAAAGAACGGGCCGCCCGAGCAGGTAAGCCAAATGCAGTGAGCCTCGTGCGGATTCTCGCCCAGATAGCACTGGTAGATGGCAGAATGCTCGGAGTCGACCGGGATAAGCTGACCCGGCTGCGCCAACGGCATAAGCAGGTCGCCACCGACAACGAGCGACTCCTTGTTGGCCAGGGCAAGACGCTTGTTCGAGGTCAAGGCAGCATGGCTCGCCTCGAGACCGGCAGCGCCCACGATGGCAACGAGCACGCAGTCGACATCATCGCGGCATGCGAGCTCGCACACGGCCTGTGCGCCAACGCCGAGCTCCGTGCCCTTGGGCAGTTCCTGCAGCACCGCGTCAGCGCCATGGGAGGCGTCCGCCACGGCAACCGCCGGAACCGAGAACTCACGGGCAGCGGCAACGAGCTCGGAGGTGCTGGAGTTAACGGAAAGCGCTGTCACCTGCAGGCGATCGGCATGCTGACGGCACACGTCGAGCGCCTGAGTGCCGATAGAGCCCGTACAGCCCAGAATGGCAACACGAAGACGCCCATCGGGACCGTAGGTGGTCTGATAAGCCATTACAGCACGCCTCCGATCATCAGCAGCAGCTGTGCAGTAATGCAGCCAAAGATGAGCGAATCGCTGCGGTCGAGCATGCCGCCGTGGCCCGGGATGAGATTGCCGGAATCTTTGACGCCCACACCGCGCTTGATGCGCGACTCGATGAGGTCGCCGATAACGCCCAGGATGGAGACGACCACGCCGCACAGCAGTGCATAGGGCAGGCTCAGCTTGTAGAAGTGCGTTGCCCACAGGATGAGCCAGATCAAGACAGAGCCCAAAATGCCGCCGACAAAGCCTTCCCAGCTCTTTTTGGGAGAGATCTTGGGGACCATCTTATGCTTGCCGATACGGCTGCCCACGATGTAGGCAAACGAGTCGGAGACCCAAAGGGACGCGCAAACGCCCACCGAAAGCAGGGCGCCGGCAAAACCGGGCACGGCATCGCGCAACAGCACGATGGCCGACAGCATAAAGCCAGTGTAGATAGGACCCATGAGCGTCACGGCAACATCAGAGATGCGAGTGCGCGGAGACCAGACATACCAGATACCAACCGCAAGCATCAAAGCGAACAGCAGGGCGTTCAACAGCAGCGAATCGCCCAGTGCCGAGAGCGGAAAGAGCACGGCGGCAGCGATACCAAGGCGCTCGTTGGCAACCTTGCCATCGAGCCTCGTCATACGGAAGAACTCATAGCAGCACAGACCGCTCATGACGGACACGAAGATGGCCGTGGGAACAATACCCAAAACCAGGCACAGGATAAAGACAACGGCATAGACGATACCGGCGGCGGCACGGGTGATAAAGCCCGCCAGCCACGAACCGGAGCCGCCCTTCGCTGTAGGCGCTCCTGCAGTGGCAGCCTTACGCGCTGGCCTCGCGGAAGTAGGCGCCTTGGGAGCGGATGCCTTTGGACGTTCGGACACGATTAAGCCTCCTCGGTCTTACTCAGTCCACCAAACCTACGGTCGCGACCCTGGTAGGCCAAAATGGCGTCGACAAGCCCCCAACGATCAAAGTCGGGCCAATAGGTATCGGTGACATAGAACTCGGAATAGGCGACCTGCCACAGCAGGTAGTTCGAAAGACGCAACTCGCCAGAAGTGCGAATCACGAGCTCCGGATCGGGAAGACCGGCGGTGTACAGGTGCGAAGCAACCATATCATCGTCGATAGCGGCGGGATCAATCTTGCCGGCAGCCGCATCAAGTGCGATCTGGCGGACAGCGCGGGTGATCTCAGCACGGGCACCGTAGTTAACGGCCAGCGCCAGCGTCATACCGGTATGGTCGGCGCACTCGGCAAGGCCGCGCTCAAAGACGTCGCGGGTCTTCTTGGGCAGCGCGGAAATATCGCCCAAAAAGACAACGCGAACATTCTCGCGCTTAAGCAGCGGTAGCTCATCGATAAACGTCTTGGCAAACAGGTGCATCAAAACGTTGACTTCGTGCTGCGGGCGATTCCAGTTTTCGGTCGAAAATGCATAGGCCGAAAGCACGTCGACGCCAAGGCGCACGCAGGCGGTAATGATCTCGCGCAGCGAGACGATGCCGGCCTTGTGGCCTTCGGTGCGGGCAAGACCGCGCGCCGTGGCCCAACGGCCGTTGCCGTCCATGATGCACGAAATATGGTGCGGAATGTTATTGAGGTCAAGGTCGGAAAAACCGACGCCCGCAGGGGCGTCGGCAAAGTACTCGACCAGTTTATGCTCGTCGTATTGCACCTTAGATCTCCATGACCTCGGCTTCTTTTTCCTTCAGAAGCTCCTCAACCTTGGCAACATACTCGTCGGTATGCTTCTGGACCTTGGCCTGCTCGCGACGGACGTCGTCCTCGGTGAGCTCCTCGTCGCGCTCGAGCTTGTTGTTAAAGTCGCGGCGGATGTTGCGGATGGAGACCTTGGCCTGCTCGGCGTACTCGCGGCACTCCTTAACGAGCTCGCGACGACGCTCCTCGGTGGGAGCCGGGAACGGCAGACGTACGACGGTACCATCGGAGTTGGGGGTAATGCCCAGGTCGGAGGCACTGATGGCCTTGACGATGGCATTGATGAGCGCCTTATCCCACGGCTCGATAAGCAGCATGTGGGCCTCGGGGGTCTTAACGGCAGCAACCTGCGTGACGGGCGTGGGAACACCGTAGTAGTCGACGGTGATGTCAGACAGGATGTTGGCGTTGGCGCGCCCGGTGCGGACCTTGGAGAAGTTGTGCTTGAGGGACTCGAGTGACTTGTCCATGTGGGCGGTGATGTTCTCTGCCATGCTTAATCCTCCTGATAGACGAGCGTGCCGACGGGCTCACCCGCGAGCGCGCGCTTGACGGTGTCCTCGCCATCGATGTTGAGGACCAAAATGGGCATACGGTTGTCCTGGCAAAGAGCCGTAGCCGTGGAATCCATAACCTGCAGGCCGCGAACGAGCACCTCGTGATAGGTGATCTTGTCAAAGCGGACGGCGTCGGAGCACTTGACGGGATCCTTGTCGTAGATGCCATCAACCTTGGTGGCCTTGATCAGAATCTCGGCACCAATCTCGCAGGCACGGAGAGCCGCGGCGGTGTCGGTCGTAAAGTACGGATTGCCCGAACCAGCGGCAAAAATAACGACGTTGCCCTTGGACAGGTGGTTGATGGCGCGACGGCGAATATAGGGCTCGCAGATCTCGTTCATCTGGATAGCGCTCATCACGCGGCAGGGAACATCGTTGTGCTCAAAGGCATCCTGCAGGGCAAGCGCGTTCATAACGGTAGCGAGCATGCCCATGTAATCGGCCTGGGCGCGGTCCATACCACCGGCGGCGCCGGCCATACCGCGGAAAATGTTGCCGCCGCCGACAACGACGCCAACCTCATGACCAACGGCGAGCAGCTCCTTGACCTGCTTGGCAAGATGATCCGTAACCTTGGGGTCGATGCCGTAGTTGCCATCGCCCATCAGCGCTTCGCCGGAGAGCTTCAGAAGCACGCGTTTATATCGGATGTCGGACAAAGCGATCCTCCTTTAATTAGACTCACAACATAATATCAAAGGCTTAACGGGGAGCCATGAAAAAGCAGGCTGTGAGTAAAACCCACAGCCTGCTCATTACCAGCTACAAGAGCTTATTTACTCGCCACGGACCAGACGGTCAAAGGCAACGACGGTAATGGTGTCGCCGAGCTCCTTGGAGACCTGCTCAGCGTACTTCTTGATGGTGAGGGAGCTGTCCTTGATGAACTCCTGCTCGGTGAGCACGGACTGCTTGTAGAACTTCTCCAGACGGCCAACAGCCATCTTCTCCTGGATGGCCTCGGGCTTGCCGGACTCGGCAGCCTGAGCCATGTAGATCTGCTTCTCGTGCTCGACGGTCTCGGCCGGAACCTGATCGCGGGTAGCGCAGATCGGGGCGACGGCGGCAACCTGAAGGGCAACGTCGTGAGCAAAGGTCTTGAAGGACTCAGCCTGAGCGGTCTCGGCCTTCTCGAAGGCGAACTCGACGAGGACGCCGATCTTACCACCCATGTGGATGTAAGAAGCGAGCGCGCCGTTCTCGGCCTTGCGGGCAGCGAAGCGGGAGATCTTCATGTTCTCGCCCATGATGTGAATCATCTCGGTGAGCTCGGAGGAAACGGTCTCCTCGCCCATCGGCTTCTCGAGCAGAGCGTCGACATCGGCAGGCTCGGTGGTAGCGACAACCTCAGCGACCTTGGAAGCAAAGCCGGTGAACTTGGCGTTGGAGCCAACGAAGTCGGTCTCGCAGGAGAGCTCGAGCAGAGCGCCGGTCTTGCCATCCTCGGAGACGAACGCGGCTACAGCGCCCTCGTTGGTCTCGCGGCCAGCCTTCTTGGCAGCCTTGGCGAGGCCGTTCTTACGAAGAACGTCGACAGCGGCGTCCATGTCGCCGTCAGCCTCGACGAGAGCCTTCTTGCACTCCATCATCGGGGAGTCGGTCATCTCGCGGAGCTGCTTGACCATAGCGGCGGTAATCTGGGCCATTGTGGTTCCTTTCAAAGAGATGAAAAAGAATTAACTAAGACTGATTTACTCGGCCTTGGGCTCAGCGGCCATCTCGGCCTCGGAGACCTGCTCCTTGCCGGAGCCAGCGAGGCAGGCGTCAGCCATGAGCTCGCACATAAGGGTGACAGCAGAGATAGCGTCATCGTTGCAGGGGATGCCGTACTCGACCTCGTCGGGATCGGAGTTGGTGTCGATCAGAGCGACGACGGGGATGTTCAGGCGCTGAGCCTCCTTGATGGCGTTCTCCTCGCGCTTGGTGTCGATGACAAAGAGAGCCTGGGGCAGACCCTTCATGTCGCGGGCGCCACCGAGGTTGGTCTGGAGCTTGGTGAGCTCCTTGCCGAGAACAGCCTGCTCCTTCTTGGGGAGCACTGCCATGCGGCCGTCCTCGACCATGGCCTCGAGCTCCTCCATGCGGTTGATGCGGGAGCGGATGGTGACGAAGTTGGTCAGCATGCCGCCGAGCCAACGCTGGTTGATGTAAGGCATGCTGGCGCGCTCAGCAGCGTTCTTGACGGCCTCCTGAGCCTGCTTCTTGGTGCCGACGAACAGCACGTTGCCGCCCTTGGCGACGTTCTTGACGAAGGTGTAGGCCTGGTCGGCGTCGAGGATAGTCTGCTTGAGGTCGAGGATGTAGATGCCGTTGCGCTCACCGAAGATGAACGGCTTCATCTTGGGGTTCCAGCGACGGGTCTGGTGACCGAAGTGGCAGCCGGCCTCGAGCAGGGTGCGGATATTAATCTTGGTAGCCATGTTAAACCTCCTGTGGTTTGCCTCCGCGCGGGGTCATCCTCCAAAACCAACCCGGACATGTGCTACCAAAGCCCGGGCACCACGGTATGAAGTAGCCGCGCGTGCGTGATAAAAACCTGTTGCCGTGAAGCAACCCGATGAATGATAGCAGGAATGCATCTTCCTGCCAACCCGCAATCAAAACCACACACCTGAGCGCGGCGCGGGACGTCCCAGCCACTATTCGCCGCGGGGATGGGCTTGAGCCACAGCCCGCTTAAGCCGATCGGGTGTGAGATGCGTGTAGATCTGCGTCGTGGACAGGCTCGCATGACCTAGCAGCTCTTGAACCGAGCGCAGGTCCGCGCCGCCCTCGAGCAAGTCGGTCGCAAAGGTATGGCGCATCGCATGCGGGGCGATGTCGGCCGGAATGCCGGCGAGCGTCGCCAGCATATGAAACCGCCGCCTGAGCATGGCGGCACTCATGCGATTACCGCGAGCAGAAATAAACAGCGGATGCAGGCCGGCTGCGGCTTCGCGGCGCTTTGCCTGCGTGAGCAGCGCCGGTCTCCCCTCCTCGACATAGGTGCGTGTCGCCTCGAGTGCGCGACGATACAGAGGAACGATACGTTCCTTGCTCCCCTTGCCCCATAGCCGCAGCGTGCGCTCGGACCATGAGATGGATTCCGCATTGAGCGCCGCAAGCTCTGAGATGCGCGCGCCGGATGCATAGAGAAGCTCGAGCATCGCCGCATCACGCAATCCGGCGGGCGTTGCGGTGTCGGGGGCTTGGAGCAGTGCCTCGACCTGCTGGGTCGTCAGCACACCAGGCAGGTCGCGCGGCAGCTTGGGCGAGGAAATCGCCGAGACCGCATCGCCCTCCACGATTTCCTCGGCAGCCATCCAACGATAGAGCGACCGAATAGCCGACAGATGTGCCGCAAGAGTGCGAGGCGCCACCTGCTCGCGCGAAAGCTCGGCCAAATACGCGCGGACGGTACGCACGTCGGCCATACGCGCATCGACACCCGTACGCTCGCACCAGACAGCAAAGCGCTCCAACCGCGATCCATAGGCAGTCACCGTATTGGGAGAGAGTCCCTCGACGCGTGCGATGTAGGCGATAAACGAGTCGACGGTATCGTATAGGTCAAAGGCTATGACCGGTCGCCTCCAAACAAGTCGGAACGCGTGGCCAAGTAGGCATCGAGGGCCTCGAGGGCGCGATCCGCATAAGCCTGGTAGCGGTCTCGCTTACTGCGGCGCTTGCCGTCCTCGAGCGGCGGCACCAGGCCAAAATTGACATGCATGGGCTGGTAGCCCACGGTTACCGGATCGGTCGCATAGCCCACGAGCGCACCCAGGGCGCCCACGCGAGGAAGCTCCACAGAAGCCGCACCGATAGCCTCGGCATAGGTGTTAAGCGCAGCAAGCAGACCGGTCGCCACCGCTTCCATATACCCCTCGGTGCCGGTGATCTGACCGGCGAGGCGCACACCCGTGCCAGGCACGGCAAAGGTGCCGTCAAGAACATGCGGCGCATCGACAAAGGTATTGCGGTGCATGACGCCATAGCGGAAGAACTCGGCATTCTCCAAACCGGGAACCATATGGAAGACACGCTTTTGCTCGCCAAAGGTCAGATTAGTCTGGAAGCCTACCATGTTATAGGCGGTCTTTTCCTTGTTTTCGGCACGCAGTTGAATCGCCGCCCAGGGACGACGTCCGGTTCGCGGGTCGGTGAGGCCGACGGGCTTCATGGCGCCAAAGCGGATAGCATCCTTGCCGGTACGGGCGACCTCCTCGGCGGGCTGACAGGCCTGGAAGAGGTCGCCACCCTCAAAGTCCTTGAGCACAACGCGGTCGGCGGTGGTGAGCGCCTCGATAAAGGCCTCGTACTCCTCCTTATTGAGCGGAGCGTTGAGATAGTCGCCGCTCCCCTGCTCCTCGTAGCGCGACTGCGAGAACAGTACGTCCATATCGAGCGTGGAGGCATCGACGATTGGCGCAGCAGCGTCAAAGAACGCCAAGGCGTCGCCACCGACGAGCTTCATGACCTCTTCACTCAATGCCGGCGAACACAGCGGGCCCGCGGCAATGACCACGTGGCCCTCGGGAATCTGCGTGACCTCGCCGTGCACGACCTCAATACTGGGTCGAGCGGCAACCTCGGCCTCGACAAGCTCGGAAAACTTGACGCGGTCGACCGCCAGGGCACCGCCCGCGGGAACGGCCGCACGATGGGCACAATCGAGCAGCACCGAACCCATACGCTCGAGCTCGGCCTTTAGCAGGCCAGCAGCGGAATCCGGACGGGTTGACTTAAACGAATTTGAGCAGACGAGCTCGGCCAAGTGATCGGTATGGTGGGCCGGAGAGCTCACCTGGGGGCGCATCTCGCACAGCCTTACGGCAAACCCGCGATCTGCCAGCTGGATCGCACATTCCGAACCCGCCAGACCGCCACCGATAACCGTCACCTGATCGAACTGCATCTGCAAACACCTTTCTAATTGACACGCTTTCCATTGTGACCGAAGGGCGTCTGGGCGTGAAGCGCAAACTTTGAGGGCGCATACCTTCCATCCATCATGCGCTCGATAAGACCCTCGAGCTCGAGCGAGCCCAAGAGCTTGAGCACGCCGACAGCATCAAGCGAGACGAGCGCGGCAATGTCGTCGACCTTGAGCGGCGAGGCGATAAGCGCGTGCATCACGGCCTGCTGCGTGGGGTCCAAATCGGCGATGCCGGGCGCATCGGGACGCGAGTAGCGCAGCGTGCCGTAGATGCGCGAGATGGCCATCTCGATTGATTCCTCGTCGATAATGCAGCAGGCTCCGTTAGCGATGAGGTAGTTGGTCCCGCGAGACTCGGGCGAAAGGATGGAGCCCGGCACTGCAAGGAGCTCTCGACCCAAGTCCATAGCAGCCTCCGCCGTGGAGAACGTACCCGAGGGCAAACCCGCCTCGGAAACAAAGAGTGCCTGCGACAAGGCGGCGATAACGCGATTGCGCCGCGGAAAGGCGAACTTACGCGGTCCCATACCCCACGGCGAAATCGAAACGACCGCGCCGCCCGTATCGAGTGTGCGCGTGATGAGGCCGGCGCTCGAGCGCGGATAGACAACATCGGCACCGGTACCCAGTACCACGACGTGTTTGCCCCCGGCGTTGACCGCAGCCCAGCCCGACGCCTGGTCGCAGCCGACCGCACCGCCCGAGACCACCGTCACTCCCGCCTCAACTGCCACCTTGGCCGCAAGTTCTGCCACGGCGAGACCGTACGGCGATGCCTTGCGCGCGCCGATGATGGAGAGCGCGGGCGTCGATAACGCGGCGGGGTCGCCACGCACATAGAGGGTCTGGGGAACATCAGAAAGCTCCAAAACGGTCTCGGGATACAACACATCACCTGGATGCAGCTCGAAGGACCCCTCGGACATCATTGGTCCCTCCTTCCCTGATACATCGCCGCCTCGAGCACGTGATCCTGCGTCACCCGTTCGCTTTCGGCAACATCGGCGATCGTGCGTGCGATGCGCACCAGGCGCACGATGCCGCGACCCGTGAGATGCGTGCGCTTCGACAGGCCGAGCACGCATTTCTCGGCGGCCTCATCAAGCCCAAAGGTCGAAACGACGCCGTCAATGGACCGCGACTCATCTTCCTCGGCCTCGGAGTCCGCATCGTCCATACGGGATTCACGCCAGGCGCGAAAGGCGCGCCCTCGCACGACATAATCGCGCAGCTCGGCCGATGACATACCCTCCGCGCCCTCAATGATCACCTGGGGATCGGGGCGGGACACATCGATCATCATGTCGATACGGTCAGCCAATGGACCGCGCAACTTGCCCCGGTAGCGCTCGACCATCGACGCGGAACAGCGACACGGTACTTCGCGATCGCCCAAAAACCCACAGGGGCAGGGATTGCTCGCGGCCAGCAGCTGAAAGCGCGACGGGAACGTAAAGGCCCCGTCGACGCGCACGATCCTCACGTAACCGCGCTCGATGGGCTGACGCAGCGTCTGCAGCACGCCGGTGGGAAACTCGGCGAGCTCGTCCAAAAAGAGCACGCCGCCATGAGCCAGGCTTATTTCGCCCGGATGCACAGGGCGCCCGCCGCCGATGAGTCCCGCGGTCGAAATGCTGTGATGCGGGCTGCGGAAGGGGCGATGCCCCGCAAGCAGTCCATCGATGTTCTCGCCCAAGACCGAATGGATGCACAGTGCCTCTTGCTGATCCTCGAGAGAAAGCTCGGGCAAAATGCCCGTCATGCGCCGCGCAAGCATGGTCTTGCCCGAACCGGGCGAGCCGATCATGAGCAGGCCGAGCTCGCCGGCGGCCGCAAGCGCCATGCCACGTTTGGCGACCTCCTGCCCCAGAACGTCGGCATAATCGAGCTCGGGATCAAAGGCCGCCTCGAGCACTTCAGAATCCAGATAATGCCGTGCGGCATCCCCCATGCCGTGGGCAAGCTGAGATAGATGGTCGATAAACCCGCAGTCAACGCCCGCAAGCGGGACATGCTGATCGGATCTACCGGCGATAAAGGAAAGCCCCATATCGCGCGCCAACAGCTGAAACGCCACCTCGCCCTTAACGGGCAGCACGGTGCCGTCCAGACCAAGCTCACCTGCGATAAGGCAGCGATCGAGGTTGTCACGGGGAATCTGCCCATCGGCCGCCAGAACCGCGATGGCAATCGGCAGGTCAAAACCGCTGCCAGTTTTACGAATATCGCCGGGTGCCAGGTTGACGGTAATGCCAGACCGAGGGATCTCGAAGCCGGCCGAGCGCATGGCGCACCGGATACGCCCGCGCGACTCCATCACCTCCATACTCGGAATGCCGAGCATCTGGATGCCCGGAACGCCACCGGCAAGCGAGACCTCGACGGTGACGGGAATTGCCTCGACGCCGCGGATACAGGCCGCGTGTACGGCAAACGTCTCGAACGCCATCACGACACCTGCCAATCGAACGCATTGTACTGGTGCTCGATCTCGGCGATATGCCCGCCGCGGATGGTGACGCCCACGGCATCGAAGCGAATCGACCTGAGCGGATAGTGCTCCATGAGATAGCAACTTGCGATACGGCGATACCGACGCTGCTTTTGGGCGTCCACGGCCTCCTCGGGAAAGACCCGCGTGGCGCAATCCAGGGCGACGCGTCTCGTCTTGACCTCGGCCATCACCACGACATCGTCGAGCTCATCGAGCAGCACCAGATCGGCTTCGCCCTCAATACAACGATAACCCTGCTCCAACAAGGTGTATCCACGCTCGTTAAAGTAGTCGATGGTGATCAGCTCGCCCAGCATGCCGAGCTCGCGGGGACTGAGCCCCTTGATAAACTCGGGCGTAATCGCTCCGCAGTCGAGCTCGCCGTCTTCCCAGCGCTCCTTGAGTTGCTGCGTCTTGCTCTTTTTGTTTGCGGCACACATGGGGTCTCCTTTCCCGCACACTGCATTGCCCCGATGATGAGGGCACCTTTCATGCGGGTAAGTACCGGAAACAAACCAAAAGCTGACCAAATGCCGACAAATAACGGGCCGTACGCAACAATCACGTTGCACACGGCCCGCTACCAGCAGGTTAATAAAACGCCAGAGGTCCCCGTCTCCACAATTGACCTAGAAAAGGCGCTCAGTCTGCAGAAAGTTTCCGCAAAAGCTCACACGATGCAGCGGACAAAGTCCGTGTTTGCGAATCGCCTCAATGTGCTCGGGGCTTGCGTAGCCCTTCGACTCGGCCAAGTGATACTCGGGATACTCGGCGTCGTACTCGACCATCATCTCGTCACGTGTGACCTTGGCCATGATGGACGCCGCGGCGATACAGGCGATTTTGGCATCGCCCTTCACCACGTCGCGCTCGTTGGGAACGGCACCCAAGGGGTTACCGTCCATAAGCACGCAATCGGGCTCGAGCCCCGTATCGGCTACGGCGCCGGCAACGGCAGCGCGGATGGCGCGGGCCATGCCCATATCATCGATATCCGCAGGCGCGATGTGGCAAAAACCAATCGCCGTCGCGACCTCGGCAATCTTCACCGAGAGCAGCTCGCGGCGCGCCGGCGTGAGCTTTTTGGAATCGTTGATGCCCCAGACGCGCGGTTCCATGGGAAGGCACACGGCGCACACCGTCAAAGGACCGGCCACCGAGCCGCGACCCACCTCGTCGACACCCACGACCACGCCATCCCCACCGAGCTCGTGCATCAGCTCGTACATACCGTTGACGCGCTCGCGCTCGGCAAGTTCCTTGGCATGGCGCTTAAGGGCACGCTCGCAAGCCTTGATCACCTGCTGGCGCGGATCCTCACGATAATGTTCCACGAGGGCGGGAATCTCCTCAAACGTAGCGCTCGCCAGCTCACCGGCAACCTGCGATGCCGAAACCGAGCTCGTCATGTTGGCCATATCGGGGCCTCCTTGCATGCAAATCAGATAAAAAGAAGGGCCACCCGAAGGTGACCCTTTTGTCCAAACGAGTGGACAGACGCTGCGATCTTCTTAGCGCTTCTCGGGGATGCGAGCAGCCTTGCCCACCTTGTCGCGGAGGTAGTACAGCTTGGCGCGACGGACGCGACCATGACGGACGACCTCGAGCTTGGCGATCTTGGGGCTGTGAAGCGGGAAGGTACGCTCAACACCGACACCGAAGGAAATCTTGCGGACGGTGAAGGTCTCACGGGCACCGGCGCCGGCCATGCGGATGACGTCACCCTGGAAAACCTGGATGCGCTCGCGGTCGCCTTCCTTAATGCGGTAGTGAACCTTGACGTTGTCGGCAACGCGGACCTGCGGGATGTCCTCGCGGATCTGCTGACGCTCGATTGCGCGGATGTAATCCATGTGCAATTCCTTACTCTTCTAGAGGTGCCGTACCACCTTGGCCGGCACGTAGTTGAACAAACGTATTCGAGTATACACGCCACGACCTTGGCTGCAAGAACTATTTTGCCCGTGCGCAAAAAGACAAAAACACGCACTCTTTCTGCACTTATGCGCCGTCCGCAGCATCAGTCGACGGCGTCGTCACGGTCGTTCCGGGCGCGATATAGCCGTATTCGAGCAGCACCGAAAGCGCATGCTGCTTCCAGGTGGCAAGATCTTCGTCATTATAGTTGTCATGGGCCCATTCGTTCATCGCGTCCTCGGCGTCTTGGGGCACTAGGTCCTGGCTGTCCGCCATCAGGTACAGGATGCCTAAGATGTCGAAGTCCTGCTTGGTCATCTCCTCCTTGTTTGATGTGCTGATGAGGCCGTGATCGATGCCGTAGCGGCAGATATCGGTCAAAACGGTAACGAGGCCCGTAGGAATCGACGAGGCATCCTTCGCGGCAGCAGGCGCGGTGCCATCAGTCAATGCAGTGGCATCGTCGCTCGCCGGAGCAGACTCGGCCGCGTTCGCATCGGAAGCTGCCTGCTCTCCCTGGGAATGAGCCGTGCTATCCATCGTTGCCGAAGAATCCCCCGAAGAAACGGACGTAACGCTCACAGGTGTCTCGACCACGGTCGTCATCGGGTCGACCGGTGCGGGTGCGGCGATGACCTCGGCCCAATCGGAATACACGCCGTCAATAAAGGCGCGAACATGGAAGGTGCCCGGTTGCGAGATGGTCATCGTGCCGTCTGTCGCGACCGAAATGCCCTTGCTCTCGAGCTCCTGGGCCTCCCAGCTGCAGACTCTATCGACTTCCTTGCCCGTCGTGTCATAGACCGTAGCCGTCAGGCCTTCGATTCCGTTGAGGTTTTCCTCGACGCCGACGACGGTCTGCGCCGAGCCCTCGAGTTTGATGCTGCCGTTAAACGGCTCGGGCGCAACGTCGCTTACCTTATATTTGTAGGCCGCGGCGTCGATCTCATCATTGGTCGAGACATGCCCGTTCACGTCCACATAGGTGTCCTTGGGGATAAAGTACTTTACGTAGGCGGTGCCGGCCTTTTTACCCACCACGACTTGCTCGTGGGTGACAGGGTCGGTCTGGATCTCGATGACGTCAGACTTGCACTCCTTGCCCTTCTTGTCCACCACGCGCCAGTCACCCGACGACTTCACAAAGCCGTAGTAGTCAACATCGTCCTCGTCCCTTGCACGTACGCGATAGGAAGAGATGGGGTCTTCCTCTCCCACCGTAAGCCTTCGGGTCTTATCGGTCTGCAGCGACACGAGAATCTTGGAGATGGGCTTAATAGGCTGCGGCGTGCCCAGCTGCGTATCGACCGTTACCGACTCAAACGACAGATTGGAACCCGTAATGGACATGGGATAGGTCGCGGCCATGTCATTGAGCACGTTGCACGTGCGCGGGGCGCCGCCGTTGCGCGAAGGCACCTCGCGATCGGCCAGGACCGAATTCCAATCGATGGCGCGCACCATATGGTTGTTGGTGCGATGCGACCAGCTCGTGACGTTTCCGGCGGTGGTATCGTAGCCGTCGTCGCCACGATGGGCGATTGAGCGCAGGAACAGGTTCTGCACGGCGTCGGTCGACTGATCACCAAAGGTGGTGTAGAACGAGCGCTGATCATAACCGGCGGTATGGAACTCCTGCACGGCGGCGTTGTCGTCGTAGCACTCGCCGTTCATGTTAAAGATAATCACGTCGAACGTCACGCCCACCGGCTGGTCATAGTCCTCGGAAAACGTTGTGGTAGAACTCGTCTGCTTGCTATTGACCTGCGTGTGCGCCGGGATCGTCATATTGACGGTGACCGATTGATTGTCCGTCGTGGTGATCGACTTTTCCTCGGTCTTGCTCGCCTCCCACAACTGTGACATCGTGGTTTCGGCCGAAAACGAGGTCTCGATCTCCTCGCTCACCGTTCCGGGCACGCCCAGCGACTCCTTGAGGCTCACCGATGCGCCCCACGAGCCGCCTTTTGAATACGATGCGGATTCAGAAGTGCTCGTGCCGACCGTCTCCTCGGTACCGCGGGCGAGCGTGATGCTCTGTGAGGCGTCCTCATAGCCGACGTTGAGTGCCGAGGTAACGAGCTCCTGCTCAGTCTTAGAATCGACAAAGGAATAGCCCGGCGCGTCCTCGGGCGCACAGTTAAGCTTGTTCACGCTGTTGAGCTGCTGAACTCTAAAGTTATAGAACGCGATACCAAAGCCATTGAAATCGTACTGATAGGTGCCGCCGAGCTTGTCCACGCACGCGATGGTGGCATAGATCACGTCTTGCTCGCTCGTGTCTTGCGACAGGCCGTCGAGTGGCACGTATTTACGAAAATCCTCGCCGGTAAGCTTGTGGCCGATGCAGTCGGCGATATCTTCGGTCAGGCGCTCATAGACCGCGTTCAGACCTTTCGCCGACGTCAGGCCACTTTGAATGGACTTGTCGGCGCCGTCGGAATGCTCGCCGTTGCCGCCCGAAAGCGCATCATACAGATAGATGTAGTGACCCTTACCGAAGTCCTTCTCAAAGCCCTTACCGGCGTGGTCCCAGTACAAAAAGTCCTTGGAGTCGTCACCTCCGCCATAGCCAAGGATGTTATAGGCAAGCGATGCCCAGTTGGGCAGCACCTTTTTGACGGCGGCCGTATAGAACGAGACGTTGTCGTACATCGAGGTACGGCCCTCGAGCTTGCCGTCATCGATATCTACAAACGTGCAGTCGCGATCGTTAACCGTAATGGTGAGCGGGTTGACCACGTCGCCATAGAGCTCATCGCGTGATTCATCCTGAAGGGCAAAACCGGCTGTCGGCATCCCGCAAAGCGCCGTGACCGCAACGACCACCCAGCACAGGGTCATCTGCGCTCCCCGACGCGCTCGTTGCAAATACCTAGTGAGGTTTTTCATCGCAGTCCTCCCGTCAATTGCCAATGTATTGGACCAACGTAAAACGCCGCCGCGTCCACAGGGGGCGCGACGGCGCGAAGGGGGGCATAAAAGGCGCAAATGGAACGCGAGTCAGTTAAGCGGAACGCTTGGCCTCGAGCTTGGCCTGAGCGGCAGCCAGGCGCGCCAGGGGCACGCGGTAAGGCGAGCAGGACACATAATCCACATCGGCAACGTTGAACAGGCCCTTGATGGACTTAGGGTCGCCGCCGTGCTCACCGCACACGCCAAAGTGCATGCCGGGGTTGGTAGCGCGGCCCTTCTCGACGGCCATGCGCACCAGCTCGAGTACTGCCGAGTCGATGGTCTCGAAGGGGTTGTCCTTCAAGATCTTCTTATGCATGTACAGCGGGATGAACTTGGCCTCGGCGTCGTCACGCGAGAAACCAAAAGTCGTCTGCGTGAGGTCGTTGGTGCCAAAACAGAAGAAGTCGGCGTACTGCGCGATCTCGTCGGCGACCATGCAAGCGCGCGGCAGCTCGAGCATCGTGCCCACGGGAATGTTGAGCTCGACACCTTCCTCGGAGGAAACTTCGGCAATCACGCGCTCGATGACCTCGCGAGTCTGAACGTGCTCGGCCGTAATGGAAACGAGCGGGACCATAATCTCGGGACGCGGGTCGACGCCTTCCTTGATAAGGCGGGCGGCAGCCGTTGCCACGGCACGGACCTGCATGAGCGGCAGGTCACCGAAGACGACGGACAGGCGCACGCCGCGCAGGCCGAGCATCGGGTTGGACTCGACCATGCCGTCGATACGACGCAGGCGGGCACGCAAGGCGGCGAGCTCTTCCTCGCTGGCGCCGGCGGCCTCCTTCTTGGTGATGGCGACCTCAAGCTCGCGAGGATCATCCAGGAACTCATGCAGCGGCGGATCGAGCAGGCGAACGACCACATCGCGACCGGACATGGTCTTGAACATCGCCAAGAAGTCCTCGGTCTGAACCTTGAGCAGATCGGCCAGGGCCTGCTGCTTCACGGTCTCATCGTCAGAAAGGATAAAGCTCTGGATGATGTTCTTGCGATCGCCCAGAAACATGTGCTCGGTGCGGCACAGGCCGATGGCCTCGGCGCCAAACTCGAGCGCGAGCTCGGCATCCTCGGGGTTGTCGGCGTTGACGCGCACGTGGTTGGCGTGGCCGTCAGTCTCGTCCAGGCGGATCTCGTCGGCCCAGGACAGGATGGTGTCCAGGTCGCCGGTGAGCTCAGCGGAGACCAAATCGACAGCGCCATCAACGACAATGCCTTGGGTTCCGTCGATGGAGATGATGTCGCCCTCGTGCAGCACGCGATCGCTGCCCTCGATACGCACGACCTTCTCGGCCGCGTCGATATGGAAACGCTCGACACCGCAGACGCAGGGGGCACCCATGCCACGGGCGATAACGGCGGCATGGCTCGTCTTACCACCGTGGCTCGTCAAGATACCCTCGGCGGCGACCATACCCTTCAGGTCGTCGGGGTTGGTCTCCCAGCGGACCAGAATGACCTTGTGACCCTCGGCGGAACGTGCGACGGCGTCGTCACTCGAGAACACGACCTCGCCCACAGCGGCACCGGGACTGGCGTTAAGGCCACATGCGAGCGCCTCGTACTTCTTGGAGGAGTCGAACTGCGGGTGCAGGAGCTGGTCGAGCTGCGCGGGGTCGATGCGGCTCACGGCCTCCTCACGGGTGATGAGGCCTTCTTCGACCATCTCGATAGCGATGCGCAGGGCGGCGGTTGCGGTACGCTTGCCCACGCGGGTCTGGAGCATCCAGAGCTTACCCTGTTCGATGGTGAACTCGATATCGCACATGTCGCGGTAGTGGTCCTCAAGCGTCAGGAAGACACGCTCAAGCTCCTCACCTGCTGACTCGAGGCCCGGGGTGGTCTTGAGATCGGCGATGGGCTCGGTGTTACGGATGCCGGCGACGACGTCCTCGCCCTGAGCGTTGACCAGAAAGTCACCGTAGAACTCCTTGGTGCCGTCGGCCGGATTGCGCGTAAAGGCGACGCCGGTCGCCGAGGTCTCGCCCTTATTGCCAAAGGCCATAGCCTGGACGTTGACAGCGGTGCCAAGGTCGTCGGAAATGCCGTGCTGCTTGCGGTAGATGCAGGCACGCTCGTTCATCCAGCTGCCAAAGACGGCCTGAATGGCAAGGCGCAGCTGGAGCTCCGGATCATGTGGGAAGACGGGCTTGCCGTCGGCGACTTCGAGCTCGGGGTACAGGGCGGCCTCGACGTTCTCAGAGAAAATGCTCTTAAAGGTCTCGACGAGCTCCTGCAGGTCCTCGGCCGATAGCTCGGAGTCGACGCGAACGCCGGCGACCAGGCGGGCCTGGGTCAGGGCGTTTTCGAACAAGTCGGCATCGACACCCATGACGACGTTGGAGAACATCTGGATAAAGCGACGATAGCTATCCCAGGCAAAGCGCGGGTTCTGCGTCTGGGCGATAAGGCCCTGGACGGAATCGTCGTTGAGGCCCAGGTTGAGAACTGTATCCATCATGCCGGGCATGGAAAACGGAGCGCCCGAGCGAACCGACACGAGCAGCGGATCGGAGGCATCGCCGAGCTTCTTGCCGCAGCGGGCCTCGAGGTCGGCCTCGGCGGCTACGATCTCGTCGAGCGCGCCCTCCGGCCACACGTTGCCGGCGCCAGAGTACTCAACGCAGGTCTGGCAGGTAATGGTAAAGCCACCGGGAACCGGCAGGCCAATACGGCTCATCTCGGCAAGGTTCGCGCCTTTGCCGCCAAGCACGAAGTTCATGGACTTGTCGCCCTCGGTGACACAAGTGCCCTGGGCATCGGTTCCAAAACGGTAAACCCTCTTGCAATCGCTCACGATACTTCCCCTTCCATGCGCTCTCGCGCACGACCGTGGTAACGAATCGACCCGCCGGATGCGGGCCGTGAGGGAACTATACGGCGGGATTTGAACGGGCTTGAGCAGAGGATGCGCGGTTTGGTAAACGCGCTAAAACCTGCGGTAAACGGTAGGTAAAGGTGGTTACCTTATGAAGATACCACTACAATAAATTAGCAGGTCAAATGTAGGTTTATTGCTAAATCGCTTTACCAAAACCAGTCAATTTGAGACGGGGCATTTTAATCCGCCTAGTCATCTGGGATGATTTTTTAATCCCCGTCCCAGAAAAATCATCCCAGAAAGGACTACTGCTGTTGAGCGCGGCGAGCGGCACGGCGGGCTCTTGCCTCTTGAATCTCTTCGAGGTGAGCGATGATCTCGGAGGCGCTTTCCTCGATCGCCTTGCCGTCGGTGCGAACCACAAAGCAACCCAGACGTTTCATGAGGGCGCGAGCCTCCTCGAGCTCACTGCGTACACTCTCAGGCTCGGCATAGGAGCCCGCAACGGCACGGGCATAGTCGTCGCCCAGGCGGCTATCGCGAATCTCGGAAATCACATCGACGGTCGAAATCAGACCGAAAAGACGCATCGGATCGACCTCGTAAATCGACTTGGGCGGCTCCATACCGTGCGCCAGCGGAACATTGGCGACCTTATAGCCCTGATAGGCCAAATACATCGACAGCGGCGTCTTGGATGTGCGTGACACGCCCAGCAGCACAATATCGGCACCCGACAGATCATCGCAGCCACGTCCGTCATCGTGCTCGACAAAGTACTCCATGGCCTCGATACGGTGGAAATAGCGATCGTCGGTCTTGTGAATCACGCCCGCAACGCCCTTGGGCGGCATACCGATGAGGGACGACAGCACCGCGAGCGAGGGCCCGATCAGGTCGACCGAGCGAATATGCAGCATGCCCAAGTAGTCGAGCACGCGAGCACGAAGCCCCGGGTCGACGATGGTATGGAACACGGCGATATCGCGATGGTCGGCATCGACTCGCGGGCCCACAAACGACTTGACCTGCTCCACCGAGGTCACCTTAGGCAGACGTAAAACACGAAAAGCCCCTTCATCAAATTGCCCGGACGCCGCAAGCACCACCTCACAAGCGGTATCACCGAGCGAGTCGGAGATAACGATAACGGTGGGACGAGCGGTGACCGGGCAATCCATGCGGGGCTCCTTTTACGCTTATGCGCAGGCTAGCTTACTTTTTGCGGGCAAGCTCACCAATGTTGGCGATGCCGGAGAAAACGGCCTCGAAGCGGTTGAGCAGCTTAAGGCGATTATCGCGAAGCTGTTCGTCCTTGTCCATGACCATAACCTCGTCAAAGAAACGGTCGATGGGGGCACGCAGGGCGGCCAGAGCGGCAAACGCGGCAGGGTAATCCTCGGCAGCAAGGGCGGCATCGACAGCGGTCTGAGCGGACTCGGAGGCGTCGGCAAGCGCAAGCTCGACCTCGCCCATCAGGCTGCGGTCGTACTCCACACCCAGCTCGGGCTTGGAGATATGCGCGGCTCGGGCGTAGGCAGTCGCCAGGTTGTCGAAGGTCTCGGCGTCGTTCTTGCGGGCCTCGTCGAGGGCAGCGCAGCGGGCGAAGAAGACCGACGGGGCAATGATGTGCACCGCGGATACGGCGGCGACGGTATCGGCCGGGATCTTCTCGTCACGGGCCATGCTCACCAGACGGCCGTGGAAGAAGTCGCGAACCTGCTGGGCGACCGCGGCGGCGTCAAACTCAATGCCCTGCTCGCTGTAGAGCTCGAGTGCAAAGTCGATGAGCGACGTGGGGTCGATCGGCAGACGATCGCGCAGGATGTTGATGATGCCGATAGCGGCGCGACGCAGCGCGTACGGGTCGGAAGAGCCGGTCGGGGGCTCGCCGATGGAAAAAATACCGGCAATGGTATCGAGTTTGTCGGCGCAGGCCACGATGCAGCCAGCGGTGCCCTCGGGCAGCTCGTCGCCGGCAAAGCGGGGACGATAGTGATCGCGAATGGCGTGGGCGACCTCGTCGTTCTCCCCCATCGCGGAGGCATAATAACCGCCCATCACGCCCTGCTGGCTCGTGAACTCGACGACGGCGTTGGACACCAGGTCGGCCTTGCACAGATGTGCGGCGCGGCCGGCATCAGCGGCCAGATGGGCACCCAGGTGAGCCTCGCGGGCAATAGCGAGCGCGAGCTGCTCAATACGCTCGGACTTGGCAAGCACGCTGCCGAGCTTCTCCTGGAAGGCGACCTTGGCCAGGCGCTCACGGAACTCGTCGAGGGAGATCTTCAGATCCTCCTCGTAGAAGAACTTGGCGTCGTCCAGACGGGCGCGCACGACGCGCTCGTTGCCGTCAATCACGCGCTCGGCATTCTCGGGCTTGCTGTTGGAGACGACCACGAACTCACGCGTCAGCTTGCCCTCGCCGTCATAAATCGGGAAGTAGCGCTGGTTGGTGAGCATAGACTCGCAGATGATCTCGTGCGGGACCTTGAGGAACTCCTCATCGAAGGTACCGACGAGCACCGTCGGCCACTCGCAGAGGTTGATGACCTCCTCGAAGACCTTCTTGGGCGTATCGACGTGGCAGCCAGGACGGGCGGCCTCGACCTCGGCGATACCGGCAAGGATGGCCTCACGACGGCGCTCGGCAGAAAGCACGCCGGCGTCCTCGAGCACCTGCTCGTAAACAGCGGGGCTGGCGACCACATGGTCACCGGGGCCCAGGACGCGATGGCCGCGCGTGGTGTTGCCACTCGTCACGTCGGCAAACGACACGGGCACGACGTCCTCGCCCAAAAGGCAGCAGATCCAGCGGACCGGACGCACGAACGTGGCGTGCTCGTGGCCCCAGCGCTGAGAACGGTAGTTGGGCCACTGCAGGCCGGCGATGGTCTTCTCGCACAGGGCCGTCAGGATCGGGGTGGCCGGAGCGGAAGGAATGTTCTTCTCGGCAAAGACGTACTCTCGGCCGTCGGTGTCCTCGCGACGAACCAGATTCTCGGCAGCCACACCGCACTTGCGGGCGAAGCCCTGTGCGGCCTTGGTGGCGTTACCGTCGGCGTCGAAGGCGATGTTGGCCGCGGGGCCGCGCTTGACCTCGTGAACCTCATCAGTCGCGGTGGCGACGTCGGCAACGAGCGCAGCCAGGCGACGCGGGCTCGAGATCACACGGACCTCGCCGTGGGCCAGACCGGCCTCGTCGAGACCCTTGGCGATCATGGTGCCAAGCTGCTTGACGGCATTGTTCAACGGTGCGGAGGGCATTTCCTCCGTACCAATTTCAAACAGGAAATCCTTAGCGTCTGCCATGGCTTACGCCACCTCGCCTTCCTGGTCGGCATTCTCGTTGACTCCGGCGACCTCGGCCATATAGGCCTCGCAGCACGCCTTGGCGACGGCGCGGACGCGCAGGATGTAGTTGGCGCGCTCGACTGCGGACAGCGCACCGCGGGCATCAAGCAGGTTGAAGGCATGGCTGCACTTCATGACGCAGTCGTACGCCGGCAGCGGTAGCTTGCGCTCCAGGCAGGAGTGGCACTCGGCCTCATAGTCGTCGAACTTCTGACGCATCATCTCGACGTTGGCGACCTCAAAGTTGTAGGCACTGAACTCGCGCTCGTTCTCCAGGAACACGTCGCCGTAGGTCATGGGCGTGCCGTCGGGCAGGTAGCTCCACACCAAGTCGTAAACCGAGTTGACGCCCTGGGCGTACATGGCGATACGCTCCAGGCCATAGGTGATCTCGACGGGCACGGGGTCGACCTCGATGCCGCCCACCTGTTGGAAGTACGTAAACTGCGTGACCTCCATGCCGTTGAGCCAGACCTCCCAGCCAAGGCCCCAGGCACCGAGCGTCGGGCTCTCCCAGTCGTCCTCGACAAAGCGGACGTCATGGTCGTTGGGGTCCAGGCCAATGGCGGCCAGCGAACCCAGGTAGAGCTCCTGGGCGTTGACCGGCGAGGGCTTGATGAGCACCTGGAACTGATAGTAGTGCTGCATGCGGTTGGGGTTCTCGCCGTAGCGGCCGTCGGCGGGACGGCGGCAGGGCTGCGCATAGCAGGTGCGCCACTCGGCGGGACCGAGCGAGCGCAGCGTGGTCGCGGTATGGAAGGTACCGGCACCGACCTCGGAGTCATAGGGCTGCATAATGACGCAGCCCTGCTCGCCCCAGTACTGCTGGAGGCGCAGGATGATGTCTTGGAAGGAAAGCGATGAAGCGTTCATGCCTCTAATATCCCCTCGTCGAAACGATTACACGGTTAGGTACTGTACTATAGCGGTTTTTAGTCGATAGCGCCGATACGGTTGAGCGGCCAATAGCGCACAAGTGCAACGGCTATCAAGTCGGAGCGGTCGACCGGGCCAAAGTAGCGGGAGTCGGCAGAGTTCTCGCGGTTGTCGCCCATCACCCACACACAGTCGTCAGGGACGGTGTAGGGATAGCTCACCTGAGCGCCGGGGGCTTGGACCGAAAGCGGCCAGCTCATGCCGGTCGTATAGTCTTCGTCGAGCGCCTGGCCGTCGACGACAACCTTGCCGTCCTGCAGGTCGACCGTCTGACCGGCCGTGGCGATGACGCGCTTTACCAGCACGTCATGCTCGGACGTGGCATCGGGGTTGTGGAACACCACGATATCGCCTTGCTTGACGGGCTGCCCAAGCTCGAGGCTGACCTTCTGCGCCAGGATCTGGTCGCCAATCTCGATCGTGGACTCCATGGAACCGGTAGGCACCACAAAGGGTTCGACCACAAACGAGCGAATCAAAAAGGTGGCGACCAGTGCGATCGCGACGACCACGATCCACTCAAACGCACCCTTTAGCACGGAATGCTGCGATGGAACCATTCTCACTCCTCGCTCTGCGAATTCGAAGCGTCCAGGATCTCCCGCGCGTACGCGCGCTCCTCGGCCGTAAGGCGTGCCGTCTCGATAAGATCGGGACGCCAACGACAGGTACGCTCGATGGCGTTTTTGCGACGCCAGGCATCGACCTTGGCGTGGTCGCCGCTTACGAGCACTGGTGGCACGCCCTCGCCATTGAACTCGGCGGGGCGGGTGTACTGCGCGTACTCAAGCAGGCCACCGTCCTCGGCGGTCGAGAAGGACTCGTCCACGTTGCTCATCTCGTCGCCCAAGGCTCCGGGGATGAGTCGTACGACAGCATCGGCCACGACCATAGCGGGCAGCTCGCCGCCCGTGAGCACGTAGTCGCCGATCGACAGACGCTCATCGGCATACGCATACGCGCGCTCGTCGACGCCCTCGTAACGGCTGCACACAAACAGCAGGCGCTCGCTTTTGAGCAGGCGCTCGGCCACATGCTGCGTAAAGGGCTCCCCGCAGGGGGTGAAGAACACCACGGTGGGCTTGGGACCCTCGGAGCTGATGGCCTCGATTGCCTCGGCAATGGGCTCGACCTTCATGAGCATGCCCTGCCCGCCGCCATACGGCTCGT
Organism: uncultured Collinsella sp.; assembly: GCA_900542155.1. Taxonomy (GTDB): domain Bacteria; phylum Actinomycetota; class Coriobacteriia; order Coriobacteriales; family Coriobacteriaceae; genus Collinsella. The sequence goes on from UQMD01000002.1 coordinate 60,315, forward strand.
CATCGACGGTGCGATGGCGGTCGTGCGTCCAGTCGCGAAGGTTATACGCCTTAAAATCAAAAAGGCCGGCCTTGCGGGCGCGGCCCAAAATCGACGTGGACATGACGGGCTCAAACATCTCGGGAAAGACCGAAAGGGTCTCAATCAGCATGCCGTCCTCCCTACTTGTCCATATCGATCAAGCCGTCCATAACGTGGACGGAAATTGTTCCTGTGTCGGGAAGATCGAGCACAACCTGCTCGATCACGGGAATCAGTACCTCGCCGTACCGATCACCCTTGACAACCCAAACATCGTTGGCGGGCGTCGACATGATCTCGACAATCGTGCCAAACGAGCCAAAGCGCTCATCGACCACCTCGCGACCCATAAGGTCGGTATAGGCGACGTCGAGCGAATCGAGCTCAAAGTCGTCACGATTGGCCAGCACATAGCATCCGGTGATGCCCTCAGCGGCCGTCAAGTCATCAATGCCCTCAAACGAGATCAGATCGCCATCGCCCGTATCGGTGACGGACACAACCGTGCAAAAACGGTCGCGCTTGAGCGCCGGCGGCGTCAAGGCGACACGCATACCCGGCTCCAATACAGAAGGAAGCCCCCGCAGCGGCTGCGCGAGGACCTCCCCCTTCCTTCCGTGCGGCTTGACCACACGGGCGATGTTTTTGTACTGGGACCTCAAGGTCCTAGCCCAGAACCTCTACCTCGACAGCGGTGTCGAGGCGAGCGGCCAGTGCACGGGCGAGCGTGCGAATGGCCTTGATGGTACGGCCGCGACGGCCGATGACCTTAGCGACGTCATCCTCGGCAACCGAAACCTCAATCGTGGAGGCGTCGTCACCATCGATGACCTCGAGGCTCACGGAATCCGGGTCGTCGACGATCTGAACAACGAGATATTCGACGAGATCGGCGATGCGATCTGAGAGCATTGCCTCACCCTCGAGCTGTGCAGCGTCAACCTCAGGCACGATTTACTCCTCGGCGCCCTCAGCGGCCTCAGCGGCAGCCTTAGCGGCCTCGGCCTCTTTGGCGAGCTGCTTCTTGGACTTCTTGACGACGGTCTCGGTCTTCTCGCCCTCGTTAGCGGCCTTGACCAGAGCGGCGACGGCGTCGGTGAGCTGAGCGCCCTTGGACTGCCAGTCAGCAATCTTCTCGAGGTCGAGGTTGATGGTCTTGGGGGCGGTCATCGGGTTGTAGCGGCCAACCTCCTCGATGATACGACCGTCACGCGGGGCGCGGGAATCGGCGACGACGACACGGTAGTACGGACGCTTCTTAGCGCCGTGACGAGCAAGGCGAATCTTGACTGCCAAAGGAAACTCCTCCAACCAAGCAGCTTTAGGCTGCAACTACAAACAAACAGTTGAACATAATACGCCATCGACGCGGGCAGGTGAAGTCCGTGAGACCAACTTCTTCGGTGTAGTCGAGGGCAAATCCATATCTTAGACAAGAATTCGCGATTTGCAAGCACATACACGCACCCCACATGAGCTGCGCGGTATACTCATGACATGGAAAGACGCGAACATACATACGGTTATGAGGATGCTGCGGGCGTCACGCCGCCGCCCTGGACGGGTCCGGCGGTGGGCCTGATGGACCTCGATGCATTTTTTGCGAGCGTGGAGATGCTCGATCATCCCGAATGGCGCGGCAAACCGCTCATCGTGGGCGGAGACGCCGAGTCACGCGGCGTCGTGTCCACGTGCTCGTACGAGGCACGTCGCTTTGGTGTGCATTCTGCCATGGCCTCGGCCGAGGCGCGGCGTCTGTGCCCACAGGCCATTTGGACGCATGGGCATTTCGATCGCTACCACGAGGTCAGCGCGCAGGTCATGGCGATTCTCGCCGACGAGACCCCGCGCGTTGAGCGCGTATCCATCGACGAGGCCTTTATCGATATCACGCCGGGCCGCTTTGCGCCCGAAGACCCGCTACTGGTTGCGCGGCGTATAAGCGACCGCGTGGCGGCGCTGGGAGTGACCTGCTCCATTGGCGTGGGCTGCAACAAGACGGTCGCAAAGATCGCAAGCGAACGGGACAAGCCGTTTGGGCTGACCATCGTGCGCCCCGGAACCGAGCAGCGCTTTTTGGCCGCGCTGCCGGTATCTGCCATGAGCGGAATCGGGCGTTCAGCCGAGGAGCGACTGCGTCGCATGCGCGTCTATACGCTCGGCGAGCTTTCACGCGCGCCAGAGTCCACCCTGGCTGCAATCTTTGGCGTGAATGGCGAGCGCATGCGTCAACGTGCTTTGGGGCTCGAAGTATCCGAGGTCACCAGCCTGGAAGAGGAACGTGAAGTTAAATCGGTGAGCAATGAGCGCACCTTTGCGAAGGATTTGACTGAGCGTGGGGATATCGAGGCGGCGATCGCGCTGCTCGGCGAGTCGGTTGGGCGCCGCCTGCGCCGTCAGGGGCTGACAGGCGGAACCGTAACGCTCAAGCTCAAATACTCTTACGGCAGCGGACGCACGGCACAGCGCCGCTTGCCCCACCCCACCGACGACGAGAATATCTTTGTTGCCGTCGCGCTCGAGCTGCTCGACAATATCTGGCAAGAAGGCATGCACGTGCGTCTAGCGGGTATCGGCATGAGCGACTTCAACCACCAAGGCGGTATCCAAACCGACCTGTTCTGCGAGATCGATGACCGCGGAGCCCAATCCAGCGACCGCCGCGACCTCTCCGTCGCCATCGACGCCGTCCGAGACAAATTCGGCGACACCGCCCTATCCTTCGGCCGCCAATCCCGCTTCTCCTCCCAATGATTTTTCTGGAACGGGGATTAAAAAATCAATCTGGCGCTATCGGTGCTTTTGATTATTTTGGGACGGGGATGAAATAATCATTTCAGGCCTCATTTCGCCCTCTGAATAATATTTGTCCCGATTCCCGTAATACGCGAAATCTGGGCAATCGTAAAGCCTCGATGTTTCAGCATTGCCAACAGACGATTCCGTTCTTGCTTCGGCAACGTCTTGAGCCGGTAGGGCTCAAGTGGAGCCAATAAAGCCTGTGCGACTTCCAAAGCATCCATATCGGAAACGTGTTTGCCTTCAGGCAAGTAATACGAATTGGGCTTACCGTCTGTACTTGTAAGGTAAAACGCCTCCGAACCACCAAATAGTTCGACAATATCACTGCAATCGCAGATTTCAGGCGTACCGAAATACTCATGGAAGCTACTCCACCTATACATAGGTGCAGAAGATATGCCCGCCTTCGCAGGATTGTCGTGAATGTAACGAACGCAACGGAGCAGCTGCTCATCATCGGAAATAACAACGCTCTTAAAACGCTCTTGAAAAACTGGCCCACGCCTGCCTGTCTTCACATTGAATCGCATAGCATACGCTGTATCTATGGCGTGCATCGCAGTACTCATTTGGTTATCGGGGTCATCAAATAGCAGATGCACATGATTGTCCATCAAACACCAAGCAAGCAACCGTATGTGGTCGGATGTAAAACGCTGACTCATCAGATTGAGGAAATAGTAGCGGTCGTCATCGTCCTCAAAGATCAGTTGGTCAGCACAGCCTTTGACCATAACATGATAATGACCGAGTTCGGATAACACACGGGCAACGCGAGTCATCGAAGCCCTCCCTTCCGAGTTTGCGATAGCCACAGCATACAAAAGGAGGGAAAAGAAAATAGCGAACCGCCCAACAAAGATGGGCGGTTCGGTGAACGGTAGGAATGATTTTTTTATCCCCGTCCCAGAAAAATCATTTAGAGGAGATTGAGGGGGAGCTGGGGGGCGTCGCCCCAGAGCTTCTCGAGGCGGTAGAAGTCGCGGGCCTCGGGGGTGAAGACGTGGACGACAACCGAGCCGTAATCCATGAGCATCCAGGTCTTCTGCTCGCGGCCCTCGATGGAGAACGGGTGCTCACCGCAGGCCTCGGCAACCTTCTCCTCGATCTCGTCGACGATAGAATCGACCTGACGGTTGTTGGTACCGGTGGCGATCACAAAGTAATCGCACACGTCGGAGAGCTCGGTCAGATCGAGCACCTGCACGTCCTCGCCTTTCTTGTCGTAGGCGGCCTGCGCGGCGGCGCGGGCGACATCCTCGGCGGCGACACCGCTCGCGGACAGGGAGGCAGCGGTGCGGTCGGACGTGGCAACGAAGCTCTTGTGCTCCACACCTTCAAGAATCTGCTCGTCGGTCATGGTCTCATCGGCCATGGAATACCTCTTTCTAGACACACCCGAGCTAGCGCAGCTGGGCGTAATGGTTGTAAATCGTAATAGCCGTGGGATAAAGATAACGCCCGGACTGGATCACGTAGACCAGACCCTGCGCAAAACAGGAGAAGAACAACTCGTCAAGCGTCGACTCCCCCACCATCTTGCGCAGCGCGATGGCATAATCACCATGGCGGTTGGGCTCGATGGCATCGGCCACAAAGACCACCATATCGAGCGGCGTCATGTCGCAGGCGCCAACGGTGTGACGGTCGACAGCCTGGAAAACAGCAGACGATAGCTCGGGAAAAAGCTGCGGAAGCTCATAGGCGGCAACCGGGCCATGCAGCAGCGGTGTCGCGGCCGAAGGAGAGCCGGCAACCTTAATGCCGTAGTGCAACGCGCGGGCCACGAGCTCGTCGTCGGAGAGCACCTTATCCCAGTCGTGAATCAGGCCGGCGGCAGCGGCATCAAAGCGGTCAACGCCGTAGACCTCGGCCAAATGAAGCGCGGTCTCGGCAACACCCAGCGAATGCATGTAGCGCTTGCGCTTATCCTTCATACGCACATCAAGCAGCTCTTGAATGCGCTTAAGCAACGCGCGCTCATCGCCTTCAAACTGATCCTCTACCGACAACGTAGACCCCCATCACTCAAAATCTTCTTGACCCAGATCGGTATACAGCCCGCGTTTACGAATATAGCCGAGCACGGACTCGCTCGTAAGATAGCGCACGCTCATGCCACGGGCAACTCGCTTGCGAATGTTGGTCGAGCTAATCGCCAGCGCCGGAATCTGGATATAACGCACGTCAAACGGCAGGCCCGACTCTTTAATTCGCGCGCGAGCAGTATCGATATCAAAGCCCGGTCGCGTCGCCGCAATAAACGTGGCAAGCTCGGCGATTCGGTCGGCATCATGCCAGGTCACAATATCTATAATCGCGTCAGCGCCCGTAATAAAGTAGAGCTTTACCTGAGGCGGGTAAAAGTCGCGAAGGGCATGAAGCGTATCGGCCGTATAGGTCACGCCCGGACGGTCGATCTCGAATCGGCTCGCCAAAAAAGCCGGATTCGCAGCGGTGGCGAGGACCGTCATGGCATAACGGTCCTCGGCAGGCGTCACCGGTTTGTCGAGCTTAAAGGCGGGAGAGCCGGCCGGCATAAAGAGCACGGCGTCCAAGTCGAGCGACTCGCGCGCCTGCTCGGCGGTAACCAAGTGCCCGTAGTGAATCGGGTCGAAGGTGCCACCCATGATGCCAAGCCGAAACTCCTGACCATCCTTGATAGGCAGCTCAGGCAGACCAATTCCACCGCGCAGCGACATGACTTACTCGCCCTCCGGGGTCTCGACATCGTCCGCGACGTCCGCCGCATCGACAACCTCGACGCCCTCGTCCGCAGCATCGGCTACGTCAAAGACCTCAACGGCAACGTCCCCGCCTTCGTCCTCAAGCTCCTCCTCGTACTCCGAGAAGTCCTCGGCGCCCTCAAAGTCAAAGGCGCGCTGGCAAATGCGGACCTCGTCGCCCGCACGGCAGCCGGCCTTCTCGAGCGCGTCGTCAACACCCATGCGCGCAAACTTATGCTGAAGGTAGATGACGGCCTCCTCGTTTTCCCAGTCGGTCTGGATGACCATGCGCTCGATGGCGCGACCGACCACGCGGAAGGCGTGGGGCTCTTCCTGAACAATACGGAAACGCTTCTCACGCTGCAGGCGACGGCGCTCCCACTCATCGTCACGCAGATCGACCGGTTCATCGGAGACAGCCAACTCGGCGCGCAGCTTAGCCACCTGCTCGCCCACGGCAAGCATCAGCGTGTTGAGGCCGGCGCCCGTTACAGCAGACACGGCAAAGAACATATGTCCATCGTCGAGCGCAGCGCGTTTGAGGTCGGCAATCTTGTCAGCCGTGCCCGGCGCATCGCACTTGTTGGCGACGACGATCTGCGGGCGCTCCGAGAGCTCGGCGCCATACTGCTCGAGCTCGCGGTTGATGATGCGATAGTCCTCGACCGGATCGCGATCCTCAAAACCGCCCGTCATGTCGACGACATGCATGATAAGCGCCGTGCGCTCGATGTGGCGCAGGAACTGATGGCCCAAGCCCTTTCCCTCGCTCGCACCCTCAATGAGGCCGGGGACGTCGGCAACGACATAAGAGTACTCGCCGGCACGCACCATACCCAGGTTGGGCACGAGCGTGGTAAACGGATAGTCGGCAATCTTGGGTCGGGCGGCACTCATGCGCGCAATAAGCGAGGATTTACCCACCGAGGGGAAACCCACGAGCGCGGCATCGGCCATAAGCTTCATCTCGAGCTCAATCCAGTGCTCCTCGGCCGGCTCGCCCAGCTGGGCGAATGCGGGCGCGCGGCGCACCGACGTCACAAAGTGCGTATTGCCCAGGCCACCGGCGCCACCAGGGGCCACGACAACGCGCTCGCCATCATGCACCAAGTCGGCAATCTCGAACATCGGGGTCTGCGTCTCGGGGTCGAGCTCGCGCACCACGGTACCCATGGGAACCTTCAAGATAAGGTCCTCGCCGCTCTTTCCGTTGCGGCGGGCGCCCTGACCGTGCGTTCCGCGCTCGGCACGAAAATGATGCTTAAAGCGGTAATCGATCAGTGAAGACAGCTGAGCATCGGCCTGGATGACGACATTGCCGCCACGACCGCCGTCGCCGCCATCGGGGCCACCCTTGGGGACAAAGGCCTCGCGCCTAAACGACATGCATCCGGCACCGCCGTCGCCGCCGCACACGTTAATGCGGCTGATATCGGTGAACTGTGACAACAGAATCGCCTCCTACAAAAAGAGGGAGACCCTTGAATCCTAAAACTCAAGTGCCTCCCACATATGTGCTCTATGAAGGGTGAATTACGCGTTCGCGAGCGGGCGTACGCTGACCCTGTGCTTGATACCCTTGTGGAACTCAACGGTACCGTCGACCAGCGCGAACAGCGTGTCGTCCTTGCCACGGCCAACGTTCTCACCCGGGTGGATGTGAGTGCCGTGCTGACGGACGAGAATCGTGCCCGTGGTTACCGTCTGGCCGGCATAGCGCTTCGTGCCAAGGCGCTGACCGCGGGAGTCACGGCCATTACGGGAGGAACCGAGTCCTTTTTTGTGTGCCATTGTGTATACCTACTCTTTCGTTACGAGTGTAATCTACTCGGCGACGGGAGCCTCGGCAACAGCCTCGGCCTCTGCCTTGACAGCCTTCTTGGCGCGGGACGTAGCCTGGACCTTCACGATCTTCAGCTTGGTGAGCTGCTGACGGTGACCCTTCAGACGACGATAGCGCTTACGCTTGTGGAACTTGAAGACCAGCTGCTTCTCGCCCTTGAACTGCTCAACGATCTGAGCGGTAACCTTGGCCTTGGCCAGCTTGTCGGGATCGGTGACGATCTTCTTACCATCGTTGAGGAAGATGACCGGCAGGGTGACCTTGTCGCCCTCATTGCCCTCGATCTTCTCGACGGTGATGACATCGTCGGTGGCGACCTTGTACTGCTTGCCGCCCGTGTTAACGATTGCGTACATGTTTACTTGCCCTTCATGCATCAGTTAGTGCAACAGCCGAATATAGTAGCAGGCGATAATACCCCCGTCAACGAGTATGTGGAGCAAATCCACAAGTTCGCACAGGTATGGGGCTGACGAGTCGGCCCTCGTCGTCCTCGCATGCTTGATTCTGACGCTCGACATCGTAGGAGCAGATGGTCACGAGGTCTTGCATACCGGTGGAAACAATAGGTGCATCGACGCCCGGGGTCAAGCCCTGCAACAAAACATCAGCAGCAGAAAGCAAAATCTCCGGACGCATGGAGCCCTCGTTGTCGGCATGGGTGTCGAGCATGAGCACCAGATGGTCCGGACGCTCCCCCGCCGTGAGCTCATAGCCCATCAGTGTGTGATCAAGGTCAAGGCGCTTGCTCTTCTTACCGCGCGCGTAGTCGATGCCATGGCCTGCACGCAGTGTGTCGATCGCAGCGCGTACCTCGTCGGCGCTCACGGGGGCCCCGGGGTCCAGGTGCAAGTCGATGCGGTACGACAGGCGCGTGAGCTGAGCCGTGAGCGCCGGCGTGCGCACGTCGATGTATGCGGCCTCGATGGGCGCCAAATCGGCCGGAGACGCCGCGGCAAGGCGCTCAAAGGCCTCGTCGAGCGCGACGAACTCGGTCATAAAAAGGTCATACCACTCGCAGGTCGACGACGTGCCCACGGGCAGCGCCGACGAAAAGCCCACGCGCATATGCGGCGAGAAACCCTGCGTCACGGCATAGGGCAGACCCGCACGGCGCACGATGCGCTCAATGGTATGGATTAGTTCCAGATGGCCCAGGTACTTAAGACGATCACGTTTGCCGTAGCGAACGCGCAGCCTAAAGAGCGTGGGATTATCGGTCAAGCGCTCACTCATGCGCGATCACCCATCAATACGTTCTTGGCATGGAGCGTGGGACAGATTCCGCAGCCGGTGCACGACGTGCGGGTGCAGTCGGGCGTCGTGACGCCCTCGAGCGAACGGCGGTACTCGCGCTCGAGGAAGCCGCGCGTGCAGCCGGGGCTCACGTGCTCCCAGGGCAGGCGCCAGTTTAGCTCGTAGGGCAGGTGCACCAGCTCGTTGAGGTCGATGCCGTTTTTGGCAGCGGCCTCCTTCCAGTTGTCGAGCGAAAAGTGCTCCACCCAGGCGTCGAAGCGCGAGCCCGCACGCCAGGCATCGATGATGACCGGCGTCATATCGCGACCGGCACGGGAGAGTGCAGCCTCGATAAGCGAGGTCTCCGCATCGTGGTAGTGCACGCGAACGGCGCGGTTGCGCACGCTCGTGATGAGCAGCTTCTGGCGGCGCTTGACGTCGTCGTAATCGAGCTGCGGGCACCACTGGAAGGGCGTTGCCGCCTTGGGGATAAAGACCGAAACAGAGATAGACACCGAGATAGACCCGCGGCGCGCCTTGGGCACCACGGAGCGACCGAGCTCCAACACGTGATCGGCCAGGTTGGCGATAGCCACGATGTCCTCGTCGCGCTCGCCGGGAAGGCCCATCATGAAGTAAAGCTTCATGCGGTTCCAGCCAGCCTCGAAGGCTGCCTTGGCCGCGCGATCCAAATCCTCCTCGGTTACGTTCTTGTTGATGATGTCGCGCATACGCTGGCTGCCCGCCTCGGGCGCGAACGTCAGGCCGCCCTTCTTTTCGCCGGCGACCGACTCAGCCATATCAACGCCAAACGAATCCAAGCGCTGCGACGGAATAGACACGCGAATGCCCGTGTCCTCCAGACGGCGATTGAGCCTACCGAGTACGTCGCGGATACAGGAGTGGTCGGTCGTCGAAAGCGAGGTAAGCGACACCTCGTCATAGCCAGTCTTTTCCAAGCCCTGGATCACCGACGACACGATCTGGTCGGCCGAGCGCTCGCGTACCGGACGATACGTCATGCCTGCCTGACAAAAACGGCAGCCGCGGGCGCAGCCACGCAGGATCTCGATAGACAGGCGATCGTGGACGAGCTGCGCATACGGCACGCACGACTGAGAAAGCGGATTGGTGGCACCAAAGTCCTCGACGACGCGCTTGTAGACTACCGGCGGGACGTCCTTGCCCTCGCGCGGCACGGTGTAGCCATGCGGCGAGCAGGGCTCGTCATGACGCACCTCATACAGGGACGGCACATAGGTACCGGCGACCGTCGCGAGCTGCTCGACAATCTGAGCGCGCGAGACGCCCTCGTCGCGCAGGCGGCGATGCAGCTGGCAGATCTCGAGCAGCGACTCCTCGCCCTCGCCAATGAGGATGGCATCGAAAAAGGCCGCGTACGGCTCGGGGTTATACACCGAGGGACCACCGGCGACGATGATGGGATCGTCCTCGGTACGGTCGGCAGCTAACAGCGGAATGCCAGCGAGATCGAGCGCTTCGAGGAAGTTTGTCACAGCCATCTCGTGCGGCACGTGCATGCCGACGATGTCGAACGATGCCACGGGCGCTGCGCCCTCGAGCGACAGCAGCGGAATCCCCGCCTCGCGCATCGCATCGCCCATATCGGGCCACGGCACGTAGCCGCGCTCGCAGGAAATGCCCTCGGCCTGATTAAGGATGTTGTAGAGAATGGCGATGCCCTGGTTGGGCAGACCGACCTCATACACGTCCGGATAGATCATGCAGCAGCGATAGTCGGCATCGGCCTTTGAGAGCGTGCCCCACTCGTGGTCGATATAGCGACTCGGCTTTTCGACCTTGGCGAGCAACGGCTCAATCAGATGAAAACAGTCTTGGTATGCAACGCGCAAAAGAAACCCCTAAGCAGCGAGATCGGATGCATCCTCGAAAGGACTCATAGGACGGGTGGCACCGGCGACCGTGGTCACCAGGTCGCGAACGCGCGAGAACGTGGCGGCAGCGACCTCGTTGGCACGGCTGTAGTCCACATCGCGCTCGTAGAGCGACACGAGCGCGCGGCCCATGCCATAGGTACCTGCGGCGGCGGTAAGCGCCTTAACGACAAAGCCGATGTGCGGCGTCTGCTTCACCAATGCGCGGGTGACGGCGCGAATCACCAGACCGCCGGCGAGCACGCCTGCGACCTCGTAGCCGCGCTCAGGCTTAATGCCGCGTCCAAAGATGGCCGCGAGCTCAAAGAGCATGCCCACCTGCGCCAGCGCCATAACGGGATAATCGGCGCCCGGCAAAAACACCAGCGCGCCGGTCGCCATATTGGTGAGCGCACACGAGGTGATGATACGATTGGCCGCCGCGATGCGCATGAAGGCAAAGTTGGCGGCAAAAGCCGTCTCCTTGTCCGTACGATCGAGAATCCAGCGGGCAAGCGTCTCGAGCAGATAGGTCTTGTCGGTCGCCGCCACCACGCCAAGCATGGGCGTAGATTCCTCAACGAACGGCACCTCGACGGCGGACTCGGCAAGCACGCACACGGGTGCGCCGGCAATCACGAGCTCCTGCACAGCACTCTCCAGGCGGTCAGATCCGCACGAGAGGACCAACACCACGTCGGTATCGGCCTTGGGAACGATACGGTCCTCCCCCAGGCGATCAACACGCACAATGCCCGAAGTCGTCTGCGGCACAAAGGCATCGCGCACCGTCTCGACCAAAAAGCGGGACGCAGTCGAATCAAGGTAAACCGAGACACGCACCGGTGTATCGGAATCCTTCTTAACAGACGCGCCCATCTTAAAAGCGCTGGTCAACTTATCTACGGGAATCTTCATGGCAAACCCCTCCAGCGGTTACGCGGCGCCCGAACGATGCCGCCATATGGATTGTACGATACCCACCGTCAGCAACTGAATCATCATCGACGACGAACCAAAACTAATAAACGGCAGCGGAATACCGGTAATCGGCATCATGCCAATGCACATGCCGATGTTCTCGAAGGTCTGGAACGCCCACATGCCGACGATGCCCACACACGATAGGCGCAAGAACAGGGACTCGCACTTAAAGGCAACGCGGATCGTCGAGAAGATAAGCAGCACGTAGAGGCACAGGAGCAAAAAGGAACCGCAAAAGCCGAACGTCTCGGACAGGAAGGCGAAGACGAAGTCGGTGTGGAACTCGGGCAGAAAGCCGCCGGCCGACTGCGTCGCGTGGCCCAGGCCCTTACCAAAGAAGCCACCCGAACCGACGGCAATGAGCGACTGCTGCAGGTTGTAGGCATCATCCGAATTGGCGTTGTCGGGGTCGATGAAGACCGTCAGACGGTTCATCTGATACTGCTTGATAAGAACGTCGTGGCCAAGGAGCGAATCAAAGACCGAGTCGAGCGCCAAGATGAGCGCAATCAAACCAACCAGCAGGGCCAAGGTCGACAGCACCCATTCGCGACGTGCACCGCTCATGCAGATGACGATGGCACCCGAGACCAGCACGACCAGGCCCGAGCCCAGGTCGCCCATGGCGACGACGGCCAAAAACGGGATGGACAGCATACCGCAGAGCTTGACGTAGTCGCGAACGGTATCGATGCGGCCGTTGTATTGCGAGCCAAGCGTGGCGATAAAGAAGATGGTGATGAGCTTGGCGAGCTCAACGGGCTGGAAGGTCAGACCGATACCGGGGATCTTGATCCAGCCCGTCATGCCCAGACCGCCCGTATAGGACAGGCCCGGAATCTTGGGCGAGAAGATCACGATCAGGTCAATGACGAGCAGCGCCGTCGAGAAATTGGAAATGCCACGCAGGTCGGTGCGCCAGACGAGCACCGCCAGCACCGCGCCAATGCCAATACCCAGCAGGTGGCGCGAGAACGAGGCATCGGCCTTAAACTGCGAGGCCGACCAAATAATGATGGCGCCATAGGCAACGAGCGCGACGGTAGCCAGCAGCACACCGATGTGTACCTTCTGGCGGAACGTGCCGCGCGAGGCCGAGAGCTGCTTGTTAACGCGGTCCAGGCTGCTGCGGGAGCCGGTCTTGGTTGAGCGGAACAGGTCCGCCGGCGAAAAGTCCATCGCAACCTCCTATCGAACCGAAGAATCGCCCGTAGCCGATGAGGTATCGGGCTCGTCATAAATCGCACCGAGTACATCGCGCACGACATGCATCGCCGTATCCGATCCGCCACCGCCCTGTTCCAAGATGGTGGCAATCACGTACTTAGGATCGTCAGCAGGGGCATAGGCGCAAAACCATGCGTAATCGTCCTCGCCGTTCTTCTCGCCCGTGCCGGACTTGCCGAACACCTGCGGTGTCAGGCTGCTAAAGTGGGCGGCCAGCGACGTCGAGGCCGTGTAGATCACGTCGTGCATACCGTTGCGGACGAGCGTCAAGTCGGCATCGCTGTTAATCTGCGCCTCCAAGCGCTTCTTTTTGCCTTTGCCGTTGTACTTATAGGCATCGCCGTCGCCATCGCGCGACACCGCCGACAAAAACACATGCGGCACAAACTGCTTGCCGCCGTTGGCAAGGCCCATGTAGGCACATGCCATCTGCAGCGGCGTCACCAAAATGTCGCCCTGCCCGATGGCGATGTTCGTCATATCGCCGGCGTTCCATTTACGGTCCTCGGCCGAGGCATCGGTAAAGTACGACTCTTTCCACTCGGCGTCTGGAATGCGGCCGGCACCCTCGCTTGGCAGGTCAATGCCGCAGGTCTTGCCCAGCCCCCAACGGCGAAAGACCTCCTGCAGACCCTCAGGGTGCTGGTCGTTGTAGAAAAACGCCTTGCCCATGTCGTAGAACACGGGGTCGCACGAATTGGCGATACCGGACTGCAGCGTCATGGTGCCGTGGCCGGAGTGCAGCCAGCAATACTTGCCCCACGACTTTCCCAAGCCCGTCCAATAGCCCGTGCAGTTGGTCGTTTGACCCGAGGTATAGGTTCCAAACTCAAGGCCCGCCAAGGCCGAGAGCGGCTTAATGGTCGAAGCTGACATGTACTGGCCGCTAATAGCGCGGTTGAGCAGCGGGTGCGAACCCTCGTCGTCGTTGAGCTCGGTCCACACGTCGTTGGAGACACCACCGATAAACACGGACGGATCAAACTTGGGCTCACTTGCCATGCCCAGAATCTCGCCGTTGTTGGGGTCGAGGCACACCACGGCGCCGTTGCCGGCGTTGCTGTAACCCGTGGTCTTGGCGAGTTCGATAGCACTCGCCAACGCCGTCTCGCAGGCTTGCTGAATCTTGAGGTCAAGCGTGAGCTTAATGTCGGAGCCGGCCTTGGCAGGCACGGCGCCGGCCTGTCCGGTCACGTTGCCCGAGGCATCGACCTTAACCGTCTGCTCGCCGCGAATACCCTGCAGCAAGTTCTCGTAGTAGCTCTCGACACCCGCCTGGCCCACGATATCACCAGACTGGTACGTAATCTGACCGGCAGCGCTATCGTTATCGCCCGAAGACTTCTTGTTCTGTGCCTCGAGCTGCTCAGAGGTAATGGTGCCGGTATAACCCAAAATGTGACAGGCCGTCTCGCCATACGGGTACTGGCGCTCGGTGCGCTCGGCAATCTTCACGCCCGGGAACTCGCCGGCATGCTCCTGAATATAGGCAACCGTGGAGCGGCGCACGTCCGTCGCGATGGTATGCAGGCTCTGAGCGCCCTCGGAATTGTCCTGGATATTGCGCAGCACCGCGACGTAGGGCATACCGAGCACGTTGGCAAGATGGCGCACCAGCACGGTGTCCTCGGCAAGGTCGCGGTAGGCCACGACAGCAAGTGAAGGACGGTTCTGGACAAGTGCCACGCCATTGCGATCAAGGATTCGCCCGCGCACAGCCGGCGTGGTGACAGTACGGGTCTGGTTGCTCTTGGCCTGCTTGTCGTAGTAGTCCGACGAGACCATCTGCATACCCCACAGCTTAACGGCGAGCGCGGCAAACATCGCGCCCACGCCGGCGGTAAGGATGGAGAAGCGACCCTTGAAGGCGGTAGCGGCGGTATTGCCCTCGCCCTCGGTGGCACGCGGGGCCGTTCCATGCTGTGTGTCGTAGGTAAAACGGGAATCGCCGCGGCGCATGATGACCAGCGCGACCACAATGGCCACGACCAGCACGATACCGGCGATGATAACCGTCATCTGGGAAGACATCTACGGGCCTCCCCTATTTGAGTTTGCGGGTCTTGGGCTTGAAGCGCATGCCCGTCTGACGACCACCGCGTGCGGAGAATCCGTAACCGGACTGCGGCACGACACCGGACATCAAAAACGGAATGGCGACCAGACCCGTCAGGATCGAAGACGGCAGTGCATGGCCAAAAACAGCCACCACAAAGCTCGTCTCCAGACCCATAAACAGCAAGATGATGCTGTAGACCACGTTGATGGCAAGCGCGAAGGCGCCCACGGTAATACCGCGCGCGCTCGGGGAGCCGCCCGTCTGACCGGCAGAGCTGTGCACCAGGGCAAAACTGCCCACCGTCAGCAGCAGCGACATAACGCCCACCGGAACGGCGGCGGAAAGATCATAGAACAGGCCACTGCAAAAACCGCAGACGACAGCCCGCGTGGGATCGCCCGAAAACACGCTCAGGCACACCAGGATAATCATAAAGTTGACGCGACCGCCCGCGATGGAAATCTGCGGCGCCAGGCCCGCCTGCAGGAGCACGCAGGCGATGGCGGCGATAGCAAACGTACGGGAGCTCGCCCCCTGTTCGTGTAGATCCATGGACATGCCCTCCCTATTCGCTCGAGCCGGAATCGGTTGTCTCGGACGATTCGGAGCTCTCGTCCGAGTCCTCGCCCTTAGTCTTGGTCGCCGAATCGCGCGAGGTGCCCTGCGGCGTGCTGTTAGCAGAGCTCACGTCCTCGTCCGAGGCCGACTGCTCATCGGTCAGCGAGGTGATGACGAGCACCTCCTCGTTATTCTCTGCCGTGGTCTGGGCGCGTACGACGATGGTGTAATACACATCGTTGGCCGACTTCTCCACCGAGGAAACGGTGCCGAGCGGCAGACCCTTGGGGAACACGCCGCCAATGCCAGAGGTCACGATGATGTCGCCCACTTTGACGTCGGAGTCGACGCTCACGTACTCAAGGCGCAGGGTGCCATCGGGCTGGCCCTGCAGCATGCCCTGGGCGCGCGTGTCCTGCACCATAGCCGACACGCCCGAGTTCTCGTCGCCAATCAGGCGTACGGTAGAGGTCTTGGCCGATACCTCGATAATCTGGCCGATAACACCGGCAGAACTCGTCACGGGCATGTTGATGGTAAGTCCGTCGGCAGAGCCCTTGTCGATGGTAACGGTCGAGGTCCAGGCATCGCCCGACGCACCGACAATACGGGCAGCGGTCGACTTAAGGTTGTAGGTCGATTGCAGCCCGACCAGGCCCTCCAGGCGCTCGGCAGTCTTTTGAGACTCGGAAAGCTCGGCGACCTTAGAGGTCAGCACCTCGTTTTGCTTCTTGAGGTCGTCGAGCGACTCCTGCGAAGCCGTGAGGTTGGAGAACACGTTGCCGATCGCGTTAAAGGGAGCCGCCACGGCCGACCCCAAAAAGCGCACCGGCGAGGTAATCGTCGTCACGCCCGAGCGTACGGCATGAATCGGCCCGGCCTCGCCCTCACGGATATAAAACGTGAGCAGCAACACCGAAATCAGGCTGAAAACAATCAACGGGCGCATACCCGTTGATTGTCGCTTGGTATTCAGATTTGGAGAGAAACCCGAAGATCGTGCCAAATGGAATCCACCTTTTGGAAATTAAGCATTGGTTTGGACGAAGCCACCGTCAAAGGCGTTGGCCTCGAGCACGCGGGCGCAGCCGTTTACGACGTTATCGAGCGCCGTGGGGCTGACGTTGACCGAAACGCCGGTCTCGTCGCGCAGGCGCACGTCGAGGCCGCGCAGCAGCGCACCGCCGCCGGTCAGCAGAATGCCGTAGTACATAAGGTCCGAGGCAAGATCGGGCGGCGTGGCGTCCAGAGCGTCCTTAACGGCCTTGGCCATCTCGTCGAGCGGCTTGTTGAGCGCGCGACGGATCTCCTCGCTCTCGATACGCACGGTCTTGGGCAGGCCCGTGATAACGTCGCGTCCGTTGACCTCGACGTCGAGCTCATCCTTGAGCGGCACGGCGGAGCCGACCTTAATCTTGATGTCCTCGGCCGTACGCTCGCCGATAGCCAGGTTATAGGCATCGCGAACATGGGTGAGGATAGCCTGGTCGAACTCGTCACCGGCAATGCGGATGGACTGCGACACGACAATACCGCCCATAGCGATAACGGCGACCTCGGTGGTGCCGCCGCCGATATCGATGACCATGGAGCCCGTGGGCTCCTCGACGGGTAGGTCGGCGCCGATGGCAGCCGCCATGGGCTCCTCGATCAGATAGGCCTGGCGAGCACCGGCCTGAATCGTGGCCTCAAAGACGGCGCGCTTCTCGACCGACGTGACGCCGGAGGGAACGCAGACGACGACGCGCGGACGCGGAGTCCACGGATAGCGCTTCTCGGAAGCCTTGTCGATAAAGTAGCGAAGCATGGCCTCGGTGACATCGAAGTCGGCGATGACGCCGTCCTTAAGGGGACGAACGGCCACGATGTTGCCGGGCGTACGGCCGAGCATTCGCTTGGCCTCGATACCGACTGCCAGGATGCGCTCGTCGTTCTTGTCGATAGCGACAACGGAGGGCTCGCGGATGACGATGCCCTTGCCGCGCACGGAGACGAGCGTATTGGCGGTGCCGAGGTCGATGGCGAGATCGCCCGCATAGCTACCGAAGAACATATCCATCAAAGAAAACAACGCAACTCCTGATGTGTTGGATGATTGCTGGAAAACTACTAGCCCATCATACTAGCGCAAGCCCGGCACCTCACTTGCGGTGAAGCGCCGGGCAGAGCCAAATCTCATAAGGTCACTACTGGTTGTCAGCGGCCGAGAAATCGATATCGAAGGAGGAAACGGCCCAACCGATATGGTTGTCGGAGCGCACGAACTTAACGGTGTACTCCTGCTCGCCGCCCTTGGACAGCGAAGCCTTCACCTTGGCGGTGGTCTCGGTCATGGACTGATCCATACCCTCGATGGAGACGGTGGCGCCCTGCGGGATCGAGGAGATGATCATCGCCTTGGCGTCCTCGGACAGACTCGAGGCCAGGAAGGACTCGGCCTTGGCGGTATCACCGTCACCGGCAGCCTGGAACAGGTCGGTGATAACGGACTCCTGCGAGGGGTAGCCCATGCCGCGCGTATAAGCATAGCCAAGACCGCCGGCAGCGATCACGATGAGCAGAAGCAGTACCAGGAAGACCTTAAGACCCGTGTGGCGGTGGCGACGACGAACCTTGGCCTGCTTGCGGTCCTGCTGGACCATCTCGGACTCGGACAGCGTAAAGAAGCCGGTGTCAGAGGGGTCGGGCATAAACTGACCGGTCGCGCCCGTGGGATCGAGCGGGTCGACAGCGGGAGCGTCCATCGCGGGAGCCGGAGCCGTGGACATGGCCGTCTGGGCCGAAGGCGCGGCGAGCGAGTCGTGCACGCGGGCAAGCTCGTCGGCCTGCTCGGGCGTGAGCTGGTAGATACCGTCGGCGGTAGCGGCGTTAAAGGCATCGAGCGCATCGGAAGGACGGCCGGCGGCGGAAAGCGCTTGGCCCATGCCGGCGTTGAGGGCGCGCGTATCGTCGCGCGGGCCGGCAAAGTCGATAGCCGTGCGATAGGTCTCAACGGCGTCCGCGGGGCGGCCGAGCTTGATGAAGCAGCGGCCCAGATCGCCGAGGGCGGCCGCAGGAGCCGGGTTGGCGCCGTCGATGGCAGCCTGACGGAAGGCAGTACCGGCGTTCGCATAGTCGCCCGACTGGAACAGCGCGTTGCCCAGACCCAAGTAGGCCTTAAAAGGCGTGGCGTAGGAAGCGTCCTGGGTAGCTGCAGAGAACGCCTGGGCAGCCGTGGTGTAGTCGCCCACCGCGGCGAGTGCCTTGCCGCGGTTGGTAAGCAGGGCGCCGCGCTTGCCATAGGCGCCGTCGTTGAGGGCGGCGGCGTAGGCCTCGGCGGCCTCGGCATACATGCCAAGATGCATCAAGGCGTTGCCGCGCAGGTGGTCGGCCTCACCCATGATCTCGTTGGGAGTCTTTGCCGCGCCAAGCATCTGGGCGGCAGCGGAAAAATCACCCGCGCGATAAGCGGCGCGGCCCTGTTGGATCAGCTGGCTATTCAAGGAAGTCCCCTTTACTCGTGAACGATCTCGACATGAACGATCTCGTCGCCGGCGCGCAGCTGCGAGATGACGTCGAGGCCCTCGACCGTGGTGCCAAAGACGGTATAGCCGGAGTCGAGGTTATGCTGGGCACCCAGGCAGAAGTAGAACTGCGAGCCCGCGGAATCGGGATCCATGGAGCGGGCCATGGCAAGCGCGCCGTCAACATGGCTGTTACGCGGATTGGTGGCAAACTCGCCCTTGATGCAGTAGCCGGGGCCGCCGGTGCCGGGCATGCCGTCGGGGCCCTCAAGGCCGGCAGCGACGTCGGCGCCGGACATATCGCGAGTATTGGGGTCGCCGCCCTGGATCACAAAGCCGGGCACATAGCGATGGAACTTAAGGCCGTCATAGAAGCCCATCGTGGAAAGCTCGCAGAAGTTCGCCACATGGATGGGGGCGCCCTCACCGTCAAACTTGACCTTGATGGTGCCCTTCGACGTCTCGATCACCGCGCACTCGTCACCAACGAGCTGGTACTCGGGCGTATAGAGCTCTTTCTTAAAACCAAACATGTGGTTCCTTCCTCGTGCGTTTAAAGCATATTTGTACGAATTGTAGCAATAAGCACGGGCTTCCATCAATTGCGCACGCAGGTTATGCCGCCGGAGGGCAACAAATTACGAACGCTGCTGCGGCCTCCATGCGCTCACGTTGGCGTCGTACTGGTTAAGCGCGCTGTTGCCGCCCTGTGCGATGGGCGCCAGGATCTCGCTCTGACGGGCGCTGAGCGACTCGCCGTCGGGAATGGACAGCGAGATATCCCAGCTCTGGCAGATCACGTCGACACGTTCGTACATCCACTGGGCAAGCTGCTTTAGATGATCGATGTCCTCCGCATAGACCGTGTCGTCCTGAACCTTGAGGTTGTTGAGCTCATCCTGGGTCTTTTTAATCTGGTCGCGCAGGGCATAGGCGCTCTGCGACAGCTCCTGACGGGTGGAAAGCGGTGTACGCAGATAGCCGTTATTAAACGAATCGATGACCTCGCCAATCTGATTCTCGTCGCTGTACGACACGATGGTCTGGTACAGGCCGTCGAGCCTGGTGTAGAGCTGGTCGTCGGTTAAGACGGTCTCTTCCTGAACGACCTCGGACGTATCCTCTTGCTTGGGCTCTTTGTCGGTGGCCTCGCCCTTTTGGCGCGACGGGAAGGTGGTCTTGGCGGCCTGGCCAAACTGGTCGTAGAAGCCGGGCATGACGCCCATGGGATCGGCAGTCACAAACCAATAGGCACCACCGCACACGGCGGCGAGCACCGCGATGACGATGAGCGGTTTGGGGATATGGCGCTTGTGCTTGTGATAGGCATCCTCGTCGGGGTGGACCTTGCGCTTGGACTTTTGCTTTTTGGGCTGGGCATCATCGCGCAGGGACATCGGCGTGGGGATATCGACCTTGGGGATGCCAAAGTCCTTATCGAAGGCAGGCAGCACGCAGGTCTCGTTGGGGTCGGCTGCGTCGGAGAGCACCGCGGCGGCAGATGCCGGCGCGTGGGGCACCTCGGTATCGATCTGCTCCTGCGTCAGGCGCGGAAAGCCGGCCGTGCGCCCTGCTGCCAGGTCGGATGCGGCCGCGTCCTCGGAAAGGATGCCTGGCGCGGGGCGTCCACACTTGGGACAGGTACGGTCATGCGGGGACAGACGGGCGCCGCAGCCGTCGCAGAACACGAACTCGGTATGCTCGGGGCCATCGCCCGGACCAACGTATGCGTTGCAATAGGGGCAGAACGAGGCGCCGTCCTCGATGGTCTTTAGGCAATGCGGGCAGATCACGGCATCCTCTTTCCGAAGCAATTCAAACAATTGAGGTTAGAGCATAACATCGACACGGCCCCACAAGCGCAAGGCACCAATTCAACATCGCCAGAAAAATCATCCCTGAAGGCAGCGAACTACTTCTTTTTCTTGGGCATCGAGACTTTGATGCCCTGGGGCGATTTGGTCACGCGGGAGCGCTTAACGCCGGCGCTCTTCTTTTTCTTGGGCTGGGTCTGGGCCACGCCCTCGAGTGCGCGGGCCTCGGCCTCACGAACGGTGCGAGCTTCGCGGCGCTGCGCCATGTCGGCGGCGACGCGCTTGGCAAAACGCTCCGCCGTCGAACCCGTCGAGCTCACCTTGCCGCCGCCGCGACCCAGGCGAACACGCACGCCACGGCCAAAGCCGGTGGCCGCATGACGGCGACGTGGCTTAAGCGAGTCCATCATCGTGGCAAGCTTAAAGAACACCGCGCAGGTAAAGGCGACGATAACCGCCAAGATGACAATCTGGCCCATCGACAGGTTGGCGATCGACAGCAGCCCCGGGAACCCGATAACGCCCGTCAAAATACCGGCGATGACAAACACGAAAAGCACCACGCGCAAAGGCGTGAGCGGCTGCGAAATGCGCCAGATCAGGCTGACACTCGCCGCGCACGACGTGAGCAGGCACATGGTCGAAAGCGTAAGCTGGCCAAAGCCAAATACGCGCGCCACAAAGATATCGAGCGCCGCGGCCAAAATAACCGCAATCGACGCCGGCAGCGCACGCTTAAGCACGTTGGTCAAGAACGACCCCTTCACGCGGGCGTTGTTGGGCTCCAGGCCCAGCACAAAGCCCGGCGCGCCGATGCAGAAGAAGTTGATGAGCGTCATCTGAATGGGCTCAAAGGGATACGGCGGCAGCGCGATGCACAGCGCCGCCAGGCCCATCGAGAAAAGCGTCTTGGTCAAAAAGAGCGCGGCAGAGCGCTGCAGGTTATTGATAGAACGACGGCCCTCGGCCACCACGGCGGGCATCGAGGCGAAGTCGTTATCGACGAGCACGATCTCGGCCACATTGCGCGCAGCATCGGAGCCGGCGGCCATCGCCACGGAGCAGTCGGCCTCCTTGAGCGCCAGCACGTCGTTGACGCCGTCGCCCGTCATGGCCACGGTGTGCCCGCGGCGTTTGAGCGCCTGTACGAGCTCGCGCTTCTGTTGCGGGGCCACGCGGCCAAAGACGTGATAGCGGTCCACCGCCGCATCAATCTTGGACGGCGTATCGAGCGTCGTGGCGTCCACGTAAGCGTCGGCGCCCGGCACGCCCACCACGCGCGCGATCGACGACACCGTACGCGGGTCGTCGCCGCTGATCACGTTGAGGGTCACGCCCTGCTCGTTAAAGTAGCCGATAGTCTCGGCTGCCGAGGTGCGAATCTCATCGCGGATGGTCACGAAACCCACGGGCTCGGCCTCGCCCACCATGTCGCCATCGGGCGTAAAGCCGTCCACGCGCGCCACCACGAGCACACGGCAAGTATCGGCGAGCTCGGCGACACGGTTCTCGACCTGCGAAAACACACGATCCGAAAGCACAAACTGCGCGGCGCCCATTACATAGGAGCCCTGCGCAAACGACGCGCCACTCCACTTTTTGGACGACGAGAACGGAATAACCGACAGCGGCTCGGACACCTCAACAGGGCGATCGGCGTAGTAGTTGAGCAGCGCCTGGCAGGTCTCGTTGGCATCTGCCGAGGTCGCACGCGCCACGTTGGCGAGCGCAAAGTCGAGCACCGTGGTCTCGACGGGAACAGCTGCCTCGTCCGAGTCCGCGCCAAAGCCAACACCCTCAACAGGCAGCGGATAGGTGCCCTCGACCTCCATACGGCCCGAGGTAATGGTGCCCGTCTTGTCCAGGCACAACACATCGACGCGCGCGAGCGTCTCGATGCAGTAGAGCTGCTGTGCCAGCACCTTGCGACGCGCCAGGCGCACCGTGGCAATCGCGAGCACCGACGAGGTCAGCAGCACCAGGCCCTGCGGAATCATGCCCAGCAGGGCACCCACCGTGGACAGCAGCGCCGAAGAAGGCACACGACCGGCCAGCAGCTCGGAGAAGCACCAGGAAAGCGCGCTATCGCCCGGGGTTCCCGCAGCATCCCACAGCTCGCTCACACTCGAGGCAAAGAGAGCCAGACCAAGCGGAATCATGATAATGCTCGCGAACCGCACGATGGCGTTGAGCGCGTTCATGATCTCGGAATTGACCTTTTTGACGTACTTGGCCTCGTTGTTGATCTTTGCCACGTAGTTATCGGCGCCGACATGGATCACGCGGGCGCGCAACAGGCCCGAGTCGATAAAGCTGCCGCTCATGAGCTCAGAGCCTGGCTGTTTCTTGATGAGGTCGCTCTCGCCCGTCAGCAGGCTCTCGTTGACGAGCGCCTCGCCCGACACCACCACGGCGTCGGCGGGAATCTGGTCACCGCGCCCCAGGCGAATGATGTCGTCGAGCACGATCTGGTCCAGGTCGAGCTCCACCTCGGCACCGTCACGCACCGCGATGGCCTTCTTAGAGGTGAGCAGCGTAAGCTTGTCGACCATTCGCTTGGAACGCATGGACTGAATGACGCCGATTGCCGTGTTCAAGAACACCACGAACAGGAACGTCAGGTTTTTAAACGAACCGGTCAGCAACACCAAAATCGCCAAGACCACGTTGATTAAGTTAAACAGCGTGCAGAGGTTCTCGATGATGAGCTCTTTGACCGACTTGGTCTTGAGCTCCATGTTGCGGTTGATCTTACCAGCGGCGATGCGCTCCTCGACCTCGGCGGTCGAGAGTCCGCGCTCGATATCCGTTGCTGCCATAACACGTCCCATCACGTCGCGTCGGTATAAGAAAACCGCCCGGACCATGCGAGGTTCGGACGGTCTTACGTTCGATGGTGCCCCATGTTGGATTCGAACCAACGGCCTTCTGCTCCGGAGGCAGACGCTCTAATCCCCTGAGCTAATAGGGCGAACGGTTGGCATTATACCCAAGTGCGCCACGGGCTAACAAAATAATAGAAAAAGCTTTGCAATTACGTGGAAGACGCGCCGCGACGGCACGCTTTAGAACGTAAAAGTGAGCTTAATAGTATAAACTCACATGCACCATATAAAACGGCTCGCAATGCGGGCCGTTTTTGCAAGGACTATCCATCGAGGTGAGAGGCACACCATGATTGCAATTTTAAAGCAGAGCGCCAGCGACGAGGCCGTAAGCCACATCGTCAGCTGGATTGAGAAAAAGGGGCTCAAGACCGACGTCTCGCGCGGCGAGAACGAGACCATCATCGGCCTGGTGGGCGACACGACCAAGATCGACCCGTTCCTGCTCGAGTCCATGGACGTCGTCGAGCGTGTGCAGCGCGTCTCCGAGCCGTTCAAGCGCGCCAACCGCAAGTTCCACCCCGAGGACTCCGTCATCGACTGCGGCCACGGCGTACATGTAGGCGGCGACCAGTTCCAGGTCATCGCCGGCCCGTGCTCCGTCGAGGGCGAGAACCTCATCCGCATCGCCCGCCGCGTGAAGGCCGCCGGCGCAACGATGCTGCGAGGCGGCGCCTACAAGCCCCGCACCTCCCCGTACGCCTACCAGGGCATGGGCCCCGCCGGCCTGGACCTGCTGTGCGAGGCATCCGCCGAGCTCGACATGCCGATCGTCACCGAGATCATGGACCCGCGCGACGTGCAGGTCTTCCTCGACAAGAAGATCGACGTCATGCAGATTGGCGCTCGCAATGCCCAGAACTTCCCCCTGCTCAAGGAGGTCGGCAAGACGCAGACCCCGGTCCTGCTCAAGCGTGGCATGTCCGGCACCGTCGACGAGCTGCTTATGGCAGCCGAGTACATCATGAGCGAGGGCAATGACAACGTCATCCTGTGCGAGCGCGGCATCCGCACCTTCGAGACCCGCACCCGCAACACCTTCGACCTCAACGCCGTGCCGGTGCTGCACCACCTGTCACACCTGCCCGTCGTCACCGACCCCAGCCACGCCACCGGTTACACCCGCTATGTTGAGCCCATGGCGCTCGCCGCGACTGCCTGCGGCGCCAACGGTCTGGAGATCGAGGTGCACGACGACCCGAGCCACGCTTGGTCCGACGGTGCTCAGGCCCTCACCCCCGACCAGTTCGACGACACCATGCGCCGCATCCGCGCTATCCGCGAGGTCGTCTGCCAAGAGACCGTTCAGGAGTAGCCCATGGGTACGGTGAGAAACGCGCGCGTTAACCAGGGCGGTCCCAAATGCGCCGGCATCGTGGGCCTGGGCCTCATCGGCGGCAGCTTTGCCCGCGGCTATGCGCAGGCGGGCGTCCGCGTGCTGGCCTGGGACCCCGATGACGACGTCATGACGGCCGCCAGCATGGGCACTGTCGCCGGAGAGCTCAACGACGAGACGCTCGGCGAATGCGACATCATCGTCCTTGCCTGCTATCCCGAGGCATGCATCGAGTGGCTCGAGGCGCACGCCCAGGCGCTCGCCGACGCCACCGACACCGACGCCATCATGGGTCCCGTGGTGATCGACACCGTGGGCGTCAAGGGCATCGTGTGCGAGCGCGCCTTTGAGCTTGCCCGCGAGCACGGTTTTTACTTTGTGGGCGCGCACCCCATGGCGGGCACGCAGTTCTCGGGCTACGCGCATTCCCGCGCCGACCTGTTCCAGGGCGCACCGCTCGTACTTGTACCGCCCGCAGTGGACGACGCCCTTAAGCTGGAGCTTTTGGGCCAGGTGCGCGAGATGGTACGTCCCCTGGGCTTTGGCAAGTTCAGCGTAACGAGCGCCGCCGAGCACGACCGCGTCATCGCCTTTACGAGCCAGCTCGCGCACGTCGTCTCCAACGCCTATGTTAAGAGCCCGACCGCTCAGGTCCACCACGGCTTTTCGGCCGGCAGCTACCGCGACCTCACCCGCGTGGCGCACCTCAATCCGCAGATGTGGTCCGAGCTCATGATCGACGACGCCGATGCGCTCGCCTTCGAGATCGACCATCTGATCGAATCGCTTGGCGCCTACAGCCGCGCCCTTAAGGACCGCGACCAGCGCTATCTGGAGAATCTCCTTGCCGAGGGCGATCGCATCAAGCGCGCGCTCGACGACGAGGCCTCCCACTAGACCACCCATCACGCCAGGTCGAAAGGACCGAAGCTTATGGCGATTACCATCGATATCGACACCGCACGCCCCTACCAGGTGCATGTGGGCACGTTTTTGCTGGAGCAGGCGGGACCGCTCGTGCGCGCCACTGCCGGCGGCGCTCGCGCCGTCATCGTAACCGACACCAATGTGGGCCCGCTCTACCAGATGCCCGTCAAGCAAAGCCTGGAATCAGCGGGCTACGAGGTGAGCATCTGCACCTTTGAGGCCGGCGAGGCACACAAGCGCGCAGAGACCTACATCAACATCCTGGAGTTTGTGGCCGAGCACGAGCTTTCGCGCTCCGACGTGATCGTGGCACTCGGCGGCGGCGTCGTGGGCGACGTGGCGGGCTTTGTGGCCGCCACCTACATGCGCGGCTGCAAGTTTGTGCAGATCCCCACGAGCCTGCTCGCCATGGTGGATTCGTCGGTGGGAGGCAAGACCGCCATAGACCTGGCTGCCGGCAAGAACTTGGCCGGCGCCTTTTGGCAGCCGAGCGTGGTTATCGCCGACGTGGGGTGCCTGGCCACCCTCACGCCCGAGCAGTTCGCCGACGGCTGCGGCGAGGTCGTCAAGCACGCCGTAATCGCCGACCCGGAGCTTTTCGCCGAGCTGGAGAAGACCCCGCTCACGCTGGAGCTGCTCAACCAGGACGTGGCTCGCGTGGCGCTCATCATCGCCCGCAATATCGACATCAAGCGCGCCGTGGTCGTTGCCGACGAGCGCGAAACCAATCAGCGCAAGCTCCTCAACTTTGGCCACAGCGCCGGGCACGCCGTCGAAGCCTGCGAGCACTTTGAGCTCGGCCACGGCAACTGCGTGTCGATCGGCATGGGCATCATCACGCGTGCCGCAGCCCTGCATGGCATCTGCGATGCCGAGCTGCCCGATCGTATTGAGGAGCTCTGCGCCCGCCACGGTCTCAAGACCCGCTGCGAGCTTTCCGCCGATGTCGTCTTTGCCGAGGCGCTCCACGACAAGAAGCGCACGGGCGACACCATCGACCTGGTAATTCCGCACGACATTGGCCGTTGCAGCATCGACCGCACGCCGCTTTCCACCTTCCACGATCTGATTGCCGAGGGCCTCGGCCAGAAGGGAGACGCATCCGCATGCTAGCCCGCATCACCCCGTCCCCGCTCAAGGGCACCGTTCCCGCCATCGCGTCCAAGTCGATGGCGCATCGCCTCATCATCTGCGCCGCGCTTGCCAACGGCGAGACGCACGTTGCCTGCAACACGACCTGCGCCGATATCGAGGCCACGGTGCGCTGCCTCACGGCGCTCGGCGCTCGCATCGAGACCGTGGAGGACGGCTTCCAGGTCCACCCCACCATGAAGAGCGTTGAATTTGGCCTGCTCAAGGCCCTTGCCGGCGGCACGCTCGACTGCGGCGAGAGTGGCTCCACGCTGCGCTTCATGCTGCCTGTCGCCTGTGCGCTGGGCGCGGAGGCCACCTTCGTGGGCCAGGGCCGCCTGGGCGCCCGCCCGCTCTCCCCGCTCTCGGACGAGATCATTGCCGCCGGTTGCGACCTGCAGGGCCTGGGCGGTTTTCCGCTCAAGACGGGCGGCCGCATGCGCCCGGGTACCTTTGTGCTTCCGGGCAACGTGAGCTCGCAGTATATCTCCGGCCTGCTGCTGGCGGCCCCGCTTTTGGCTCAGCCCTCCTGCGTGCAGGTATGCGGCCTTATCGAGAGCCGCCCCTACATCAACCTGACGATCCAGGCCATGAAGGCCTTCGGCGTCGAGGTCAACGTCGAGCGTATTCCGGCCAAGGACGGCCAGCCCGAGGTCACGAACTTCCGCGTGAACAGCGGCTCGTACCGCACGCCCGGCAGCGTAGCCGTCGAGGGCGATTGGTCCAACGCCGCCTTTTGGCTGTGCGCCGGCGCCATCGGATGCGACCCCATCACCGTCGAGGGCGTGTCGCTGAGCTCCGCACAGGGCGACCGCAACGTGCTCGCCGCGCTTTCGCGCTTTGGTGCCCGCATCGTGCGCTCCACCAACGCCGCCACCGTGCAGTCCGACAAGCTCGCCGGCTTTGAGATGAGCGCCCACGACATTCCCGACCTGGTACCCGTTATCTCGGCCGTGGCATCACTGGCGCAAGGCCGTACCTTCATCCGCGACTGTGCCCGCCTGCGCATCAAGGAATCCGACCGCCTGGCAACTACCACCCGCGAGCTCACCGCGCTGGGCGCGCAGGTGCGCATTGCCGGTGACGACCTCATCATCAAGGGTGTCGACGCCTTTACCGGCGGCGAAGTCGATTCGCACAACGACCACCGCATCGCCATGATGGCCGCCATCGCCGCGAGCCGCGCCACCGGCGAGGTCGTGATCCACGGGGCCGAGGCGGTCAACAAGTCCTATCCCGATTTCTTCGATCACTACCGCCTGCTGGGCGGCAAGGTCACACTCGAGGAGGAATAGCATGTCCTCGACCTTTGGCAACGTCTTGCATCTGAGCATCTTCGGCCAGTCGCACTCCCCCGCTATCGGCTGCTCGCTCGATGGCATCCCGGCGGGCATCGCCGTGGACCAGGAGAAGCTGCAGGCCTTCCTCGACCGTCGCGCCCCCGGTCGCGACGAGACCGCAACCAAACGCCGCGAGGCCGACGCCGCGCACATCATCGCCGGTGTTGTCGATGGACATACCACCGGCGCGCCCATCGCCGCGATTATCGAAAACACCAACACGCGCTCCAAGGATTACTCCGAGCTGCGCCGCAAGCCCCGTCCCGGACATGCGGACTTCCCTGCGCGCGTGAAGTACCACAACATGCATGACGTCGCCGGCGGCGGACACTTCTCCGGCCGCTTGACGGCCCCCCTGTGCATCGCCGGCGGCATCGCGCTGCAGGCACTCGAGGCCCGCGGCATTCAGGTCATGGCGCACGTCGCGCAAATCGGCGGCATCTCCGACCTGCCCATGGACGACATGGTCTATCGCGAGGCCGACCGCAAGGCGATCCTTACGAACAACCTGCCCTGCATCGACGCAGCGGCCGCCGGTCGCATGCGCGAGGAGATTCTGGCCGCGCGCGACGAGCTCGACAGTATCGGCGGCATCGTGGAGTGCGGCATCTACGGGCTTCCCGCGGGCATCGGCGACCCCATGTTCGACGGCATCGAGAACCGCATCGCGCAGATCGCGTTTGGGATTCCCGCCGTGAAGGGCGTGGAGTTTGGCATGGGCTTTGCCGTGGCCGCCATGCGCGGCAGCGAGAACAACGACCCGTACCGCGTTGATGCCGAGACCGGCGAGATCGAGGTCGAGTCCAATAACGCCGGCGGCATCCTGGGCGGCATCTCCACCGGCGCGCCCGTCATGTGGCGCATGGCCGTAAAGCCGACGCCCTCCATTAGCCGCGAGCAGCAGACGGTGGACATGGACGCTATGGAAAATGCCGAGCTCTCGGTCCACGGTCGCCACGACCCCTGCATCGTCCCGCGCGCCGTCCCCGTAGCCGAAGCAGCCGCCGCCCTCGCAATTTGGGATGCCCTCCTCGAGGACGCAGGCCAGCTTTAGTCCACCCACCCCAAGGGTAGTTAATTTGGGACGGGGCTATTTTAGCTACCCCGGCAGTTAACGCGACGTTTTGGCCGATTTGCTGCCGGGGTAGCTAAAATAGCCCCGTCCCAAATTAACTACCCCAGGCAACGATTTACGAAAGGGGCCTCCATGGACCTTGCCGACATCCGCCAGGCCATCGATGGCATCGACACTACGCTTCTCAGCAGCTTTGTCGAACGCATGGACATTGCCACCGAAGTCGCCAAATCAAAAATCGAGATGGGCAAGGCCGTCTTCGACCCCGCCCGCGAGCGCTCCAAGCTCAACAACCTCGCCAGCCGCGCACCCGAGCGCTACGAGGCGCAGACCATCACGCTGTTCCGCCTCCTCATGAGCATGAGCAAGGCCGAGCAGCAGCGCTACATCAACGAGCTCAAGGGCATCACGGTGTCGCAAAAGGCCCATGCCACGGCTGCAGCCTCCGACACGCCCTTCCCTCAAACGGCCACCGTCGCCTGCCAGGGCGTCGAGGGCGCTTACAGTCAAATCGCCGCGTGCAAGCTCTTTGACGTGCCCGATATCGCCTTCTTTGAGACCTTCGAGGGCGTTATGCGCGCCGTACGCGACGGCTTTTGCGAATTTGGCGTGCTACCCATCGAAAACTCAACTGCCGGATCGGTCAACGCCGTCTACGACCTGCTCGCCCAGTTCGATTTCCACATCGTGCGCTCGCTGCGCCTCAAGATCGACCACAATCTGCTCGTCAAACCCGGCACCAAACTCACCGACGTGCGCGAGGTTTACAGCCACGGCCAAGCCATTGCCCAGTGTGCGGGCTTTATCGAGTCCCACGACCTGCACGCCACCAAGTACCCCAACACCGCCATGTCGGCCGAGATGGTCGCCAGCTCCGGGCGCACCGATGTTGCCGCCATCGCATCGCGCAGCTGCGCGACACTCTATGGCCTGGAGGTGCTGGAGCCCAACATTCAGGACTCGGACAACAACTACACGCGCTTTGTCGTCATCAGCCGCGAGCCGCGCGTCTACCCCGGCGCCAACCGTACCTCGCTCATGATCACCACGGCCAACGAGCCGGGTGCGCTCTATCGCGTACTCGAGCGCTTCTACGCGCTCAATATCAACCTCATCAAGCTCGAGAGCCGCCCCATCCCCGGCCGCGACTTTGAGTTTATGTTCTACTTTGATCTGGACTGCCCCTTTGGCAGCAAGGCCCTCGACGACCTGCTCGATTCTATCGACGACGTGTGCGAGAGCTTCACCTACTTTGGCAGCTACACGGAGGTGCTCTAGATGACCGATACCGCCGCAACCCGCCCCTACGGAGTGCTGGGCCGCGTGCTTGGCCACAGCTACACCCCGACCATCTACAAGAAGCTCGCTGGGCTCGATTACGTGCGATTTGAGCGCGAGCCCGAGGACCTCGCGGCCTTTATGACGGGCGACGAGTGGGAGGGCACCAACGTGACCATCCCCTACAAGCGCGCCGTCATGGAGTATCTGGACGAGCTGAGCCCGCTCGCCGAGCGCATGGGCAACGTCAACACCATCACGCGCCTGCCCGACGGCCGCCTGCGCGGCGATAATACTGACTACTTCGGTTTTCAGTGCCTTGTCGAGGAGCTGGGGGTTGAGGTCGCCGGCAAGAAGGCTCTCGTGCTCGGAGCCACTGGTGGCGCCGGCACCACGGCAAGTATGGTGCTGGGAGACCTGGGCGCCATCGTCGTACCCGTGGGTCGCACGAGCGAGGTCAACTACGGCAACATCGCGCAGCAGTCCGACGCCGCCCTGCTCGTCAACTGCACGCCTACCGGCATGTTCCCCCACAGCCCCGACGCGCCTTGCACACTCGAAGGGCTCGATGCGCTCGAGGGCGTTATCGACATTGTTTACAACCCCGCCCGCACGGGCCTGATGCTCGAGGCCGATCGCCGCGGCATCCCCTGCATCGGCGGCCTACTGATGCTCGTGGCCCAAGCGGCACAGGCCGTCGAGCGCTATACCGGCCAAGTCACCCCGCGCAAGCGCATCTTAGACGTAACGGAGCGTCTGTCCCGCCGCGAACAAAACATCGCGCTGATCGGCATGCCGGGTTCGGGCAAGACCCGCGTGGGTGAGCAGATCGCCCAGCTCACGGGCCGCGAGCACATCGACTTGGATCGCGCGCTCGAGGAGCGTCTGGGCATGCCCTGTGCCGACTTTATCGTCGAGCGCGGCGAGGCGGCCTTCCGCGAACAAGAGACGGCTACGCTGGCCGACATCTCCAAGCGCAGCGGCCTGGTGCTCTCCACCGGCGGCGGCGTGGTCACACGCGACGAGAACTACCCGCTGCTGCACCAGAATAGCCAAATCGTGATGCTCAACCGTAAGCTCGACGAGCTCGCCCACAAGGGCCGCCCCATCACCGCGCGCGACGGCATCGATAAGTTAGCCGAACAGCGCATGCCCCGCTACCGCGCCTGGGCCGACTACATCATCGACTCACGCGACTGCGCCGCCAACACCGCCCGTGCCCTCCTCGACACCCTCTCACCCGCTCTCTAACCAAAACCACCACAAAGGAGACAGGCACCTTTGTGGTGGTTTTCCAACCGCAAAGGAAGCAACCATGAAAGCACTCGTCATCAACGGCCCCAACCTCAACATGCTCGGCATTCGCGAGCCGGGCATCTATGGCAGCGACAACTACGACCGCTTAGTGCAGATCTGCCAGGAAGCGGGCGCCGCACAGGGCTTCGACGAGATCGAGGTTTTCCAGTCCAACCACGAGGGCAGCATCGTCGACAAGATCCAAGAGGCCTACGGCAAGGTCGACGGCATCGTCATCAACCCGGCCGCCTACACGCACACGAGCGTGGCGATCCTCGACGCCCTCAAGGCCGTCGCCATCCCTGCCGTCGAGGTCCACATCAGCGCCGTCGAGACCCGCGAGGACTTCCGCCAAGTGAGCTACGCACGCCTAGCCTGCTTCGCCACCATTACGGGCGAAGGCCTGATGGGCTACGCCCACGCGCTGGAGCTGCTGAAGGAGCGTCTGCTACACTAATCCATGGGACAACATAATCAGGTTTGTTTGTCCCAAAACTTAAGTAACTGTTCGATTGACATACAAAGGAGTACATCCATGTCCCAGTACGATTACCTCGTCGTCGGTGCCGGCCTTTCGGGCGCCGTCTTTGCCAACGCGGCCAAGCGCGCCGGCAAGTCGGTCCTGGTCATCGACCGCCGCGACCACATCGCCGGCAACGTCTACACCGAGGACGTCGAGGGCATCCAGGTCCACCGCTACGGCGCGCACATCTTCCACACCTCCATGAAGGACGTCTGGGACTACGTCAACCGCTTCGCCGAGTTCAACAACTACGTCAACTCGCCGGTAGCCAACTTCCGCGGCAGCATGTACAACATGCCCTTCAACATGAACACCTTTGCCAAGATGTGGCCGGGCGTCGTCACGCCGGCAGACGCCAAGGCCAAGATCGCCGAGCAGGTGGCTGCCGAGAACATCGGCGAGCCGGCAAACCTCGAGGAGCAGGCGCTGTCGCTCGTGGGCCGCGACATCTTCGAGACGCTCGTGAAGGGTTACACCGAGAAGCAGTGGGGCCGCGACTGCAAGGACCTGCCCGCCAGCATCATCAAGCGCCTCCCCTGCCGTTTTACCTACGACAACAACTACTTCAACGACCGCTACCAGGGCATCCCCATGGGCGGCTACACCAAGATGGTCGCCAACATGCTCGAGGGCGTCGAGGTGCGCTGCGGCGTGGAGTACAAGGAGCTGATCGCCGCAGAGCCCGATATCGCCGCCAAGACGATCTACTGCGGCCCCATCGACGCGTTCTACGACTTCAAGCTGGGCACGCTCGAGTACCGCAGCCTGCGCTTTGAGACCGAGACGCTCGACGAACAGGACCACCAGGGCGTGGCCGTGGTCAACTACACCGAGCGCGAGGTCCCCTACACCCGCATCATCGAGCACAAGCACTTCGAGTTCGGCACGCAGGACAAGACCGTCATCACGCGCGAGTACCCGGCGGATTGGAAGCCCGGCGACGAGCCCTACTACCCCATCAACGACGCCAGGAACGAGGCCCTGTACAGGCAGTACGAGGAGCTGGCGGCGCAGGAGGGCGACGTGATCTTCGCCGGACGCCTGGGCGGCTACAAGTACTACGACATGGACAAGGCCATCGCCGCCGCCTTCGAGCTCGTCCGCAACGAGCTGGGCGTGGAGCCCACGGAGGCGTAAAGGTCCAAAACGGGCCTCTGCGCGAGCCGAAAAGCAGCACAAGCAGGCACACCAACGCCGGCAGGAGCAATTTCGCCCCTGCCGGCGTTTTAGTATGGAGACGGAATTGGCTGTTTTGTAAGTTAACTAGTCGAGGTTTTGCAGGAGCACGCCCTGACGAAGGAGCGGAAATCGGAAGTATGCGGCAAATTCAAAACTTGCCGAGCACGCCGGGATGCCGCAACGCCTCTACCTGCGGTTTCTCTGCGCGAAAAGGGCCGTGTGCTCGTGGGTTCCGGAATTTGCCGCATACTTCCGACGGGCGGTTCCGGAAGTGCCGGGAAAAACCGAGATCGACCGACCAGACCCCGGTTTTGGATACTTGCGGCCTGCGGTTTTGTTGCCGAAAATCGGGTTGCGCTCGGCGATTTCCGATTTTTTCCTCACTTCCGAAATACGCGATATAAATCCGCTGTCCTAAAGCGAAAACGTGAAAAAAATCCTTTGGAAAACAACCCCTAAACGCAAAAACCGCCTTTCGGCGGTTTCCACGGACCAAGCCGGACGTACCGTCGCAAGGCCTCATCACAGTTGAAACTTTAAGAAATAACCCAATCCCAGTCAATCATTATCCAGATGGAATGACAACGGTCGAGTTAAATGGAAAAGCTGATCCGCGGCAGGTAAAGCGGCCCCCATACTCCGCCAGCAGCAACATTCTCAATAATGCCCTTTGCATAGGAATAAAGGTCTTGCATGCCGAAGCTAAGCGCCTCCCTATCAAATGCCTCATCGTCTAAATCAGACGGAGCACGATAGATACCGGACACGGAAATTTCGGAACGGTAATAGTGCCCCTCATCACTGGGAATGAGCTCTATGACAAGGTTGAGCTGCCGAAATCTAGCTCCATTTTCATCAGTGAAGGCATTCGTTATGTCATTTCTAACGTTAAACTCACCGTCCGACTTATTAACTCCCTCCTTAGGGGTCATTCCGCCATCAAATGAAAACCTATCGACTTTTTTAGACATGCATGTAATCGACGAAGACTCAATGCGCTGCTTCTTCAGAGAGTCCATTTACATCTCTATTCGGAAGAGATTCTCATCAACCAAAGGATCAGAATCCCTATAAGCAGAAACTTTTCTTCCTGGTATTACAGACAAAAGCGACGAGCTAAGACTTGCACTCATGAGGAGCCAAGCCGAGATATCTGCGGACCTCAGGAACATCACGAATGAGCCTCATAAGGGTATTGGCAGTAATAGATTGTTGCGATGCGCCGTTCTCCCAACGAGAGGCCGTGGGCTTCGAAACCCCTAAGACCGACTCAAAATCATGCTGTGTTAAGCCGAGATCTGAGCACAAATGCTTTATTTCCGAGGGAGATAGAAGCTCATGAGCCTTGGCGTATTGCGCGGCAAGCATATGGGCGAGCTTAGTCGCCTCCGCAGCGATCATTTCATCGTTGCCGCACTCGCAAACATAATGCCCAACTCCTTTTACGGTAATTTTCTCGCCGCGGTAAATTTCAGTCATTGGCGCCGTGGTAAATTGCATTTCTTTGCCGCATTCCATGCAACGCATGACTCCTCCTTTAATGAATGTTTCCATCGATGTTCGCAGACAAAACGTTTAAATGCGCATTGCCTTCGGAATCAATTGAAAACTAAACGTACCAATCCTCGTATTCAAAACCTTGGCACGCGTGCGGTTTTGTTGGCAAAAATCGGGGTGCGCTCAGCAAGTTTCGATTTTTCCCCGCCCTTCCGAAATACGCGATAAAAACCCACTGCCAGAAGCGAAAACGCAACAACATCCAGTTGTCGCGGAAACATCAAAGGGCCGTTGCCGGAAACCGGACAACGACCCTCCTTTGTCATCGCCTCACGTAGAGTCCGCGATGACTGTATCACTGAGTACATTCTACCGAAACGGCGCGTAATCCTTGCACGAACGGTCGAAATCGCCAAAAAAGAGGGACGACGCATCAGCCCTCTTCAGGTGTCACCCGAAGGTTTTCACCGCAATTGACTATATTTTAGTCGATATCCCATTATGGTCTCACAAAGCTGGACATAGACAACGGACTCACGGTCTTTCCTGGAAGGCACCCATGTCGAGCCTCACGGAGAAGTAAAACGGCCTCGTGTTTGAGCTACCTGCCACCGATGGTCAACGTCGAATAGCCGTCAACTAGCATGAAGCAGAGTCTGGGCTATCAGCGGCAAGGATCGGCCAAGTATGCAACGCCAGAAATAGCCCCAGTATGTTGGGATCCGCCCACATGTTCTGCTGTAACAAATTCTTGCACGCAGAATAATGACCGCCCATGGTAAGAACATCGTCAAACAACACGACAATATCGGTATCTGGTGAAAGGCCGCCAGTCATAACAAGAGACCCTTGCAGAAGCTCGGGATCTCTGGGGCCACCTCTGTGAGCAGCGGTTACACTGTCTTTAGCATCAATTACGGGAGCATAGACAATATTGTCGAAGCAGGAAGACACATTCCAGCAAACTTGATCGAGTCTGTCATCGAATTTTGCTGAGTTTCTTGGATTCGATGTCGGCATTGGAACAAGAGCAATCAGCTTATCCCTAAAGATATGAGGGCGATCCCTAAAGAACGACACAACAAAACTGCTGCATGACTGGATGGCGCCGTTTTTATATCTGAGCACATCAGGGCGATCACGATACTCGAACGGATCTTTCTTAAAATTGCTGATCAAGTCGTTTTCGGGAGAAGCGTTATAACCCCTGCTGTCACGCTGCATATAGTAGAAACAAACATCGTCTTCACGAAGATACCTACGGTTAGCCATGCCGACCTTGTCAATTAGAGTCCAGTTCCAATCAGGCACTGAAACCGCCTCCCCAATGCTCGATGGGGCCAAGCATGTCAAGAACGTCCATGGCGTCATTAATTTCAAAGACATTGGGCTTTTTCAACCATTTGGAAGGCCAAGTCACCGAAGGGTCGGAGCAGGCATGACTCGTAATAAAAAGAGGCCGTCCCTGATGCTCGCAAGCACGAGCCTGCGTGAGCGTGCCACTTGTATCAGAAGCCTCAACAATAATGGTCGCATTAGAAATAGCAGCCATCAGTTCGTTACGCTCTGGGAAATAGAACCTTTTGGTATCAAAAGACTGATGCTGATACTTATAAAAAGGCACTTGGCTGACAATGAGCCCCTCGCACTCAATAAGCCTATTAAACAGGTCAATGTTTTCAGGAGGATACACTTCGTCAACCGGCGTACCGATAACCCCAATCGCGCCAACCTTATATTCAAGAGCGGCCTCAGTTGCCGCGGTATCGATGCCGCGAGCCATTCCCGTTACAACACTTACACCATGCTCGGATAATTGAGAGGCAATCTTTGCAGCAAGCGCTCTGCCCTTCTGGGAGGCCTTCCGCGATCCCACAACAGATACAGAAGGCCTATCTAAAAGCGAGACGGCACCTTTATAGTAAAGAACAGGCACCGGCCTTGCAGAATCCTTTAAGGTGGCCGGCCAAGACGGCGTTCCGTTGACAATCACGTCGAAAGTACCGAGTTTTTGATCGATAGTTTCCTGAACTTCTTTGTATCTATCGCTCTCCCGCAAATCGAGAAGGCCAGACTCCTCCTCCAGAACCTCCGAAGGGGTTTTGCCAAGGCCGACAGTCTTACCGGAAATTCTTTTTAGAGTTGCATTTGAATCGGCATATAAATACTCATAGGCGAGCATCTCTTCATAAGGAGAGACCGTTGATTTAATAAGTTCAGAAAATAAACTAGCGACCATCCCTGCCTCCTTTTAAAGAATACTTTATCGAACATTTGTTTCGTTGTAAAGAGTCTCACAACGTCATTAAGCTAATTCCAACTAGCTGTAATTCTAGTTCTAACCGCTTTCTGCAAGCAGCTCAAGGAGGAAGACCGGCACCCGTGGCTCGCGCTGAACCCCTGTGGGCGCAATTTCTCGCGCTGCCGGCTACTATCATGATCCACCCGGTGAGCAGGGCGATCCATTGGAAGCGTCCTTGACGTACGGGATGGGCATCTACGCTAACTGGCCTTTGCCGATCTATTGGCAATACATGCCATTATTTATTCAGCGCAATAATGGACCAACCTCAACGCGACGCAGAAGAACCGAAGCCCCGTATCAAAACCAGACCATTATTCCCGCCGCTTCTCCGGAATAAATGCTTGCAATATTATAGCGACGGCAGGAATATCTCGCAGCTCGTCACGGCTATGGTTCGCCATGTAACTGAACGCATTACCTAGCCATTTATTCGAACCGTGAACGTATTCCACCCCATAGGCTTCAAACAAAGATTCGAGTTCTCCAGAACTCAAAACTACCAATCCCTCGCGCGCAAGAAGCCGAAGCATCTCTTCAACGCTCACGCCCAGATCATCTGGAAGGTTTTCATAAACTTGGTGCTTATAATGACTTTTCACTATTTCTGGCATTTTGTCCCGCTGCCCGCCCGGACAACCTTCAAGCTCTCGATAAAATCGCTCGAGGGAATTCCTCACTTCTCGAATTTCATTCCGTTTATCATTGGTAGTGATAAATAGATTGGATACGCGCTTAAAAATATCGTTATTATCCAATAAATCAAAATCCGTACCTTTTTGCACAACAAAAAAAGCCGCTCTAACCAGCGGCTTTTCTTCTATAGACAACAAAAAAGGCGACCGCCCAAAAGGACGATCGCCTTTGTTAATTCTTGTATTGTTTGTGCTAGGCGCGAGTCTTGATCTCCTCGAGCACCTTGGCAACGAACTCGTCAACGCTCATCTGAACGGTCTCGTTGGAGCGATCGCGGACGGAGATGTTACCGGCCTCGACCTCCTTCTCACCCAGGATGAGCATGTAGGGCACGCGGTCGATGCTGCGGGCCTCGCGGATCTTGTAGCCGATCTTCTCGTCACGGTCGTCGCAGACCACGCGAATGCCGGCCTCCTCCAGCTTGGCGCACACCTCGTGGGCGTAGTCGCGGCTCTTCTCAGAGACGGGAAGCGCCTTGACCTGAACGGGAGCCAGCCAGGTGGGGAACTTGCCCGCAAAGTGCTCAATCAGAATGCCAATGAAGCGCTCGATGGAGCCAAAGCACACGCGATGCAGCATGATGGGGCGCTTCTTGGTGCCGTCGGCATCCACGTACTCCAGGTCAAAGTTGAGCGGCATCTGGAAGTCGAGCTGGACGGTGCCGCACTGCCAAGTACGGCCGAGCGAGTCCTCCAGGTGGAAGTCGATCTTGGGGCCGTAGAAGGCGCCGTCGCCCTCGTTGACCTCGTAATCCATGCCCAGCTTCTCCAGAGCGGTGCGCAGGCCCTCCTCGGCGCGAGCCCAGTCCTCGTCCGAACCCATGGAGTCCTCGGGGCGGGTGGAAAGCTCAACGTGATACTTAAAGCCAAACTTCTGGTACACGGAGTCGATGAGGTTGACCACGCCCACGATCTCGTCGGTCAGCTGGTCGGGACGCACAAACAGGTGGGCGTCGTCCTGGTTAAAGCAGCGCACGCGGAACAGGCCGTGCAGGGCGCCGCGCAGCTCGTGGCGGTGCACCAGGCCAATCTCGCCGGCGCGAATGGGCAGCTCGCGATAAGAATGCGGCTTGGAGGCGTACACCAGCACGCCGCCCGGGCAGTTCATGGGCTTAATGCAGTACTCTTCGTCGTCGATGACGGTGGAGTACATGTTGTCCTTGTAGTGGTCCCAGTGGCCCGAGGTCTTCCACAGCTGCTTGTTCATGATGAGCGGCGTGGAGATCTCCACGTAGCCGGCCTTGTGGTGAATCTCGCGCCAGTAGTCCAGAAGCGTGTTCTTAAGGATCATGCCGTTGGGCAGGAAGAACGGGAAGCCGGGGGCCTCGTCGCGCATCATAAAGAGGTCCATCTCGCGGCCGATCTTGCGGTGGTCGCGCTTCTTGGCCTCCTCCAGCATGTGCATGTGCTCGTCGAGCTCTTCCTTGGTGGCAAAGGCGACGCCGTTGATGCGGGTGAGCATCTTGTTGTCCTTATCGCCCTTCCAGTAGGCGCCCGAGACGCCGGTGAGCTTAAAGGCCTTGAGCGCCTTGGTGTAGCAGATGTGGGGGCCAACGCACATGTCGATGTAATCGCCCTGCTGGTAGAAGGTGATGCGGGCGTCGTCGTCTAGGTCGCCGATGTGCTCGACCTTGTACTTCTCGCCGCGCTCCTCCATAAGGGCGATGGCCTCGGCACGGGGCTTCTCGTACACGGTGAACTTGAGGTTCTCCTTGACGATCTTTTTCATCTCGGCCTCGATCGCAGGGAAGTCGTCCTCGCTGATCTTTTCGCCCTCGGGCAGGTCGACGTCGTAGTAAAAGCCGTTGTCGGTCGCAGGACCGTAGGCAAAGTCGGCCTGGGGGTACAGGCGCTTGATGGCCTGCGCCATGATGTGCGCGGCAGAGTGGCGGATGACGTGCGTGACCTCGTCCTGCGGGAGCTCGGCCACCGAACCGTCATTGTAGAGTGCCTTCATGGGTATGTTTTCTCCTCTCGGATGCCTGATGCAAGTGCGTGCGATGCGCTCGGCGTTTTTGACTTGCATCATTATAGGCAGGTTGCCTTGGTATACAAGCGCCCGCCGCACCTTAATGGCACGGCGGGCGATTTTCTACGCATGCTTCATCGTGTGGGGCGGGGTGTGGGGCGCGCGGCGCGCCCGTGGCTTACGGCCGGCCCAGCGATGGATGCGTTACTGGATGCGAGTTCGGCAGTAGGGGCAGACCTTCCAGTGCGCGTCGAGCGGACGATGGCAGCTGGGGCACACGTTACGAACCTGGGTGTCGCACACCGGGCACACGACAAAGTCCTTCTCGATGGGCGCGCCGCACTGCGGGCAGGTGCCGTACTGGGCAAGCTGGCGCTCGCGCAGGGCCATGTCCAGCTCCTGCTCCTCGCGGTCGGACGCGTAGGAGTGCGGGCGCAGGACCAGGTAGGCGATGAGGCCCACAAACGGGATCAGGGCGATGATGCCCCATGCCACGTAGGCGCTGGCGCCGCGGCGGCGAGCATCGATGAACACATAGACGACCGACAGCACGTACAGGGCGATGATAAAGCCCACGAAGGCATAGATGACGCCCATAAGCTGCGGCGACATGAGCTCGGAGATGTACTTGGACATTGAGGTGTACCTTTCGGAATATTTACAGTCCGGGTTAGTGTAACACGGGAGCCGCAGGTACGGGACGCTGGCGAGGGCAGCGACCGCCGCGGACACAAACATCTCAATCTGTAACAGGTGGGAGCGGAATCCTGGTCTAGATGTTACAGACCGAGAAACAGAAGTCCCTCCCCGACTTCAATCTCGATCTGTAACAGTTACTCGGCAAAATCGGGTCCAAATGTTACAGATCGAGACCAAACATCCCCTCGCTGGCTTCAATCTCGATCTGTAACATCTGGAACCCAAAAACAGTTCTTACTGTTACAGATCGAGAAGAACGTGCGCCTGTGGACTCAACATCTCAATCTGTAACAGGTAACGGCGCAGACCGCGAGGTTGGGCGGGAAGACCTCGCGTTCTAACGTGGCCGGCATCCGTGCTGGGCCGGCCCACGCCTGCCGTTGGCGGATGCAGTGGGGCTGTTCGCCGCATTGCCGCCGTACTGGGGGCGTGCAGACCGTAGGATAGTCCTATTGACAGCCTGTCAACTCGTCTGGGAGGCACTGTGACAGAAACGTTTGATATCGCGGTTGTGGGCGCGGGCATCACCGGGTGTGCCATTGCGCGGCAACTCGCGCGCTATGACCTGACCATTTGCGTGGTCGAGGCGGCCAACGATGTCGCCCTAGGCGCATCGAAGGCCAACGGCGGCCTGGTACACGCCGGCTACGATCCGGCGCCGGGCACGGTAAAGGAGCAGGTCAACGCCCGTGGTTGCGAGCTATATGGCACCTGGGCCCAGGAGCTCGGCTTTTTGTTTTGCCGCACCGGTTCGATGGTGCTGGGGTTTTACGACGAAGACCGCGCACACCTGGAGAAGCTGCGCCAGAATGGCCTGGCCAACGGCGTGCCCGAACTGTCGATTATCGGCCCCGAGCGCATCCACGAGCTGGAACCGCGCGCGAGTGCCGAGGCGACGTGCGCGCTGTGGTGCCCCTCGACTGGATTTGTCGATCCCTTTGAGGTCGCCATTGCCGCGCTGGAGAACGCCGTGGCCAACGGGGTGACGTTTATGCGGTCGGCTCCGGTGGAAGCGATTGAGGTTGCTGACGGCGAGACTACCGACGGGGCCGCGCGCTTTACGCTGGTGACGCCTGTCGGCGATGTGCGCTGCCGCTATCTGATCAACGCCGCGGGCAACGGTGCCGCGGATATCTCGCACATGGCGGGCGCCGAGGAGTTCCAGATGGTCTGGCGCCAGGGCAACATCGTTGTGCTGGACAAAGAGCCGCGCGCGCTCATGCCGCTCTACCCCGTGCCCACGCCAGTGTCCAAGGGCGTAATCGTCACGGGCACGGTCCACGGCAACACCGTGATCACCGCGACGGCTGCCGTGCGCGAGCCGGGCGACACGCAAACGTATGCAAGCGATGTCAACGCGCTGCTGGACGGCGCGCGCAAGCTGGTGCCCGATCTGGACACGCGCCGCGTGGTGCGCGCATTTGCCGGCGGGCGTCCGGTCATTCAGGGAACAAACGACTTCTTTATTGGGCAGTCCGCCGTGGTGCCAGGCCTGTTCCAGGCGGCGGGCATTCAGTCGCCAGGCGTGGCGAGCGCGCCGGCCATTGCTGAGCGCATGGAGCACGTGATGCGCGAGGCGGGCGTTGCTTTGCGCGAACGGGCCGATTGGGATCCGATTCGACACGCGCCGGACGACTTCGACCGTGCGCCGCTTGCACGCAAGGAGGAGCTCATTGAGTCCGACCCCGCATGGGGGCAGATCGTCTGCCGCTGCGAGACGGTGCCCGAGGCCGAGATCGTGGCCGCGATTCGATGCCGCCCGGGTGCGGTTTCGGTCGAGGGCGTCAAGCGGCGCTGCCGTGCGGGCATGGGTCGGTGC
Source organism: uncultured Collinsella sp. (assembly GCA_900542155.1). Classification (GTDB taxonomy): domain Bacteria; phylum Actinomycetota; class Coriobacteriia; order Coriobacteriales; family Coriobacteriaceae; genus Collinsella. The sequence continues at coordinate 102,934 of UQMD01000002.1, forward strand.
CAGAGCGGCTTTTGCCAGAGCCGCGTGGTTGCGATCCTTGCCCGCGAGCTGGGCTGCGACCCCAGCGAAGTGCTGTTGGAGGATGCCGGATCTTGGCTGGTCGAGGGACCGCTAAAGGGGGTGCGCTAGGATGGCGACGTTTGATATGCGCGACGAACGCGCGGAGACCGGAACTGCAGCGTCAGTGTCGACGCAGGCCTTCGACGTGGTCGTTATCGGCGGCGGACCTGCCGGCATGGCGGCCGCGCTTTCCGCGCATAAGGCCGGCGCGCACGTGGCCATCGTGGAGCGCGAGCAGCATCTGGGCGGCATCCTGCGACAGTGCATTCACCCGGGCTTTGGACTGTCGCACTTTAAGCAGGAGCTCACCGGACCCGAGTATGCGCAGCGCTTTATCGACCAGGTGCGCGCGACCGACATTGCGCTGTTCTTGGACAGCATGGTGCTTGGAATTGATTCGGGCGCGTCCACGGAAGACGCCTCACTCCACACCGTCACGCTCATGAATCCCTCCGGTATGCTGCAGCTCACCGGGCGCGCGGTCGTCCTTGCCATGGGTTGCCGCGAGCGCACGCGCAGCGAGATCAAGATCCCCGGCAGCCGCCCCGCCGGCGTGTTTACGGCCGGCTTGGCGCAGCGATACATCAATATCGAGAACCTCAAACCCGGCTCGCGCGCCGTCATTTTGGGCTCGGGCGACATCGGGCTGATCATGGCGCGCCGCTGCACGCTCGAGGGGATTTCCGTCGAGGGCGTGTACGAGCTCATGCCGTACGCCAACGGCCTGCGTCGCAATGTGAAGAACTGCCTGGACGACTTTGGCATTCCGCTGCACCTGTCCACCACGGTCACGCGCGTGATTGGACACGCTCGCGTGGAGGCCGTCGAAGTGAGCCAGGTCGACGAGCATCTGGCGCCCATTCCGGGAACCGAGCGCATCGTTCCGTGCGACACGCTGCTGCTCTCGGTGGGCCTGATTCCCGAGAACGAGCTTTCGGTTGCCGCGGGCGTGGAGCTGGACCCCCGTACGCGCGGCGCCGTGGTGGACCAGAGCCTGCAGACGGACGTGCCGGGCATCTTTGCCTGCGGCAACGTGCTGCACGTGCACGATCTGGCCGACAACGTGACGACCGAGTCCGAGCGCGCCGGTGCGGCTGCGGCGGCGTGGGCGTTGGGGAACGGCGCGGATGTCGAAGCGGGCGCTGCGGGCACGGGTTGCCAGCTCACCGTCTCCCCCGCTGGCATCGCAGGCTACGCACTGCCGGGACGCATCACGGCCGTCGGGCTCACTAAGCTCAACTTCCGCGTACGTCGGCCGGTCGATGTTGCCCGCGTGCGCATTCTGGCAGGCAACGAGGAGCTGTTTGCAGGCAAGGTTCGCCCGTTTAAACCGAGCGTCATGGAAAGCTTCCCGCTACCGGCAAAGGTGATTCAGCGCGCACTCGACCTGGGTGTTAGCGAGATTGTCCTGTCCGTCGACCCCGTTGAGGAAGCGTAAAACCATGAGCGCAAATGTGATCGAGACGCTACAGTTCAACTGTACCACCTGCCCATCCGAGTGCCTCCTAACCGTGGAGGTCGAGCGCAGCGCAGACGGCACCGTGGTAGAGGTGCGCTCCGTAACTGGCAACAGCTGCCCGCGCGGTGATAAGTTTGCACATCAGGAGCTCACCTGTCCCATGCGCGTGCTCACCACCACCGTTGCTGTATCCGGCCGCGACGAGGCGCTGCTGCCCGTGCGCACGGGCGAAGCCATCCCGCTCGAACTCCACGCCCAGGCGATGGACCTCATCCGCGGCCTAGAGGTCAAAGCCCCCATCCGCATGAGCGACGTCGTACTGGCCAACATCCTCAACACCAACATAGACCTCATCGCCAGCATGGACATCGACCCTACCTAAGCAGCTCATTTGGGACGGGGCTCTTTTAGCTACCCCGCCATCCACCCCGCCCCTCCTGAATTGCGGTGAAATAGTTCCTGATTTCCGCCAAAACCCCGGTATCCAGGAACTATTCCACCGCAACTTGCCTTGGGATCGATATTTAGATTGTGCCTACTTTAGTGCCATTTCAAAACTATGCCGGATTACGGGGCTGATTCGGAGACCCCCATCCATACCGGCATTTTTCGATTTTTGATAAGCCGTCTACCTGCGGTTTTAATTTCGCAATTTTTCCAATGGTCAAGTAATACAGGTCCAGCCCCGTAATCCGCCATAGTTTTGAAAGCAGCTAATTCGGGACGACCCTCTTATGACTACTTTTACCTATCATTCCGCATGTTTGACACAGCTAAAATAGCCCCGTCCCAAATTGACTACCCTGGCGTTGGGGATACCATGGTGACACCCTAGCGAAAGGATGTTTCATGGCACATGTCGATGACCAGCGTGTGGCGCGCGTGCTCGATGCGCTCGAGGCTCAGCACCCCGGCGCGCAGCTGCTCGTAAACGACCCGTGGTCGATCTATTACCTGACCGGCTTTTATGCCGATATGTTCGAGCGTTTTTGTGGCGTGCTGCTCACGCGCGGTGCCGAGCCGGTGATCCTAGTCAACGCCCTGCACCAGCTGCCCGAGTACGATAATGCCCGCGTCGCCTATCACACCGATACCGACATCGTGGGCGACGCCATCGCTCGCGAGGTCGATCCGACCAAACCGCTCGGCATCGACACCGTCATGCGTTCCGGCTTTTTGATGCCGCTCATGGATCGTCGCGCCGCGAGCGAGTTCTTCCTGGGCGACTTTGCCGTCACCGCCGCACGCACCCACAAGGACGAAGCCGAGCAGGAGCTCATGCGCGTGTCCTCGGCCGCAAACGATGCTGTGATGGCCGATGCCATCAAGCTCGTCCACGAGGGCGTGACGGAGCGCGAAATTGCCGACCAGATGCTCGGCCTGTACCGCAAGCACGACTGCGAGGGCTTTAGCTTTCCGCCCATCGTGAGCTTTGGCGCCAACGCCGGCGATCCGCATCACGAGCCCGACGACACCGTACTCAAGCGCGGTGACGTGGTGCTGTTCGACATTGGCGGACGTCGTCGCAACTACTGCTCGGACATGACGCGCACGTTCTTTTGGGGCGAGCCGGACGAAGAGACGGCACGCATCTACGACATCGTGCGCCGCGCCAACGAGGCCGCCGAGGCGCTCATCGCGCCGGGCGTGCGCATGTGCGATCTGGACCGTGCCGCGCGCGACGTGATTGAGGACGCTGGCTACGGCAAGTACTTCACGCATCGCCTGGGCCACTCGATCGGCCTGCAGGACCACGAGCCAGGCGACGTTTCACTTGTCAACGAGCAGGTCGTAGAGCCGGGCATGACGTTCTCTATCGAGCCGGGCATCTACCTCCCCGGCCACACCGGCGTCCGCATCGAGGACCTTGCCCTGGTCACCGAGACCGGCGTCGAGATTCTCAACGCCTACCCACACGATCCAGTCCGCCTAGACTAGCCCCTTCCCAATAGCCCCTCAATAAGTTGCGGTGGAATAGTTCCCAGATGGGCCCACGTAGGCAAAATCCAGGAACTATTTCACCGCAACTGCCAAGGGGCCAAGTCGATCAATTTGAAAGCCTAGAGCTGCGCCACGAAAGCGGGCCATCTACTACGTTTAACCCGCATGGGTCGACCATGCGGGTATTTTTTGAAAATCTGCAAGCCTTCTACCTGCGGTTTTAATTTCACAAGTCTCGGCGTGGTCGAGGGCAGTCGATTAAACGTAGTAAATAGGCCCATTTCGTGGCAAGCATGTCAATTCGGGGCCCCGTCCCAAATTGGCTACCCGGCAAATGGGGCTAGCGCAGCAGCCCCGCTACTTCGCCGGCTAGAGTGATTGTGCCGGCGGCTACGAAGGGCTCGCCTGCGGCCTCGAAAGCTGCAAGGGCCTCGGATACACTGGGGTATACGCCCGCGAGCTTGTCGGCATCCACCAGGGCAGCGAGCTCCTCTGCCGGCAGGGCGCGATCAGAATCGGTCTGGGTCACGACTACACGCGGAAAGGCCGGGATCAGCACGTCGACGATGCCCGCCACGTCCTTGTCGGCCAGCGCGGCGCACAGCAGCGTGGGGCGATTCTCCACGCACGGGTCAATCTCGTCCAGCGCGCTCACAAAGTTCTCGCAGCTCTGGGGGTTATGGCACGCGTCGATCAGCTTGAGCGGATCAGCTCCCAACACATCAAAGCGACCCGGCGTGGGGCAGCCCATAAGCGAAGCGTCGAGCTTTTCATGGTCGAGCTCGCGGCCAAGATAGCCCTCACACAGCATAATCGCGCACGCGGCATTCTGCGGCTGATAGGCCGGCTTGACCATGCTCGACGTATAAATCGCGCGCGGCGTGGTGCAGCTAAACTCAACCGTATCGCCCACATGCGCCGGCACCTTGGTCGTGGCGTGGCTCACCACGAGCGGCACGACGCCGCACTCGCGGCAACGGGCATCCATCACGCGCTGAACGCTCGACTCGCGCGTACCCTCACCCAGCACAACCAAACGTCCGGGCTTGATGACCGCAGCCTTCTCCCCCGCAATGGCCTCGAGCGTGTCACCCAGGATGCGCGTGTGGTCGAGCCCGATGCCGGTGATGGCAACGGCAACGGGACCGGTCGCACTCGTGGCGTCCCAACGGCCGCCCATGCCAACCTCGAGCACAGCAACATCTACCGCGGCCTCGGCAAACACCACCAGCGCGGCAGCCGTCAGCAGGTCAAACGGCGTGATGGTATAGGCGCGCTCCCCCGCCGCCACACGACGGGCATTCACGCGATGCCCCGCCTCGACGGCGGCAGAAACGCCACGGGCAAAGGCCTCGTCGCTCACAACGCGCCCATCGACCTCCATGCGCTCGGGATAGCGCACAAGCTGCGGAGACGTATACAGTGCGGTCTTTAACCCTTCGCCGTGAAGGATAGCAGCCGAAAAACGCGTGGTCGAAGTCTTGCCATTGGTACCGGCAACCTGAATGCAATCGAAATACTCGTCCGGACGTCCCAGCTCATCGAGCATATCGACAACCGTCTCAAGCAGAGGCCCAGCATCCCCAGAAATCCGCCCCGTATCAGCAGCAAGCCCAACAGCCTCATCAAACGAAAGCAACTCAAACTCAAAAGGAACGGTATACAAGCCGGAACGCTTAGGCATTTTTAGAACCGCCATTCATAGAAAAATAAAACAGTATAGGTTGAGGATAGTCAGCGAAAACGCCTCTGATGAGCCAAGGTGCCGTGAAACAAGGGCGCATAGGGCTTATGCCCATGCGCCCGAAGTTGAACGGCAGATTGGCCATCAGAGGCGTTTGCAGCGTCGAGTCAGCCGCCGTTCGTTAGAACGGCGGAATAGGTGTCCGCAGTAGCGAGCAAAGCGTCGGGACGCGCCCCCGAGTAAACCTTACGAGAAGTCAGCAACCTGAGCAGTCAGCGCCGCCAGGATCTCCTTGAGCTCAGCTGCACGGTCCCTCTTCTTCTGGACCACCGCGGGCGCGGCCTTGGCCACAAAGCCCTCGTTGGCCAGCGTCTTCTCGCAGCCGGCGAGCTCCTTCTGCGCCGCGGCGATCTCCTTCTCCAGGCGCGCCTTCTCGGCCGAAAGGTCAACCTTGCCCTCGAGAACCACAAAGACCTCGACGCCGCTGTCGACCACGGCAATGCTCGCGGCCGGCTTCTCAACGTCGGTGCCCATAACCAGCGAAGCGGTGTTCGCCAGCGGCTCGATGGTCGAGCGCAGGCTCTCGAGCTTCTCGATATCCTCGGCACCGGCGCGCACGACCACATCGAGCTCGGCCTTGGGGCTCAAGCGATAACGCGAACGTGTGGCGCGGGCGGCGGAAACGACGGCGCGGCACAGCTCAAACGCGCGCTCGGCGTCCTCGTCAACATACTTAGCGTAGTCGGCGGGCTCAGGCCACTTGGCGATCATGAGCGCCTCGGCGCGGTCAACGTTGCCCTCGGCATCCAGGTCGAGCACGCTCGCCGGCATGTTGTCCCAGATCTCCTCGGTGACAAACGGCATAAGCGGGTGCATCAGGCGAATGGAGGTATCGAGCACAAAGATCAGGTTGCGCTGAGCCTGCAGACGGCCCTCGCCCTTCAGGCGGGCCTTGGTGACCTCGACATACCAGTCGCAGACCTCGTTCCAGAAGAACTGCTGCACGCCGCGGGCCATGTCGCCAAAGGTGTAGTTCTCGATGCCCTCGGTGACCATCTTGACGGCCTTGGCCAGGCGGCTGAACATCCAGGCGTCGGCCGGCGTCTCCACGACGGGCTCGCCGGGCGTGTAGCCTTCCATGTTCATGAGCAGGAAGCGGCTGGCGTTCCAGATCTTGGTCACAAAGCTCTTGGCCTGGTCGGTACGCGGGCTGTCGATGAGCTTCTTGGTCTTCTTGTCGATGTTCGCGTCAAACTTGACGTCCTGGTTGTTGGTGCACAGCGTGAGCAGGTTGAAGCGCATGGCGTCGGCGCCGTACATGCCAATGAGGTCCATGGGATCGACACCGTTGCCCTTGGACTTGGACATGCGGCTGCCGTCCTTGGCCAGAATCGTCGGGTAGATGACGACGTCCTTAAACGGCACCTCGTCCAAGAAATACAGCGAACTCATGACCATGCGGGCGACCCACAGCGCGATGATGTCGCGCGCGGTGACGAGCGCCGTCGTGGGGTGATGGCCCTCGAGCAGCTCCGGCTTTTGCGGCCAGCCCTGCGTGGCGAAGGTCCACAGCTGCGAGCTGAACCAGGTGTCCAGCACGTTCTCGTCCTGGTGCACGTGATGGCCGCCGCACTTGGGGCACACGTCAGTGTCCTCGGTAAGGGCGTCCTCCCAGCCGCAGTCCTCGCAGTAGAACACGGGGATGCGGTGGCCCCACCACAGCTGACGGCTGATGCACCAGTCCTTAAGGTTCTCCATCCAGGTGGTGTAGGTCTGCGTCCAGCGCGCGGGGTGGAAGGTGACCTTGCCCGAGTTGACGGCGTCCAGCGCCGGCCCCTTGAGCTTATCGACGGCCACAAACCACTGCTCGGACAGCCACGGCTCAAGCGCGGCGTCGCAACGGTAGCAGTGCATGACGGAGTGGTCGTGGTCCTCGACGTGATCGAGCAGGCCGTGCTCCTCAAACCACTTGATGACGGCCTCGCGGCACTCGTCGCGGTTCATGCCGGTAAACTCGCCGTAGCCCTCGACGACCACCGCGTGTTCATCAAAGATATTGATCTGCGGCAGGTCGTGAGCCTGACCCATGGCATAATCGTTGGGGTCGTGGGCCGGGGTGACCTTGACAAAACCGGAACCGAAGTTGGCGTCGACGTGCCAATCCTCAAAGATGGGAATCTCGCGGTCGACGATGGGGAGCTTGACGGTCTTACCCACGAAGGCGGCCTTCTCGGGATCCTTCGGGGAGACGGCGACGCCCGTGTCGCCGAGCATGGTCTCGGGGCGCGTGGTGGCGACGACGATGTAGTCCTGGCCGTTGACCGGCTCGGTCAGCGGGTAGCGCAGGTGCCACAGGTGGCCCTTCTCGTCCTTGTACTCGGCCTCGTCGTCCGAGATAGCGGTGGTGCAGTTGGGGCACCAGTTGACGATGCGCTTGCCACGATAGATCAGGCCGTCGTGGTACCAGTCGCAGAAGACCTTACGCACGGCCTGGGCGTAATCCTCGTCCATGGTGAAGCGCTCGTTATCGAAGTCGACGGAGCAGCCCATACGCTTGATCTGCTCGACGATGATGCCGCCGTACTCGTGGGTCCAGTCCCAGCAGGCGTCGACAAACTTATCGCGACCGATCTCCAGGCGGCTGATGCCCTCGCTCTTGAGCTTCTTGTCGACCTTGGTCTGCGTGGCGATACCGGCGTGGTCGGTGCCGAGCACCCATCGCGTGGACTTGCCGCGCATGCGGGCCATACGGATGATGGCGTCCTGGATGGAGTCGTCGGTGGCGTGACCCATGTGGAGCTTGCCGGTCACGTTGGGAGGCGGAATGGTGACGGTGCAGTCGCCCACGCCCTCGCGGCGCTTGTAGTAGCCGCCGTCAAGCCACTTCTGCAGGATCGCCGGCTCGTTGGTCGACGGATCGTAGTTCTTGGGCATTTCTTCCATATATCTCTCCCTTGCCCATCGGGGAGGAATGTAGGCCCGATTTTCGCTCGGTCAGGTCCTGGGCTCGCTCGAAGACCACATTAAGTGGTCTTCGGCTCGTGCGGAATCTACGAAAATCGGGCCTACATTCCTCCCCTTAGGTATCGATTACTTCAGTCTGATATGACTTCGCTGAGGCTTAAACAACCACACAGAATAACACAGGTAGTTGGGGTTATTGCGTATATATAAAATAGCCTCCGACCGTGGGTGGTCGGAGGCTATCTACAAAAACGTTTTGACAGGTTTTACCCGTAAATGCGCTGGGGCTGTTCTTCGCCCTTGACGGCGGCTTCGGTTACGACGACCTTGGCAACGCCCTCCTCGCTGGGAAGGTCGAACATCGTCTGCTGCAGCACGTCCTCGCAGATGGCGCGCAGGCCGCGGGCGCCGGTCTTGCGGGCGAGCGCCATGCGGGCGATCTCGTGCAGGGCCGCGTCCTCAAACTCAAGATCGACATCCTCGAGCTGGAACATCTTGCGGTACTGGCGCACCACGGCGTTCTTGGGCTCGGTCAGGATCGACACCAGGTCGTCCTCATCGAGCGCCTGCGTCTGGGTGACGACGGGCGTACGGCCCACGAACTCGGGGATCATGCCAAAGGCGTTGAGGTCCTGCGGGAGCACCTGGCGCAGCAGGTCGTTCTCGTCGACCGAGGTGGGGCCGGCGATCTCGGAGTTAAAGCCCACGCCCTTGTTGCCAACACGGTCGGCGATGATCTTATCCAGGCCCACAAAGGCACCGCCGCAGATGAACAGGATGTTGGTCGTGTCGATCTGCAGCAGCTCCTGCTGGGGATGCTTGCGGCCGCCGGTGGGCGGAACGCTTGCCACCGTGCCCTCAAGAATCTTAAGCAATGCCTGCTGAACGCCCTCGCCCGAGACATCGCGGGTGATGGAGAGGTTCTCGGCCTTGCGGGCGATCTTGTCGATCTCGTCCACGTAGATAATGCCAACCTGAGCGCGCTCAATGTCGCCATCGGCAGCATTGATAAGCTTGAGCAGGATGTTCTCCACGTCCTCGCCCACGTAACCAGCCTCGGTGAGCGCGGTGGCGTCGGCGATAGCAAACGGCACCTCGAGGATGCGCGCGAGCGTCTGGGCCAGCAGCGTCTTACCGGTACCGGTGGGACCGAGCAGCAAAATGTTGGACTTGGCGAGCTCCACCTCATCCATGTCATCACCGAGCTGCGAATCCAAGCCGTCGTCAAAGGCGGACACCGCGGCGCCGCCCTCGATCACGCGACGGTAGTGGTTGTACACGGCCACCGACATGGCGCGCTTGGCGTCCTCCTGGCCCATAACATAGGCCGAAAGCTCGTCATAGATCTCGTGCGGCGTCGGCACGTGCGTGATGACCTGACGGTCGTCCTCGAGCTCAAAGCCCTCGGCCTCGGGGTCAACGGCGGGCTGGGACGCAGCCTGGCCGTGGTCGTTGAGGAAACCCGGCAGTTTGCCGTTGCGGGCGGCGTCCATAAAGTCCGAAGCCAGCGACTCCTCAAGGATCTCGGAGCAGGCGGCGACGCACTCGTCGCAGATAAAGATGTTGGTCGGACCCTTTACGAGGCGACGGACCTGGCCCTGCTCTTTTCCGCAAAAGGAGCAGCGGATGGGGTTGCCGTTCTCGTCAAAGTTATCCTGCATGTTACCTGCCATCCTAGGCGTCCTTCGCGGCGAGATCGCGCGAGGTGACGATACGATCGATCAGGCCGTAGTCGAGGGCCTCGGCAGCGGTCAGGTAGTTGTCACGCTCGGTATCGGCCTGGACCTTCTCGATAGGCTGGCCCGAGGCGTCGGACAGAATCTGGTTGAGCTCGCGGCGGGTCTTCTTGATCTCCTCGGCCACGATCTCGATCTCGGTCTGCTGGCCCTGGGCACCGCCGCTGGGCTGGTGAATCATGACCTTGGAGTGCGGCAGGCAGAAGCGCTTGCCCTTGGCGCCGGCCGAAAGCAGCACGGCGGCCATAGACGCGGCCATACCGACGCAAATGGTGGAGACCTGCGGCTTGATGAAGTTCATGGTGTCAAGAATCGCCAGGCCAGAGTAAACCTCGCCACCGGGCGAATTGATGTAGAGCGAGATATCCTTCTCGGCATCCTGGCTCTCAAGATGCAGCAGCTGGGCAACGACCAGGTTGGCGCTGACGGAGTTGATCTCCTCGCCCAAGAAGATGATGCGGTCGTTGAGCAGGCGCGAATAGATATCGTAGCTGCGCTCGCCGCGCGGCGTCTGCTCGATAACGTATGGCACGAGGGCGGAATCGAACTTAGCGATCATACGCATCTCCATTTCTCTTACGGACCAATAGTGGTTCTAGACAAACGTACGGTGCCCGCATGCTATGCATTGGCTGGCACCGTACGAAGCAACCGGATAACCGGCTTATAACTTTACCCCATCACGGGCACATACATGCGCTCGCGTGCAAGGTGGCGAGAATTACTCGGCGTCCTTGGCGGTCTCGTCGACCTCAGTCACCTTGGCGTTCTCGACCAGGTGATCGACGGCCTTGGAGCGACGGATGGACTCGCGGACGGCAGGCATGCGGCCATCGGCGATGAACTCGGCCTTGGAAGCCTCGACGTCCTTGACGCCGGCCTTCTCGAACTCGGCGTTGATGTCGTCCTCGGTGACCTCAATCTTGAGCTCACGGGCGAGAGCGTCGAGCGCCAGGGACTCACGGGCAACGTCGTTGGCCTGCTTGTGCAGGTCGCCGATGAACTGCTCCATGGTCAGGCCGGAAGCGGGCAGCCAGGTGTCGAGCGTCATGCCGCGGGCAGCGAGGTTGGACAGGAAGTTCTGGCCAAGCTCCTCAAAGACGGACTGCTCGTAGTCGGCGTCCATCTCGTCGAGCTGCAGGCGCTCGGCGAGAGCGGAGACGCAACGGTTCTCCTTCTCGGCCGGAAGGCGGGAAGCCTTGTCCTGCTCGATCTCGATCTTGATGGCGTCGCGCATAGCGTCGATGCTGTCGAAGCCAAAGTCAGACTTGACGAGCTCGTCGGTGAGCTCGGGGGTGTTGCGGACCTTGATGCCCTTGACGGTGACCTCGACGGTGTGGGTCTCGGCCTCCTCGCCCTCCTCGGCCTCGTCGGTCCAGGTGACGGACTTGACGTCGTCAACGTTGGCGCCGATCAGAGCCTCGTTGAACTCGGCGGGGTTGCTGTCGCTACCGGCGATGAGCATACGGCCCTCGGCGGCAAAGTTGTCGGCGTTCTCGACGGCCTTGAGGTCGACGGTAACGTAGTCCTCGGACTCGACAGCGCGGCCCTCGACGTCCTCGAAGGTGGCACGGTAGTTGAGGAGCATCTCGACCTGGTTGTTGATCTCGGACTCGGTGACCTCCGCAGGGGGCATCTCGATCTCGACAGCGTCGAAGGAGGAGAGCTCAGCGGCGGGACGCAGGGAGAACTCGACGGTGTAGGTGTAGTCCTCGTGATCCTTGGCGAGGTCGAGCTCCTTGTAGTCACCGCTCTTGGTGGGGACGATGTCCAGCTCGTTGAGGACGGCGGGCTCGTTGGCGGCGATCAGGTCGTTGGTGGCCTGAGCGAGGGTAGCCTCGGCGCCAAGAGCAGAGTCGATGACCGGACGGGGAGCCTTACCGGCACGGAAGCCCGGGAAGCGGTACTTCTTGGCGGTGTCCTTGTAGGCCTTCTTGATCGCGGCGTCGACGTCGGCGGCCGGGATGGTGACCGTAGCGGTGAGCTTGGCGTCCTTGACGTCAGAAGCGGTGATGTTCAACACGTTCCTCCTCATACTGCCCAGCTTATCTGAGGTGCTGGTACCTTTATGCAACAAAGAGTCGCGACGGCCGAAGCCGACGCAGATGCGTTGGTGCGGGCGAAAGGACTCGAACCTTCACGGGAATCCCACCAGAACCTAAATCTGGCGCGTCTACCAATTCCGCCACGCCCGCATGAGCGCACAGACTAGGAATGATAGCAGATACGAACGGCAAGCGCACGCACACGTTTTACAGGCTCACGACCTCACCACGAGTGCAAAAGGCGGGACGAGTTGCCCCGCCCCGCCAATTACGACTTGTTCGCCGACCCGCTACTCCCCCAGCAGGGCCTTCTCGGGCGTGATCGGCAGCGAGCGGACCTGATGGCCGGTCGCGTGCGCCACGGCCGAGGCAACGGCGGCGAGCGGCGTGTTGATGACGACCTCGCCGATCGACTTGGCGCCAAACGGACCCGTCGGCTCGTAGCTCGGCTCAAAGGCCACGCGAATGCTGCCGATATCCAGGCGCGTGGGCAGCTTGTAGCTCATAAAGTTGCCGGTGCGCAGGCGGCCGCGGTCGTCGTGCTCGACGATCTCGTAGAGCGCGTGGCCGATACCCTGGGCAATGCCGCCCTCGGCCTGGACGCGCGCGAGCGCCTCGTTGATCACGGTGCCGCAATCGACGGCAGCGGCGTAATCCACCACGGTCACCTTGCCGGTGGCCTTGTCAACCTCGACCTCGGCAATGCCGGCCATAAACGGCGGGGGCGAAACGGGCAGGCAGGCAGAGGCATGCGAGGTCAGCGCGTCGCCGCCAGCGATGTTCTTGACGCACAGGTTGGCAAAGTCGCGCAGTGTGAGGTAGCGGTTCTGCTCACGAGCGGCACGCTCGTCGGACAGGCGCACGTACTGGCCGTCGAAGACCACGTCGGCGGCGTCAACGTCCCACATCTGAGCGGCCTTGGCGCAAATCTTCTCGCGCAGCTCGGTCGCGGCGTTCTTGGCGGCAAGGCCCGTCACGTAGGTACCGGAGCTCGCGTACGAGCCGGCGTCGAACGGCGACACGTCGGTGTCCACGCCGCGCACCACGATCAGCGAGCTCTCCACGCCCAGCTCCTCGGCGGCAATCTGCGCCAAGATCGTGTCGACGCCCATGCCGTTATCGGTGGCGCCGGTGCCGATGGTAATGAAGCCGTCCTCTTCCAGGCGCATGTCGATGCCGGCGATGTCGACATTGGAAATGCCCGAGCCCTGCATGGTGAGCGCACAACCCAGGGCGCGCACACGGTCGCCCAGGTCGACGGCCAGCGGCTTGTCGCGCCAGCCGATCATGTCCATCGCGCGCAGCAGGCAGCGGTCGAGTGCGCAGGCGTTGAGCTTCTCGTTGTAGTACTGCGGCATGGTCTCGCCCTCGCGCACGATGTTCTTAAGGCGCAGGTCGGCGGGGTCCATGTGCAGCATGTCGGCGAGCTCGTTAACGGCGCTCTCCACGGCAAACTGGCCCTGGGTGGCACCGTAGCCGCGATACGCGCCGCCGCGGTTGGTATTGGTGTAGACAGCGTCCCAGCTAAAGCGGCTCGCCTTCACATGGTTGTAAATCGGCAGGCTCTTGTGGCCCGAAAGGCCGATCGTCGTGGTGGCGTGCTCGCCGTACGCTCCGGCGTTGGACAGCGTGTGCAGGTCGATGGCCGTGATGGTGCCGTCGTTCATGGCGCCCAGCTTAACGGTCATCTGCATCTGGTGGCGCGAGTTGCCCGCGGTGATGGTCTCCTCGCGGGTGTAGCAGCAGTAGCTCGGACGGCCGGTCTGCTGCGTCACAAACGCCACGAAGATCTCGCAGCAGCCCGTCTGCTTGGAGCCAAAGCCACCGCCGATGCGCGGCTTAATGACCTGCACCTGCGACTGCGGAATGTCGAGCGACTGCGCGACCATGCGGCGCACGTGGAAGGGCACCTGCGTAGAGGTGGTCACCGAGATGCGTCCGAATGCGTCAGTCGTCGCGAAGGCACGGAAGGTCTCCATGGGCGCGGTCTGCGTGGCCTGGCTGGTGTAGGTGCGCTCAAAGACGATGTCGCTCTGGGCGAAGGCCTCGTCAAGGTCGCCAAAATCGCTGGTACCGCTGCACACCAGGTTGCGCGGGACATCGCCGCCCTGCGGGAACATAAAGGTCACGTCGCCCTCGGGGTGGACCACGATGTCGTTATCGAGTGCCTTGGTAAAGTCGAGCAGCGGCTCGAGCACCTCGTAGTCGACCTTGATGAGCTTGAGTGCCTTGTCGGCGGCCTCCTCGGTTTCGGCGGCAACGATCGCCACCTCTTCGTTTTGGTAACGGACGAGGTTCTCGAGGATCAAGCGGTCGTAGGGACTCGGCTGCGGATAGCTCTGACCGGCGATGGTAAAGCGGCGCTTGGGCACGTCCTCATAGGTGTAGACTCCCACGACGCCCGGCACCTTCAGGGCGCGAGACGTGTCGATGGAGCAGATCTTGGCGCGGGCATACGGGCTGCGCTTGAGCTTAACGATGAGCGCGCCGGCGGGCACCATATCGCCCGTGTAGACGGGACGGCCCTCGAGCAGGGCCTTCGAGTCCTTCTTAGGCTGCTTATGGGTGATCTGCTTGTACGAGACACCGTCGCAGCTAGTGTCGTTGACCGGCAGCTCGGGCATCTCAAAGCCCACCTGCACGCCGGACTCGTTAAGGAAGCGGACGATGGCGCGCAGCTGGCTCTCGTAGCCGCTGCAGCGGCAGAGGTTGCCGGCCAGCTGGCGCGAGAGCTCCTCGCGCGTGGCGACGAGGCTCGGGTCCTCCTTGGCGGCGCGGGCGAGCGCCAGCACGTTCATGATGAGGCCGGGGGCGCAAAAACCGCACTGCTCGGCGCCTTCGGCAGCCATAGCGCGGGCAAGCGCCTCGGACTCGGCCTTGAGGCCCTCGAGCGTGGTGATGGAGCGGCCCTCGACGCGCGCAGCGGGAACCGAGCAGCTCAGCACCGGATCGCCGTCGAGCCACACCGTGCACAGGCCGCAGTTGGTGGTCTCGCAGGCGCAGCGCACCGACGCGCAACCCTGCTCGCGCAGCAGCGCAAAGAGCATGGTATCAGGGGCAATCTGAACCTTGACCTTGCGGCCGTTGAGCGTAAAGGAAAGATCGATGAGTTTGGCAGCCATTAGCGCACCTCACTAGAATCGACGCCGGGCACGCGGCGGCAGGAATACTCGTCCGTGGCATATTTGGGGACCTGAACGGTCTCGAGCTCGCGGGCAAGCGCGGCCGAAAGCTCGATGCCGGCGGCGCGGCGCACGGCCTGGACGGCGAGCGGGGCCGAGATGCGGCGGCGGTAGTCAGCCGAGCCCCACAGGTTGGTGCCATAGCTCAGCGCGCGCACGGACGCGGCCAGGGCGCGCAGCTCGTCCTCGGAAGGCCGCTCGTTCACCAGGCCGCATGCCTCGCCCCGCAGCAGGGTCGCGCGCAGCGGGCGGGCACCCACGGTGACATGCCAGCTGTTGTCCCACCAGGCGGCAGTGACGTTCAGCGAGGGGAAGTCGGTCGCGGCCTTGCGCACGGCCTCATAGCTTGCACGGTAGTCGTGCTTAACGACCACGACGTGCTCGATCACGTCGCGCACATAGCCCATGTTCACAAACTCGGCAAGCGGCACGCGGCCGGCACCCGTCAGCTCGACGTACGAGTCGAGCGCCAAAAAGGCCGAAAGCACGTCCGAAAAACCAAAGCGGCCGTAGATGCTGCCGCCCACCGTGGCGGTATTGCGCAGCTGCACACCCACAATGTCGTGGACGGCAAACTCAAATACGTTGTTGACGAGCGCGTTGAGCTCGGTATGACGCTCGAGCTGGCGCAGGGTACACATGGCACCGATGCGAAACTCGGTCTCGGTCTCCTCGATCTGATCGAGTCCGCAGGCCGAAAGGTCAATCGCCGTCGCCACGCGACGCGAACCCAGGCGCATCCAGATGCCGCCGCCCACAATCTTGTTGTTGCGGTTCTTCTGCAAGAGCTCATAGGCTTCGGCCGCGTTTCCAACACGGACGTAGGTACCGAACTTGAGCACGTTCTCCCCCATCTCTTCACTTGTCCAGTACCCCTAAGTGTACCAAACGAGGGCGCACGACCCTCACCACCATAGAAAAAGGCTCCCGGCAGGAATTGCCGGGAGCCTTAGGCGCATCAGCTGGTGCTGTGCGGAGCTATGTCAAGCTGGATTTAGCAGACGCCCTGGGCCATCATGGCGTCGGCGACCTTCAGGAAGCCGGCGATGTTGGCGCCCATGACAAAGTTGCCCTCCTGGCCATACTCCTTGGCGGTGTCGTCCACGTTGTGGAACATGCCGCGCATGAGCTGCTCGAGCTTGCCGTCGACCTCCTCGAAGGTCCAGGACAGGTGCTCGGCGTTCTGGCTCATCTCCAGGCCGGACACGAGCACGCCGCCGGCGTTGGCAGCCTTACCGGGCATAAAGGCGACGCCGTTCTCCTGGAAGTAGGTCGTGGCCTCGATGGTCGTGGGCATGTTTGCGCCCTCGCCGACCACCTTGCAGCCGTTGGCGACGAGCGCCTGGGCGTCCTCGAACAGCAGCGTGTTCTCGCGAGCGCAGGGCAGCGCGATGTCGCAGGGCAGCTGCCACACGCCGCGGCCGTCGCCCTCGTGCCACACGGCGTTGGACTTCTCGTCAACGTACATGGCGAGCGTGACGCCCTTGTCGTGGCCGGAGCGCTTCTTGTTGTAGACATGCTCGAGCACGGTGTAGTCGATGCCGTCGGGATCCTCGACCCAGCCGTGGGTATCGGAGCAGGCAAGCACCTTGCCGCCGAGCTGAGCGACCTTCTGGACGGCGTAGATGGCGACGTTGCCCGAGCCGTGAACGACGACATTCTTGCCCTCGAAGGAGTCGCCGCGGCTCTTGAGGTACTCGTCCACAAAGTAGACGAGACCGTAGCCGGTGGCCTCGGTACGGGCAAGCGAGCCGCCAAAGGAGAGGCCCTTGCCGGTGAGAACGCCGGTCCACTCGTTGGTCAGGCGCTTGTACTGACCGAACATATAGGCAACCTCGCGGCCGCCAACGCCCAGGTCGCCGGCGGGAACGTCAGTGTTGGGGCCGATGTGACGATATAGCTCGGTCATGAAGGACTGGCAGAAGTGCATGATCTCGTTGTTGGACTTGCCCTTGGGGTCAAAGTCGGAACCGCCCTTGCCGCCGCCCATGGGAAGGGTGGTCAGGCTGTTCTTGAGGATCTGCTCCAGGCCCAGGAACTTGAGCATGCCCAGGGTGACCGTCGGGTTAAAGCGCAGGCCGCCCTTGTAGGGTCCAATGGCAGAGTTGAACTCGACGCGGTAGCCGCGATTGACCTGGACCTTGCCCTGGTCGTCGACCCAGGGGACACGGAACATAACGATGCGCTCGGGCTCGACGAGGCGCTCAAGCAGGGCGGCCTCCTCGTACTCGGGATGGGCGTCGAGCGCCGGCTGAATGGTGCCGAGGATCTCGGTCGCGGCCTGGATGAACTCAGGCTGCTCGGGATAGCGGGCCTTGAGCTCGTCGAGAACTTTCTGCGTGTAGCTCATGCTTCCTCCAATTGATGGAAAAGAAAAGTATCGTTCGAGGCGCCCCATGCGCCGCGAGCTTTATCGAGTATGGATAATATCGCACTGTTGCAGCAAAGTTACGCATAAGCCGACGAGCAGATGTTTCGTTTTGATTACGATGCAGGTAGAAGCGTTTTTGAGCACCTGACGTGCAAAACCCGTGTTTCAAACCTGTTTCGTCCACGTGTTCCAAACCACCACAAAGGTGCCTGTCCTCAATGTGGCGGTGTTGGTAATTAGAGGACGAGCTGGTGGTAGTCGGCGGGGGTTACGCGGCCCTCGGTGGCGGCGCGGAAGGCGGCGAGGGCATCGCCCGAGAACGGCATGGCCCAGCACAGGCCGCAACCGGCGGTGATGGAGCCGGGCAGCGGCATGATGCGCCCGGGCACACCGGCGGCAAGACACAGCTGCTCGCATTCCATCACATCGAAGGTGCTGTCGAACGACACGATGATCTTGCGTTCGTGGTCGAGGGCATCACCGGTCGGGCCTTCACGGTGTGCCTCACGATACGCCGCGGCGGCCGCTTCCTCTTCCGCGGTATGCCCGCAGCCTCCGCAGCCGCAAGTACAAGGCTCAGACCCATCGCAAGTGCAAGGTTCCCCAGTATCGGGACAGATATCGTGAGACATGGCAACTCCAATCGTCTAGACGAGTAACTCGGCCGCCGCAAACTCCTCGGGCGTATTGACGTTCTCGAAGCAGAGCGTCGAGCCGGCGGCCTTAACGATCTGCGGCTCATCCATATAACCGGCCTGAACGCGATTGATCAGGCAGCGAATGCGCTGTCGGTCGCAAGAGAGCAGCTCTTGGGCAACCGGCGCACACGCGTCACGGCGCCAGACGGCGCAAAGCGGCTCAATCCCCCGCTCCTCGCGCGGCACGCACACATCGAGCGCCTCGGCCTCAACATGATCGGCAAGCGCGCCGATGAGTTCCGGCGAGACAAACGGCATATCGCAGGCAACGATCGCCACGAGAGTCAGCCGAGCCGCAACCAACGAGCTCGCGATGCCGCGCATGGCGCCCGCCGACCCTTCAAGGTCCGCCACCACACGCGGCACCAGGCCGCCAAACGTGCGCTCCTCAAGATAGGCAAGCTCGCAAGGGCGCGACGTCGTCACGACCAGCTCGCCGGCAACTGGCGCCAGCCGACCCAGCACGCGCTCGATGAGCGGCTCGCCGCAAAACGCCATGCGGGCCTTATCGCAGCCCATGCGCGAGGACAGCCCGCCCGCCTGGACGACACAAGAAAGATCGGCACGTCTTACGGTAGTCATACGGCAAAACACCTCCATCGGCACGTTCAAAATCCAGCGCACGGGGCAAATACCGTAGACGACATGACAGACGACACGGCGGACCCGTACAAAAACAAAACAGCGCCTTTGCGGCACGCAGTAAGACCGCGAGCACAAAAGCGCTGGTAGCGTATGGCGGGAACGTATGTGAATCGAACACATCCAAGACGTTTTGCACGCCTCGCAACGGTTTTGAGGACCGCGGAGCCCACCGGAGCCCATCCGTTCCCAAGTGCGGCGGTATTTTACCAAACCGAGCAGCCAATCTAGCGCAAGGAGCGCAGGCCGCCGGCCTCCTTGTCGAGCACCGTAAAGCGCACGGCATCCATGTGCTCCAAGATGCTGATGGCGCGTTTGCGCGACACACCCAGCGCCTCGCGCAGCACGCTCGTGGTGGCAGCGCCGCCGGCTGCCTCAATGGCGGCGGCAACGAGCTCGCGCGCATGGGCCTCGGCGGCAGCGGACAGGGCAACGTCGCGCTCGACCTTCACGATGGAACGGTTGAGCGAAAGCTCGCGCAGGGCACGCGTCATGGTGTCGCGTCCGAGCTGCAGCTGTTCGCCAACCTCGGGAAGCGCCGGTGCATCCAGGCCGGCCTCGTCAAGCAGCGCGACGATCCGCTCGCAAGCCTCTCGCACCACGCGTGCCGCCGCGGCGGCCGAATGTGGATCGAACACCTCGGCGCCCTCGGCGGCGCACACGCCACGCGAACAGCCCTCGGCAATCAGAGCCGCGGCAACGCCTTCATCAGCGGCAGGCCACGCAGCATGGGCAACAGCGCCGGGCGTAAAGCCCGTCTCCTTGGGAGCCGCCGCGTGCATGGCTGACAGGGTCGCCGCCAGTGCATCCATCGCAGCGTCGAGCACCACGGCGTCCGCATAGAGGTCCGCATCGCCGACGGCAAGCTTGCGAACGGAGCCCTGCGCCACCAACCCGCGCAGTGCGGCATCGACCTCGCCGACACCAAGATCCAAAGCCTCGGCAACATCAACCGCCGTAACCGGCAGCATCTGCAGCGCCAACCAAGCGCCCACACCGCCCGCAATATCGCCGGACTCAAGCGCCGCAAACAGTGCGCGCTCGCCGGCAGAAAGCTCGCGCGAGCGACGGCAGCGCGATAGCAGCACGCGCCCGCCGCCGATGAGCATAACGGGCGAATAGGACAGCACCACGGCATGGTCCCCGGCACATAGCGGCAGCGAGTTTTCCAAGCGTACCTGAACGATACGGGTCTCGCCCACCGCCATGGGGGCCTCGCCCTCCAAAAGCATGATGCGGCCGACGACTTCGGCCGTACCGGCCATCACGTGCACGCGCGCACCCGACTCGAGCACACGCGGCTTGGCTCCCTCGCGGCCCAGGTAGGTGAACGTCATCATAAAGCGTAACGTCTGACCAAAACGGTCTGCCACGCCCAGCATCTCGCCGCGGTCAAGTGCAGCGACACCATCACCAACCAGGTTGAGCGCCACGCGTTGCCCAGGCAGCGCGCGCGGCGTATCGCCATGCACCTGAATCCCGCGCACGCGACAAACCGTACGCGACGGCAGCGCGACAAGCTCGTCGCCCACCGCAACCGGCGCATCGTGCAGCGTTCCCGTCACGACGGTGCCGACGCCCTTAATCGTAAAGCAGCGGTCAATCGGCAGGCGAGGCGCGGCATCGCTCCGCTCGGCACGCTCGCGACAGGCATCCCAGCAGGCACCCACCTGCTCGTCGAGCACGGCGAGCAGTCGTTCGATCCCCTCGCCTGTCTTGGACGACACAGGCACGATCGGCGCGTCCGCAAACACGGTGTCCGACATAAAGTCATCGACATCAAGCTCGGCAAGCTCGGTCATCTCGGCATCAGCCAGGTCGCACATCGTCAGCGCGACCACCATGTGTGTGACGCCCAGCAGCTCCAGCACATGCACGTGCTCGCGGGTCTGCGGCATCACGCCCTCGACGGCCGAAACCACCAGCACGGCCACGTCGATACCCGTGGCGCCCTGCACCATGGCACGCAAGTAATGCGCATGGCCCGGCACGTCGACCAGGCCAACGATCTTGCCACTCGGCAGCGCCAGCTCACCAAAGCCAAGCTCAACGGTCATGCCGCGACGACGTTCAACTTCCAGGCGGTCGGGGTTTTTACCCGTCAGCGCCTCGATGAGCGCCGACTTACCGTGGTCAACATGTCCCGCCGTACCTACGATAACGGGACACTCCACCAGTGCTTGAACCTCACTCATCGAGCAATCGCCTTCTCAACGCACGCGACGAGCGTCGATGCCGCCGTCTCGATATCGCGGTCGCCCACGAGCGTGCGCACATCAAACAGAATGCGATCGTGCGAGGCGCGCGTGACGACCGGCGTATCGAAGTCTTGAACGAGCGAGCGTTTGAGTGCGTCGACGGACAGGCGCTCGTCAACAAGACGCACGGCAACGCACATCGTGGGCAACTCCACGGTAGGCAGCGAGCCGCCACCGGGGGCCGACGATTCCTCGACGATTTCCACCTGCACGGCACACGGGCAGCCAGCCTTATCGAGCCCGGCGACCATACGATCGCGCAGCTTGCGGGCACGTCGTTCCAAATGGGCCTGCGGCAGCGTGAGCATGCTGAGCACCGGAATATCGCGATGGGCCACGTCGGCGCCGTCCATGTAGATGCGCAGTGTGGCCTCGAGCGCCGTGAGCGCCAACTTGCCCGGACGCAGAGCGCGCATGAGCGGATGTGCGCCGCAGGCCTGGACCAGATCGCGACGGCCCATGATAATGCCCGCCTGTGCGGCACCGAGCAGCTTATCGCCCGAGCACGACACCACATCGAGCCCCGCCGAAACCGAAGCCGGCGTGGGTTCCTCGCCGCCGCGCACCAAGATGTCATCGGGCAGCAGCGCGCCCGAACCCTGGTCCTCGTAGAACAGCAGGCCATGCTTGTGAGCAAGCGCCGCAAGCTCCCGAGAACCCACCTCCTCGTGGAAACCCTCGATGCGATAGTTAGAAGGATGGACCTTAAGGATCATCGCCGTATCGGGCGTGATGGCACGCTCGTAGTCGACCAGATGCGTGCGGTTGGTGGCCCCGACCTCGACGAGCTTGGCACCCGAGGCCTCCATGACGTCGGGGATACGGAAGCTGCCGCCGATCTCAACAAGCTCGCCACGGCTGACTATGACCTCTTTGCCCGCGGCATGGGTTGCCAGCACCAGCAGCACCGCAGCGGCGTTGTTGTTGACCACGAGCGCGTCCTCGGCACCGGTGAGCGAGCGGATCAGTTGCGCGGCGTGCTCCTTGCGCGACCCGCGCGAACAGGTGTCGACGCTGTACTCGAGCGTGCTATACCCGCGCGCAACCTCGGCCACGGCCTTTGCCGCCGACTCCGCAAGCGGGGCACGGCCCAGATTGGTATGGATGACCACACCCGTGGCGTTGACGGCGGGACGCAGGCTCGGCAGCGCGGAGCGATGCGCACGCCACTCGATGGCCGAGGCCAGCTCGCGCTTGGAACGCGGGGCGGCACCGGCACGAATCGCAGCGCGCTCCTCGTCGAGCTCGGCCGTGACGGCGGCATGCACCACCGCGTCGCAGGTCTCCCCCGCCGCCTTCACTACCGGCCACTCGGCAAGCAGCTCGTTGACGGAGGGAATGGCGCGCAGGCGGGCGCGCACCTCATCGGACATGTTCTGGCTATCGCTCATGTGCAGCCTTTCAAAAGAAACGTGGATCAGTCAAATACATCAGCTGAGTCAATTACTCGTCATTATCCTCGCGCGCCGCGATCTTTTCCACGCGAACGGCGTTTTCCTGGGTGAGCGCAGCACCCGTCAACGGGTCCCAACGTAACGGCGTATGGTCGAGCGGGCCCACGCCCAAGGCTTGAGCGCCACCGGCATCGGCACCAAACGAACGCCCACCGGGGGCGGCCGAGGTGAAGATGCACGCCGGATGCAGATACGGCGTCGTCTCCACGCGCACGCGGTCGCGGCCCATATCACTCACGAGTTCGACGATCTCGCCGTCGGCGATGCCCATGTGCGCGGCAGCATCGGCATTCATCTGCACGGCATCCAGGTCCGACCCAGCCTCGGCGGCACCTTGGGCTGCAAGCCTTCGCGAGGTATGCGACTCAAAGGGACGGTTGCCGCTAATGAGGCGAAACATCCCCGGGCCCGGCTCCACCATGGGGGCGATCCAGTTGGGTACACGACCCAGGCCAGCTCGTTCCCATACGTCGCTTGCCAGCGCAATTTTGCCGCCATCCAAGGGAATCGCCGGCTCGCCCGTACGCGACGGCAACGCAACACCCGTGTCGGCCCAGCCGCGCTCCTTGAGCTCGTCCAGATCGATCCCAAAAGGCGCCACCTGGGCAGCCGCCAGGTCGTCAGACGTAAACCGGAAGTACTCGCCAGCCCCACACGCCTGCGCCAGACCGGCAAAAATCTCCCGACCGGGACGTGTGTCGTCATGCTGCGCAGGCAGCACGGCGTTGCGGTAGAACACACGCGCATCGTTAAAGCCCATCACCGTTCCCACGCCGCGGTCGGCCTCCAGATACGTCACATCGGGCAGCACGAAGTCAGAAGCGCGCGCTGTCTCGGACCAGCGAATATCAATCGTCACGAGCAAGTCGAGCTGTTGCAAAATACCCAACCAAACCTGCGCATTGCCATAGCCCGCACCGGGGTTACTGGCATAGACGATGAGCCCGCGCAAATCGCCGGCCAGAATCGACTGACCAATGGTCGTGCACAGGCCGCGCACCGGATCGACCAGTGGATAGCGCTCGGACCCCAGCTTGGGCCCACGCGGCGTTAACGGCGTCGCGAAACGCGCGGGGTCCAAGTCGCCCAGCGCAAGCGGTGCGGGCGGGTTGAGGGCACCGCCCGCGCGTCCGATGCAGCCCAACAGTACATCCACCAGGCAGATAGCGCGTGCGGTCTGGGTGCTATTGGCATACGCGATACCGATGCCACCATGAAAGCCCGCATCCACCACAGCGGCAGGCGCGGCGACAGCGAGATCGCGCGCCGTGGCGACAATCTCTGCGGCTGGCACGTCGCACATCGACTCGGCCCACTCGGGCATC
The DNA here is from genome assembly GCA_900542155.1 of uncultured Collinsella sp. GTDB lineage: Bacteria > Actinomycetota > Coriobacteriia > Coriobacteriales > Coriobacteriaceae > Collinsella. Next base: position 126,753 of record UQMD01000002.1, read on the forward strand.
CAAGCACGAGCCGCCTGCGCCAACTCGTCAAAGCCCGTGGTATAGCGGGCAACAAACTCGTGGTCATACAGGTCCTCGGCAATCAAGACATGCGCAATGCCCAGCAGCAAGGCCAGGTCGCAGCCCGGGCGCACGCGCAGCCAGCGGTCGGCAAGCGCGGCCGAGCCGCTGCGCCGGGGGTCGACCACGATAATCTTCGCCCCACGGCGACGGGCATCGTTGAGCGCATCAACAGCCCCCATCGTCGACGAATCGACGATGGAACGCCCCAGATACATGATGCAATCGGTATGCGACAGGTCGGAGGCGGGGCTGTAACCCAGGCTGTGCTCCCAGCCGGTGAGACGGCTTACCTCGCAGGCACCGTCGGCACCATACACGTTGGGCGAGCCCAGCGCATGCATAAGGCGATATGCCCAGTAGCGGTCGAACGAGGGCACTCCGAGCGTCATGCCCAGCGCACGGGGGCCACGTTCGTCAACAATCCCCAAAAGACGCTCGGCAATCTGGGCAAACGCTTCGTCCCACGAAATCGCATCGAACCCCGAGCCATCAGCTCGTCGGCGCATGGGGTGCACAATGCGATCGCGCTCGTCAAACGGCATCGACAGGCGATGCCGACCGCGGGCGCACAGGGCACGCGCCGCGCACGGATGCCCCGGCACCGGCAACTCGGCCACCACACGCCCATCCTCGACGCGTGCCGCAAAGGCGCAATCGGCATAGCATCCCCCGCATGTGGTCACCACGGCGCGACCGTTACGCTCCACAGCAGATGCCATCTCGATTACCCCTTTCACCAGCCAAACACAACAGGTCAACAGCCCGGCAACGAGCCCCAGGCCCAAAAAGCCTCCCGCACGGCAACGCCCCGCGGGAGGCCCAACGCCAAACAGACGGTACCTTACGCCTCGGACTTCTTGGCGAAGATAAACCAGTAGCCGAGCGCGACCAAAACCGCGCCGCCCACGATGTTGCCCAGCGTGGCGGCGGACAGGTTAAACGCAATGCCCGCGGCGTTGAGCGCATCGGCGCCGGCGACGTCGGCACCATAGCCGCACGCGTGCATCACGGCACCCATGGGCAAAAAGTACATGTTGGCAACGCAGTGCTCAAAACCGCAGGCCACAAAGGCGGCAATGGGCAGCAGAATGCCCACAACCTTATCGACCACGGTCTTGCCAGCGGTGCCGATCCACACGGCCAGGCACACAAAGATGTTGCACAGGATGCCGCGGAAGAAGATCGTCACCCAGTCGATCGTCACCTTGCCGGCGGCGACGCTCACCATGGAATTGGCGACCGCCTCGCCGTTGAGCTTGTAAATGCCGGCCATGTACACCAAAAAAACGATGAACAGGGCACCGACAAAGTTACCCAGCCACACGACGATCCATGCCTTGAGCATCTGAGCCAGGGTGATCTTTTTGCTCTTGAGCGCGCAGACCATAAGCGAGTTGCCGGTGAACAACTCGGCGCCACACACCAGCACCAGCACCAGGCCCAGGCAAAAGCACAGGCCGCCCACGACACGCTGAGCGCCCCAGCCCAGCGTGCTATCGCTCAAGAACACGGTAAAGAACAGGCCGCCGAAGGCGATGAACGCACCGGCGAACATTGCCAACAGAAAAGCCTTTGCGACCGGCAGGTTAGCCTTGGTCACGCCGGCGGCCTCGGTCTTGGCCTCAATCGCGGCGGGCGCCAGGCAATCGGGAGCAGGATACTCCACCTTGGAATCTGCCATGTCAATCACTTCTTTCCTAATCAGCAGGGACAAGCGCTCCTATTGCTCTTGCCCCAAGCGGACAAAGTGGGAAAAGTCGTTGGCGGCCACGGCGTCGTACACGGCGTCGACGGCGTCAAAGACTTCCGGGGACATGGGGTTGTAGAACTCCGTGTCGCCCGGCTGAATCCCGACGAAGACGATATCATCGCACGATTGCTCGATTTCCTCGATCAGAATCGACAAGGGAAGCGAATGCGTGGTGAACATCGACTTGCGGGCCACATCGCGTTTGTCGAGCAAACGGATGGACCCGACGGGCAGCGCCATGTCGGCGGCATCGACCAAGACCAGGCGCGGCGGACGCTCGCGCTTGACCTCGATGATGTCGTCTTCGGGCGTTTGGCCGCCGTCGATGGTGTACCAACCGGCAATGGGCGCGTCCTCCATCTTTTTGGAGAGCACGGGGCCGGCGGCATCGTCGGCACGCAGCACACTTCCCGCCGTGAGCACGATACCCGCAAACGGGGCGCCGTTCACACGTCCATCCACAACGCGACCCATTACTGCAACCTCCCCGTCAGATACACGCCCGAAACATCGCGCACGCGCTCAACCAGATCGCGGAACTTCATTAAGAACGCGACCTGCTGGGCATGCAGGCCAAAGTCGTCGTCGAACACCGAGATGCCGGCCTTGGCCGACCCGCGAAAACCGCGCTCGTCGAGCAGCGCATCGCAGGCCTCGAGCAGCGACGGCACCGCCGCCTTGTCGAGCTGGCACTCGCCAAAGGAGCGGATGGCCTCAAACTTGGTTTTGGCCTCCCCCTCCGGCAGCACGTCGACGAGCGAATAGAAGACGTTTACCGGCACCGACAGGCGCGGCTCAAAGCAGTCGAGCACGCCGGTGTGGTGGCCCACGGCGAGCGTGTAGTACAGCACGTCGCAGGCCTCCTGGGGAACGTCTTCCTCGGTCTCCACAAACTTACGCGTGAGCTCGTAAAAGACCACCTGGCCGGGCGCATGGCCCAGGCAGGGGTCGGCGACGCCCTCGGCGGCCTCGTCGCTTGCGCGCGAGGCATCGCCAAAAGAGCCGCCGAGCATGCCGGGGCCCGCAAAGTAACCAGAGCGGTCCGTGAGCTCCATCTAGCGACCTCCGGCCAGCACCAGATCCTGCAGCGCCGAGTACACCTCGACGCGGCGCGGATCGTCCTGCTTGTCGATGAGTAGCGCCATGGCACCGCGAATATCGCCCTTGGGCGCACCCTCGAGCGTATCCATAAACTCGTTGGCCAGGTCGCGGCCGTAACGGTAGCCGCTCATGGCGCGAGCCTCGCGCTCGATGGCAACGCGCAGCTTGTACGGCACGCCGGGGTGCAGGATATCGGCCTGCTCGCCGGTAGCCTCCACCGTGGTCTCGGCATGGAGCTTTTGGTCCAGCAGACCAAGCGCCATGGCAAAGCCGTAGATGGTCTGCGCGGGGCTGGGCGGGCAGCCGGGGATGTAGACATCGACCGGCAGGATCTTATCCGTTCCGCCCCAGACGCAGTAGTTGTCGTAGAAGATGCCGCCGGTGCAGCCGCACGCGCCATAGGACACCACGATCTTGGGATCGGGCGCGGCCTCAAAGGCGCGCAGGGCCGGCATGCGCATGGCGCGCGTCACGGCGCCGGTGTACAGCAGCACATCGGCGTGACGGGGCGAGGGCACGACCTTGATGCCAAAACGCTCGACGTCGAAGACGGGCGTGATGGAACCGAAGATCTCGATCTCGCAGCCGTTGCAGCCGCCGCAGTCAACACGGTAGACGTACACCGAGCGCTTGATCTTCTTAAGAAGGGTCGCCTTGGCCTTCTCGATGCTCTCGTCGAGCTCGATCTTGGTCGGGCGGTACTGGAGCCGCTCGGGCAAAAGCGTGGGTTCGGCCATGGTTACTCCTCCTTCGTTTCAAAATCCATGATGATGCCCTCGACCGGTGCAGGTCCAGCGGGGATCTCGGGCGCATCGGGGTTGAGCTCGCGGTCGACATACTCCGGATTCACACCGTGGCCGCCCAGATACTCCATGCCGGGGCCCTGGGGCTCACCGGACGCAAGCGTCTCGTTGGCAGCCATGCCGCGCGCGTTACCGGTCTTTACGGCCGAGGCGGCGCGCAGGGCGTCGAGCTCGCGCTTGCACTCCTGGCACATACCAACGGTACGGGCGGCCTGGATGGCCTCCATGCCGCCGGCCTTTTGCAGCAGGCGCTTGGCGTAGTCGATCTCCTTGTGCGGGGCAAACGGCTTACCGCAACGCGAGCAGTGCTCGAGCGTATAGACGCTCTTGCTGGTGAGGTCGTCCTTGCTCATAACAGCCAGCTCAAACTCCTCGGTGAGCTTGACGGCCTCCATGGGGCAGGCTTCCTCGCAGCGGCCGCAAAAGATGCAGCGACCGTAGTCGATCGACCAGGTGATGGTATCGGCCGCAAGGTCGGTGTCCATGCGAATGGCATCGGCCGGGCACGCCACGCCGCAGGCACCGCAGGCGATGCAGAGCTCCGCGTTGTGCTCGGGCTTGCCGCGCATGTCCTTGTTGGTGGGGAACGGCGCAAACGGGTACTTGACCGTCGCGTCGCCGGCCTTGGCGTTAACCTTCCAAAGCTTCAGCATATTAGAGCGCCTCCTCATCGAGCGGAGCGGCCATGGTGCCCTCGCCCGCAAGCGGCGACTTGTCGCGCCAGACGTTCTCGAACTGCTCCTTGTCGAGCACGTGGTCGCGCTTGGCGGCGACGTCGGTCACCGTCACGCGGTCGGTGCAGGAGTAGCACGGGTCGAGCGAGCCGACGATCAGCGCCGCATCGCCCACGGTGTTGCCGCGGAACATGTAGCGCAGGACCGGCCAGTTGCTGTACGTGGCGGCCTTGGCGCGCCAGCGGTAGCACTTCTGGTTGTTGCCGAGCATGGCCCAGTGCACGTCCTCGCCGCGCGGCGCCTCGGTGGCGCCGATGGCGTACTTGTGCGGGGTGTACTCCCAATCCGTGGTGAGGATGGGGCCCGACGGGCAGTTCTCGAGCATGGTCTCGATCATGTCGATCGAATCGTAGACCTCCTGGATGCGAACGGCGGTACGGCCGAAGGCATCGCAGGTGTCGGCCGTGGCGGCGTGCATCTTTTGGACGTCCGAATCGGCGTAGCCGTCGAAGGGATGGTCAAAACGCACGTCGCGGGCATAGCCCGAGCCACGCATGAGCGGGCCGACCGGCGAGAAGTCGCGTGCGATCTTGCGGTCCAAGATGCCAATGCCACTCGTACGCTCAATAAAGTTGGGCGTGGAGAGCAAGACGTCGACGAGCTCCTGAACCTCGGAGCGCAGCTGGTGGATGGTCGTGAGCGTGGAAAGCTTCTGCTCGGCCAGGATGTCGCGACGCACGCCGCCGATCACGTTGAGACCGTAGGTCTTACGGTGACCGGAGAGCTTCTCGGCCAGGTCCATGGACTTCTCGCGGACGCGGAAGAACTGCTGGAAGCCGGAGTCGAAGCCCGTGTAGTGCGATGCGAGACCAATGTTGAGCAGATGCGAGTGCAGGCGCTCGACCTCGAGCATGATAGCGCGGATGTACTGGGCGCGTGGCGGGACATGGATGCCCTGGGCGCGCTCGACGGCCTCGGCATAGGCCACCGAGTGGGCGCAGCCGCAGATGCCGCAGATGCGGTCGGCGAGGAACGTCACGGCGTCATAGTTCAGGCGCGTCTCGGCGACCTTCTCCATGCCGCGGTGCACGTAGAACAGACGGTAGTCGGCGTCCACGATCGTCTCGCCCTCAACGAATAGGCGGAAGTGGCCGGGCTCGTCAGAGGTAATGTGCAACGGGCCCATGGGGACGAGTGTGGTCTCCTTGCCCTTGGTATCGGCCAAGAACTCGTAGTTTTCCATGTCACTCGCGGGAGCGGGACGGAAGCGGTAGTCCATGGAGTCCTTGCGCAGCGGGTACAGGCCGCTGGGCCAGTCATCAGGCAGCACCAGGCGACGACGATCGGGCAGACCCTCGGGGATCAGGCCGAACATGTCGCGAAGCTCGCGCTCGCCCCACACGCAGGCGGGGACGAACGGCGTCACGGACGGGAACGTCATCTTGGCGGGATCGACCTCGGTGCGCACGGTCACCCAGCCGGGGTCCTCCCCCTCCATGGAGATGACGTAGTACACGGCGTAGCGACCGCACAGACTGCGCTCGTCGTTGCCGATGATCACGGGAATCCAGCCGTAACGCTCGTAATACAGGTAGTGGACGGCCTCGGGCAGACGGTCCTGCTTGACGGTAATCGTCAGCTGGTCCTCGCACTGCCACTCGACCTTCTCGATGCAGCCCGGAACGGCGCGGCGCAGGGCCTCGACATGGCTCTCGCAGCGACGGGCATACACCTTGTTCTCAGTTTCAATCATTCGTTACTCCACCTCGCTCTGAGCGGTCTCGGTACCGAACACAGCGCGGTACATCGGCGTCGCGTGAAGTTCCTCGGTGCTCTGCTCGAGCACGATGCCGGTCGCGGTCTCCACGCCGTGCACGAGAGGCAGCGGGGTGGCGATGCCAAACCACAAGATCATGACAGCCAGGATGATTTCGGGGATAAGCATGAGCGCCGGGGCCTCATGCTTGCCCATGCCCTGGGGCGCATGGCCGAATACCGACTTGAGTGCGATGCGGGTGAGCGCGGAGATGGCCACGGTAAGACCGAGGGCGACCACGACGACCAGCCACATGGGACCGGCGGTAACACCGGCGACAAAAGTCAGGAACTCGGAGATAAACATGCCAAAGGGCGGGAAGGCTGCAAGACCGAGCAGCGCCAGGATGGCGAGCGCGGCGGTTGCGGGAGCAACCTCGACGACGCCCTGGATCTTGGCCAGGCTACGCGTGCCAAAGGCGTGCTGGATGTTGCCGGACACGCAGAAGGCAAGCGTCTTGGTAAAGCCGTGGAACACGCAGTGCAGCAGGGCTGCGGCGATACCCAGCTGGCCACCGATACCCAAGCACAGGGCGATAACGCCCACGTTCTCCACAGACGAGTAGGCAAAGCGGCGCTTGAGGTCGTCCTGGCGAAACATCGAAAGTGCCGCCACCAAAATGGACAGCGTGCCGACGATCAGCAGCAAAAGTTGCGGATACTCGGCGCCCACAGCTTGGATGGTAAAGCCGTAGAAACGCATGATCACAAGCATGGCGCACTTAAGCAGCACGCCCGAGAGCAGGGCCGAGACAGGGCTCGGGGCCTGGGAGTGGGCATCGGGCAGCCAAGTGTGCATGGGGAACAGACCAGCCTTGGTGCCAAAGCCGATCACGACAAACGCAAAGGCGAGGCGCATGAGCGTCGGGTCGAACTGGTCGGCATACGGCAGCACGCACGACAGGAACGCGGCCTCGTGGGCGTTGGGAATCACGTCAGCTGCGTTGGCGTAGATCAGCAGCGTACCGAACAGGCCGAAGGCCACGCCTGCGGTGCAGACCATCGCATACTTCCAAGAAGCCTCGAGGGCCGTCTTGTTCTTGTAGATACCCACGAGGAACACGGTGGAAAGCGTGGTTGCCTCCACGGCGGCCCACGTGAGGATCATGTTGTTGGACAGACACGCGAGCAGCATGGTGAACACAAACAGGCTAAACAGCGCAAAATACTGCTTGGCGCGCTCGGCGGGCATGGAGCCCTCCTCGATATCGGCCTTTACATAGGGCAGCGAGAACAGCCCCGTAAGAAAACCGATAAAGCCGATGAGCAGCACAAAGATGGCGCCCAGCGAATCGAGGTGGAACCACAGGCCAAGAGCGCTCGCGGTGTCGCCGCTCATAAGGACGTCACCGGCCGTCATAATCGACAGCACCAGGACGGCTGCGACAGAGACCAGGTTGAGACCGGCAAACACGTTATAGGACGTGTTCTTGGGCAAAAACGCCATGACCAGCGAGAACACCAAAGGAGTCGCGAGCAGGGCGAGAATCAACGTTTCCATGGACTACCCCCTCAGCTCGGACAGGTCGCGCGCATCGAGCGAGTGGGAGTCGTCCCAAATGCGACGCACGACAATGGACATTATGATGACGGCAAAGATGGCGTCGGTGGCGATACCGATCTCGATGATCTCGGGAGCGGTGGGGGCCAAAAGCGCGAGCGTCACATGGCTGCCGTTTTCCATAAGGCAGTATCCAAAGATCTGCTTCATGATGTTGCGCTGCGAGATGATACAGGTGAGGCCCACAAAGAAGTGAGCGAAGCTAATAGCGAGCGCAGGCGTTGCGACCTCGGCCGTGGGCAGGCTGATCTGCGTCACGACGGCAAAGCAGATCGCGACCTCCACGGCGATGATGCAGATGGCCCACGCGGGCTTAAGGCCAGCCTTGAGCGATGCGTCGCTCGGCTCGCCCATCTTCTTGTATGCGCGGTTGAGGATATAAGGGACCAGGACGACCTTGGTGATAAAGGCGGATCCAGCCCACATAAGCAGCTCCTGCGCACCGGTGGTGACACCGAGCGTAGCGAGCAGTCCCACGAGCACCAGCGACTGCACCGCATACCAGCGGATAGCATGCTTGATGTTCTTTGAGACGACCACCATGGTGGACGTGACGATCAGAAGGCCGCCAAGGATGTTGACGATCGAATAACCCATGTCGTTCTACCTCCTAACCGATCCAGCTGGCCGAAAGCGGGCCGCTGACGATAACCATGATGATGAGCATGATGAACACGAACGCCATCGCGCGGGGAAGCGGGGCTCCCGCAGCGACCTCTTCGCTCGGCTCGCCGGGCAGGCAATAGCCCATCCACTTGAGGAACCAGGCAAAGGTGGCGACAGTCTCGGCGACCATGATGCACACGAGCACCAGGATCGCGACGTTGCCGGCACCCACAGAGAAGCCGCCGGCGATGATCTGGAACTTCGAGAAGAACGTGTTCATGGGCGGCACGCCGGCAATGGCGAGCGCCGCGACACCAAAGCCCACGCCCGAAATCGGGTACTTCTTTACGATGCCGCGAAGCTTGGGCAGCATACGCGTGCCGAGGGTGAAGGAGAACGAACCGGCAATCAGGAAGAACAGCGTCTTGGCGAAAGCGTGGTTAAAGATGTGGCAAACAGCGCCATCAAAGGCCAGCTGGCTGCCAAAGACCGAAAGGCCCAGACCAAAGAACACATAGGAGAGCTGGGCGATCGTGGAGAAGGCCAGCAGACGCTTCATGTCCTTTTGCGGCAGGTACATAAGGAAACCAAAGAGCATGGTGACCATGGCGTCGATAATGGCAACCCAGCCCACGATCTCGGGAATCTCGCCGGCAGAAACGAGTGCACGCGCGAACACGCACACGCCGACCTTGACCATCGAGGCACCATGCAGGTAGGCCGAAACAGGCGTCGGCGCCTCCATGGCCGAAGGCAGCCACATGTACATGGGAACCTGTGCGGACTTGGCCCAGGCCGCAAACAACACGAGCAAAAGGACGATGGCCTTGAGCTTGGCATCGAGGCCGGCAATCGCGGTAATGGCGAAGGTGCCGGTGTGGGCAAACACAATGGCGGCGCCCAGATACAGGCCGAGCGCACCGATATGCGTGATGATCAGAGCCTTCATGCCGGCCTTCTTGGCCGTAGGCGTCATGTAGTAGCTAATAAGGCCCCAAGAGCACGCACCCGTGATCTCAAAGAACACGAGCTGGCCCAAAAGGGTCGAGCTGTACACGAGGCCGGCCATGGCGCCGATGAAGGTCGCGAGGTATGCGTAGAAGCGACGACGCGGCGCGTCGGGATGCTCACGGTTATTCTCGCTCATATAGGGAATCGAATAGATCACGACAAGCAGGCCGATACCCACAAAGGCGGGCGCGAGCAGCGTGCTCATGCGATCGAAGGTGAATCCCATGACGAGGGTCTGCCCAAACGAGATCAGGGGGACCTGCGTGTCGGGCATGCCGGCGCCGGCGAAATTCGCGGCGAGGGCGATGGTGCAGGCCGTCGAGACGGCGGAACCCAAAACGCTGAACCACTTGGCGTACGGACGGGGGAACAGGGCGACGAGCACCGAGGCCACCATCGGGGCCGCGATAGCGACCAAGCCGAGAAGGGACAGACTGACTGCAAATGACATTGTTTCTCCCTTCTCCTACACGCCGACGACCACGAAGACAAACGCCAGAACGGCGATGCCCACGACGGCCCAGGTCTGATTGCCAAGTACCTTAAAGCGCGAACGCGAGCAGGAGTTCTCGATCACGCCGCACACGACAAAGTCGACCAGGCACTTAACAAGGAAGATGACCGCGCCCAGAACAGCGGCGGCACCCACGGTTGCAGGCTCGCCCCAGGGGACGAAGATCGCGCAGAACCAGGCGACGACCAGGACCTGCTTCATGGACATGGCGAGCTTGGCCATGGCGAGCGACGGGCCGGAAAGCTCGGCGAGCGGACCTTCCTGAAGCTCCTGCTCGGCCTCGGCCTGGTCAAACGGCAGCTTGCCGAGTTCCATGTAGCAGGCGATCGCAAAGGCGATGCCGGCGAGGATCACGGCGACCGGCGCGTCGATGGCACCCGTCATGATGTGCTGACCCATAGTGGCGATGTCGGTGGAACCGCACACCAGGGCCGCGGCAAACAGCGCCAGCAGCATGGACGGCTCGATGAGCACGCTCATGAGCAGCTCGCGAACGCCGCCGATACCGGCGTAGGCGTTGGACGAATCCACACCGCAGAGGGCGAAGAAGAAGCGGGCGAGCGCAAGGCTGTACATGATGGTGATGGCGTCACCAAAGACCGGGATGGGGCTTTGTGCCGTAAAGAGCGGCAGGCCCATCGCGAGCATAAAGGCGACGGCGAGGAACAGCGGCGGCATAATGCGAAGCGCAAAGCTCGCGTCCTCGCTCTGGGACTCGGGGCGCGCAAAGAGCTTGGCCAGGTCGCGATAGTCCTGCATGATGCTGGGGCCGCGACGGTTGTGCATCTTGGCGCGGATCACGCGACCGAGACCGGAGAAGAACGGCGCGACGGCCATAACGACCACGCCCTGCAGAACGGCAAGTACGATGTTGTTCATGCTCTCCCCTCCTTAACCCATTTGCACGGCGAGCACGAGGAACACCACGAGTGCCGCGACGATGTAGCAGATATAGATGCTGTAGTTGCCGCCCTCGAGCTTAGTCGCGAGGTCGGCGAGCTTCTCGACACCCTTATGCGGGGCATCGACGAGGACCTTGTCGGGTACGGGCTCCACAGCTTCGGCCACACCGGTGAGCTTCTGGAAGAAATGCGCGATGGACCAGCAGACGGCCGTGCAGCGGTCGCGCAGCGTGTAGAGCGGCTGCATAAACCAGGACACCTCTGAGGCAAAGGTCGTGGCCACGACGGGCATATGCTCGTTGGGAGCATAGCCGCATGCCCACGGCTGGGACTTCTGCACTTTGCCGACGGTCTTGAGCTTGCGATAACCGCAGGCAAGGCCGACAAGCACCACGAGCGCAAGAGCGATCGCGGGCGTGGAGGTGGCAGCGCCGGAGTACTGGTTCATGAGCTCCATGCCCTCGGCGGCAAACACGCCACCGTACGGATGCAGCACGGACGCGGCGACATCGACCAGCACGGGCGCGATCACGGGAGCGCCAATGCCCAGCACGACGCAGATGGCTGCGAGCAGGCCCTGCGCAAACACCATGGGGGCGGGAACCTCCTTGGCATTGGCCGCGGCCTCGGAGCGGGGCGCGGAGGCAAAGGAGACGCCATAGGCCTTGACGAAGCACGTGACGGCCAGCGCGCCGGTAATGGCAAGCGCGACGGCAGCGAACACGGCCACGATCATGACGGCCTTGTCGCCCTGCATGGCGGCATTAAACAACGACTGGTAGGTAAACCACTCGGACACAAAGCCGTTGAAGGGCGGGATGGCCGAGATGGCAAGCGCGCCAATAAGGAAGCAGATGGCCGTTGCCGGCATACGGCGGAGCAGGCCGCCCATCTTCTCCATATTGCGCGTACCCGTGGAGTACAGCAGCGCACCGGCGCCCAAGAACAGCTCGCCCTTAAACATCGCGTGGTTAAACGTGTGGTAGAGGGCGGCCATCAGAGCCAGGACGGCGATGCCGACCGAGTTGAGCGCCATGGCGGCCATGGAGGCGCCGACGCCGAGCAGAATGATGCCGATATTCTCGACGGAGTGATAGGCCAGCAGGCGCTTGATGTCATGCTCCTGCAGGGCGAAGGCCACGCCGAGAACCGACGAGATCGCACCGAAGACCATGACCATAAGACCCCACCAGACCTGAACGCCCGAGGCGGAGAGCAGGTCGAGACCAACCTTGAGGATGCCGAAGATACCGATCTTGATCATGCCACCGGACATGAGGGCACTCACGTTGGACGGCGCCTCGGGATGTGCCTTGGGCAGCCAGCCGTGCAGCGGGATGATACCGGCCTTGGCGCCAAAGCCAAAGAAGGCGAGCACGAAGCACACGGATGCGACCGCGGGGCTAAACTGCGTAGCGCGGAAATCCGCAAAGGCAAACGAACCACCGGCGAAGTTGGTCATGGTGAGGAAGCTCGCCATGATGAGCACAAAGCCCACGTGCGCGATTACAAAGTAGAGCCAACCGCCATGGATGGAGTTCTCGTTCTCCTCGATCACGACCAGGAAGTACGAGGTCAGCGACATGAGCTCAAAGGCGACCAGGAACCAAAACACGTTGTCAGCAGTGATGACGAGCATCATGGACGCCACGAAGGTGTTAAAGAAGAAGCCGGCGCGGCCCTTTTTGCCCGGGTACTCATCAAAGTACTTGAGACCGTAGATCGAACCGGCAAACGCGAGCACCGAGATGAGCGCCACGAACAGGCCGGACAGCTGATTGAGCAGCAGCTGGAAATGGGCAAACGGGAAGAACACGATGGTGTCGACCGACGTGACATCGCCCAGCACGGCCTGGATACCGGCCACAAACGAAAGCACCGCGGCGACGGCGCCGATAAGGCAGCCGGCGGTCTTGGCGGCGTTATCGGCTTTGATCAGCAGAACCGAGGCGAGCGCACCGATGCACGAGACGGCAAGCGATGCGACAAACAGCGTCATGCTATCCATTGTTTACGCTCCCTTCTGCTTTCTCGGACAGGCCCTGGGCCACAGCGGTAACGTCGACAGCCGGACCGTTTTCGATCGAGCGCAGGCGCTTGGCCTCGTCGAGCTCGCGATCGGCCGCGCCGCCCATGACGGTCAGCGCCTTGGTGGGGCACGCCGCCACGCAATGCGGGCCGTCCGGATCGAAGGCGCACAGGTCGCACTTCACAGCGCAGGTGTACTGGCCGGGAGCCCACGTAAGCAGGCTGCTCAGGGACTTAGGATACGAAGGCGTCGGGTCGCACATGCCTGCGACACCGGCGATAGACGTGCCATCGGGATGGATGGCTCCAAAGGGGCACGCGATGGCGCACAGCCTGCACCCGATGCACTCCTGCTCCTTGACGTGGATGCGGTCGCCATCGTGCTCGATGGCATTCACCGGGCAAACCTCGGCGCAGGGGGCACCCTCGCAATGGTGGCAGGCAAGGGCGGCCGAAATACCGCCGGTCTTCACGAGCGCCAGGCGAGGCGTATCCTGAAGACCCTGCATCCGGTGGGCGTCGGCACAGGCGGACTGGCATGTTCCGCAGCCGATGCACCTCTCCGGGTTGATGTCGATGAAGCGGTTCATCCCCACTTCCTTTCAAAATAACGGGCCGGGCTCCCGAACGTACGGGACGCCCGGCCCAAAAAGCCAACGAGAACGGGACTACACGATTTGATTCACGTGCGTCTCGTCGTCGAACTTGGCGGCGCCGGGCTCAACATCCTGGGGAGCGGCGGCGTCCACCAGAGCCTGCTTGAGCTCGGTGTACTGGCGCTCGACTTCACCCTCGGCCCAAACCTGGTCGGCAATGGCGTCGACCTGGCAGGCGGAGAACTTGTCCTCGGGCGTATGCGAGACCGGGTCGACCTTGTGCATGGTCAGCTCGTTGCACTTGCCGATCCACCACTGGTAGGTCATATAGACCGTGCCCTTGTTGATACGGTCGCTCACGTCGGCGCGGCTGTATACCTGGCCGCGGCGGCTGTGAATCGAGACGATGTCGCCGTTCTTGATGCCGCGCGCCTGGGCGTCCGCGGGATTCATGCGGACAAAGCCGGGCTCGTCGGCAAGCAGCGCCAGCGTCTTGCAGTTGCCGGTCATCGAGCGGCAGCTGTAGTGGCCGACCTCGCGGACGGTGCACAGGATGAGTGGGTACTCATCGTCGGGAAGCTCGGAGGGCGCCTCCCAGTCGTGCGCCATCAGGTTGGCGCGGCCGTCCTTGGTGGTGAACTTGCCACCAGCGAACATGTCGGCCGTACCGTGGTCGTTCACATCGGTGCTCTTGACAGGCCACTGAGCGTAGCCGCCCTCGGGAGCCATCTTCTCGTAGGTCGCGCCCACAAAGTTGGGGCACAGGCTAATGCACTCGTTCCAGATCTGCTCGGTGTTGTCGTAGTGCATGGGGTAGCCCATGCGCGTGGACAGGTCCGCGAAGATCTCCCAGTCGTGACGGCACTCGCCCTTGGGCGGAACGGCCGCGTCAAAGTGCTGGAAGCTACGGTCGGATGCGGTAAAGACACCCTCGTGCTCGCCCCAAGAGGTGGCAGGCAGGATGACGTCGGCGAGCATAGTCGTCTGCGTCATAAAGATGTCTTGGCAAATGAACAGATCCAGCTCGGAGAGCGTCTTGCGCATACCGGCCGAATCGGGCTCGGTCTGGACCGGGTCCTCGCCGTAGTTGTAGAAACAGTGCACCTTGCCCTCGTCGACCAGGTGACCCAGGTCGGTGAGCTTGTAGCCCTCCTCGAGCGGGAGCTTTTCCTCGGGCACGCCCCAGGCCTTGGCAAACTTGGCGCGAGCGGCGGGGTCGGTGACTTTCTGGTAACCAGGGTACAGGTTGGGCAGCATGCCCATATCGCAGGAGCCCTGGACGTTATTCTGGCCACGCACGGGCGCGAGACCGGAGTTGGGTTTGCCGATCTGGCCGGCAACGCAGGCGATGGAGGCGATGGTGTGCACCGTCTTCAGGTTCTGCTTCTGCTGGCATACGCCCATGCCCCAGCCAATGATGGCAGAAGGCTTCGCCGTGGCGTACATCTCGGCAGCTTGGTGGATCAGCGCGGGCTCGACACCCGTGATGTCCTGTACGGATTCGGGAGTGTAGTTCTTGATGGTCTCCCACCACTCGTCAAAGCCGTTCGTATGCTCGGCGACGAATTCCTTGTCGTAGAGGCCATCGTTGACCAGACAGTTGGCAAAGGCGTTGAGGAACGCAACATTGCAACCGTTCTTGATCGGAAGGTAGATATCGGCGATGCGCGCAGTTTCGATATGGCGCGGGTCGGCGACGATGATCTTGCAACCCTTTTCTTTGGCTCGCACGATACGCCTTGCGACGATGGGGTGCGAATCGGCAGGGTTATAGCCGAAGAGGAAAATGCAGCCCGCATCCTCCATACCGGGGATGGAGCATGACATGCAACCTGAACCAACCGTGTCCATCAGACCGAGGACAGTAGGGCCGTGTCAAGTACGGGCGCAGTTGTCCACGCTGTGGGTGCCGATGCACGCACGCGTAAACTTCTGCATGACGTAGTTCGCCTCATTGCCGCCGCCTCGCGAAGAGCCGGTGGTCATGACAGCGTTAGGACCATATTCGTCAATTATGGCCTGCATCTTAGATGCGGTGAAATCCAGTGCCTCGTCCCAGCTTACGCGCTCAAGATCCGCGCCCTTGGTGCGGCGGATCATCGGGTGCAGTACGCGAGGAGTCAAGATCTTGGTGTCGTTGATGAAGTCGTAGCCGCTCATGCCCTTGAGGCACAGCTCGCCCTGATTGGTGATGCCGTTAAGCGGTTCGGTACCCACGACCTGGCCGTTTTGGACCAGGAGGTTAAACTGGCAACCGGCGCCGCAGTACGGGCAGATCACTTTATGCTTCTCCATGACACCCTCCTTCCTTTCTCTGCTACCGATTAATCGGTACGTATTTGACAATCGTTGGGCCTGTATGGCCGCCCGCCTACGCCTCGTTTTCGATGGTGGCGCGGGCACGCTCGGCGGTCAGCTCCGCCAGGCGCTCCTCGTCTACCAGGGTGAGGCCCTTGGTCGGGCACGCCTCGGCACACGCCGGACCGCCGGGACGGTCCACGCACAGGTCGCACTTGAGCACGAAGCTCTTAGTCTGCGAACCCACGCACACGTCGCCCATCAAGACGGGGACCTGCGTGGTCGCCACGCTCACGGCGCCAAAGGGGCAGGCCATGACGCAGCTCTTGCAGCCGATGCAGTTGTCCTCGTTGACGCCGATACGATGGTTCTTTGGATCAAAGAACAAGGCGCCCGTGGGGCAGGCCTTGGCGCACGGGGCATCCTCGCAGTGATGGCAAGCCACCGGTGCGGAGATCTCGTACGTGCGCGTCACGCGCAGGCGCGGCGCGGCGATATTGCCGGGGATGTCGTGTGCCTCGATACACGCCGCCATGCAGGTTTGACACCCAATGCAGCGCGAGGAATCGGCTACGACTCGTTTATTGCCCATGTTGTTCACTCCCTCCTGAATCCCATGCCGGAGAGACCCTGTCGACGTTGCTCCAAGCCGCCCGTAGCCTGGAATCGATGTATCGAATGCATGCGGCGAAACAGGCACTCGATAGAATTTCTCCAACGGTATACAGGTTGAATATACGCAGTTGCAGGGGGCAAACTTGAGCGTAACCCCTGCAATACGGGTGTATTGCAGGGGTTTTGGCAGGTTAGGATTATTCTCGATAGGATATAAAGGCGAGTGTATTACACGCGTACGTCCAGGAGAGATATTGCGCTCATTTCTGAATGATGTAGTACGTTTGTAATATCGTTTACACTCAATTACTCGAGTGCAATAAAGTAGTGGTTATAAAAATGGCTATTATTAGCCGATGCTGTATTTGACTATTCATATTGCCCGCTCATTAAGGGAGGCCAGTGATGTCATCGACTCAAAAACGAGCCATCCTGCAGGTGCGCATTCGCGAAGAAGACAAGCAGCATGCCGAGCGTCTCTACGACGCCATGGGCACATCGCTCGCCGAGGCCGTGCGCCTTTTTGTCGCGCAGAGCATTTTGATGCGCAAGCTTCCCTTTCAGCCGGTCGCCGTGCGCTCAAAGGACGGCACCGCCGCCTATGGATCGCTCAAAGCATATGGGGACCCCAATCGCCGCTCCGAGGAGCGCAATGCCTGGATTGAGTACCTTGCTACAGAAAGCGACGATTCGATTTTGGGTCCCGAGGAAGTAGATATCCATGAGTAGCACCATCATCGACGAGACCGTCATCCTACGCTACCTGCTTGACGACGACGAAGTTCTGTCACCGCGCGCCGCCAAGGTCATCGCCACGCGCACTGCTCGTGTCTACCCCGAAATCATCACGCGCGTCGTGGTCACGCTGCGCGACGTCTATAAGGTTCCCCGCGTTGAGATTGCTGCGGCCATGAAAAGGCTGCTCGATGACGTCATGGTCGACGAGCCCACCGTTGTCGCCCTTGCCGTCAAACTCTTTGGCAAGACCCATATGGACTTTTCCGACTGCCTCCTCGCAGCCCGAACCGCTATCTACAACGATGATGTCGTGAGCTTTGGCAAGCCCATCATCCAAGGCATGATCGATTACCGCCGCAAGCGCCAAACCGCAGCCGACGCCCGCGGCCACAGCACCGACGCCACCATTGACAAGCTCCGCCATCGCCCCCGCAGCTAACCCCATGCCCACCTAAGTTGCGGTGAAATAGTTCCTGGATTGAGGCTTATTCGAGCTTTTCAGGAACTATTTCACCGCAACTTTCTGTAAGGGCAGGTTTTAATACCGCCGAAAGGCCATTATCGACCGTTTGCCGATGTACCCAGCTCCGTTATAAGCCCCTGACCTGCACCGTCAAGCTTTTGGTCAGTTCATGTCAAGGTCCGACAGAATGAATATGCGATAGCTTGATGTCATTCGTTCCCTCTCAATGCCTTGGGGTCGCCAATGAGTAACGATGACCGCTGTACTAAACCACAGGTAAAGCTATTCTTCTCCATATTCGAGGCTCATCATGACGGGCGCCTGTTTGTAGCTACGGAAAAATGGGATGAACGATGCGCCTACGCACTCATGAAAAAACAAATGATCGTTCGACTCTATAACCACGTCTATGCCGACCCTGCATATTGGAATGGACTTGGTATAGAAGGTCGAATTTTTCAGCTGGCATCCGCCATTGCGATCGTTGAACCGGATGCCGTGTTTTGCGGAGCAACAGCGGCACTGCTCTATGGCATCGGTTCTGCACACACGCTTCTCGACAAGGTGCAAGTGCTGTTGCCGCGTTCCACCAGACGCGATATGTACGAATTCGTTGAATACCGACGCTGGCGGCCGGGCGACGTATGGCAGCTCGGCCCGTTTACGTTAACGGATCCATATCGCACGGTGGTCGATATCGCCCGAACGACCGCTTTTCGCTATGCACTAGGCTATGTCGACGGGTTGGCTCGTGAGTACGGTGTCGAGCGTGAAGAATTGCGTGCATACGCGCAGGCCAATTGCCGGGGGCTGCACGGCATCGCGCGTGCGTTTGATGTTTTTGAGTATATGGACGGTCAATCGGACAACGGTGGCGAATCGGAGGCAAGGGCGGCGATGATTCTTGCCGGCGTCACCACGCCCGAACCACAGGTTGAGATAACACGGCCGGGGAACGCCGGCTACTATCTGGCCGACTACGGATGGCAGATGCCGAACGGCTCTTGGATGCTTGCCGAACTTCATGGACTAGGCAAGTTTGAGGACGATGCTCAAAATGATCCGGAACATACTGCAGCAAAGACCTATCGAGCTGCCCTCATACGCGACGCAAACCTTCGCGCCATGGGTCATAACGTCATACACTTCAAGCTGTCAGACACCTACGATGTCGAAGCATTTGGCGCCATGATGCGCGGCTATGGTATTCCGACAACAAAACCTTACGCCGGCTCCTGACCAACGGCACGCATCTTCTCGACAACAGAACCTAACATCGGCCCAACCAACTCGGCCTCAATAAGTTGCGGTGAAATAGTTCCTGGATAACAGCTTTTGCAGCTAATCCAGGAACTATTTCACCGCAACTTAGGAGGGGATGTGGGGTCCCCGGCATGTATATGAAAACGGCTCTGATTCCCAGAAGGAAACCAAAGCCGTTAAAACAATTCATATGGAGCGGGCGACGGGAATCGAACCCGCGTCATCAGCTTGGAAGGCTGGGGTTCTACCATTGAACTACGCCCGCAAGATATGGTCGGGACGACAGGATTTGAACCTGCGACATCCTGCTCCCAAAGCAGGCGCGCTACCAAACTGCGCCACGTCCCGAAGGTGTTGAGCAGCTAAGGTCTAAACCTCGCGTGTCCCAAAGCGAAGGAAATTATAGGGGAGACTCCCCGCCTGTGCAAGCATTGATGCCTTAGCTCCTCGAATGTGCAACAAAACGATTATGGAGCAGACCAATTACAAAGGCAACTACGGCGACCGGCGCCCACGCGGCACCGATATCCGCCAGCGGCAGCACATCAAACGGTAGCCACGCACCCGCAAAGAACGCATCGCGGACCGAGGTGATCACACTCTGCACGGCAACCACGCCGCCGACCCAGACCCACACCTGCGGATGAGCGTCGCAAAAGCCGTGCACCAGGCCCATCAGTACCAGCACGATGGCAACGGGATACAAGGCGTTGAGCATAGGCACCGAGAACATGAGAATCACGTCGAGACCCACGTTGGAGAGCACGCACGAAAACGCTGCGAACACAAAGGCGAGAGCCGCAAAGGGACGGCGCATGGCCTCCTCGGAGGCCTCCGCTCCCCCTTCGACCACATACGTCTCGCAGAAGTAACGTGAGCAGCAGCTGATGAGGCCGATGCACACGTTCATGCAGGCAAGGAAGAAGATGGCGAAGACCACGACCGTGCCGGCAAGACCAAAATGCATAGAGGCCGATCGGGCGAGGATGGCGGCGCCGTTGGTAGCGTCGGGCATCACGGTGCCGAGCTGCATACCGGCAAGGCCCAAGCCGCAGTAGATGATGGCCATGAGTACGCCGGCGATCACACCGGAACGCGAAATCTCGAAGGCCACGCGCTTGTCATCGGTAACACCCAACTCGTGGATGGTCTCGGCGATAATGATGCCAAAGGCGAGCGACGCGAGCAGGTCCATGGTCTGATAGCCAGTCAGAAAGCCCTGCACGGCAGCGCCTGCATCGTAAGGGGCCTGCGGCGCGGCAGCGGGACCCAGCGGCGAGATCACGGCAGCACCAACGACCAGCACGATGAGCGCAATGAGCGCGGGGCCCGTAATGCGGCCGAGCACGCGTGTGATGACGCCCGGTCGCAGCGTGAGCGCAAACGCGACGACAAAGAAGCCGACGGCAAACACCAGGCGCGCCGTGCCGAGCGAGACGCCCTCGGGCAGCAGCGGCACCAGCATTTCGAACGCCGTAGAACTTGTGCGCGGAATGGCCAGGCACGGACCGATGGCCAGGTAGACCGCCGCAACGAAGAATTCGCCAAACTTAGGATGCACACGCCCGGCCAGCTCTCGGGCCGTGCCAGCGAGCGCGACGGCGATAAATCCCATAACGGGCAGACCGATAGCGGCAATCAAAAAGCCGATCATGGCGACCGGCGTGGCAGAACCCGCCTGCAGCGCCAGCAGCGGCGGAATAATAAGGTTACCGGCGCCAAAGAGCATCGAGAACAACGCAATGCCGACGGTAACGACATGGTCGGAGCGCAAACCACGCGGGGCGGATGAGGCCATAGGCACACCTTTCGGGTCGAAACAAAAACGGGACGGGCAAAAACACCCGTCCCGCAAGTATATACGCTTTAGCAGGCTAAATCGCGCAAAGCGTCAATCGCGATGTCGACTTCCTTATCCGTGTTGAAATACCCAAACGAGAAGCGGACGACACCCTGGCGCTCGGTCCCCAGCGCACGGTGCATGAGCGGAGCGCAATGGGCACCGGGGCGCGTCGCAATCCCCCACCCTTGCATGAGCGCGTCCGAGATCTCGGCAGAGTCGATATCACCCACGTTGAGTGAAACGATCGCCGAGCGCACGGGCTGGTCAAAGGCACCGCAGAGCTTGATCTCCGGGATTTCGCGCACGCCAGCGAGAAAGCGATCCGCCAGTGCTCGCTCATGCGCCGCAATCGCCTCGACCCCACCTTGGGCCTCGATAAAGTCGAGGCCGGCAGAAAGGCCGGCGACACCGTGGCCGTTGAGCGTGCCCGCCTCCAGGCGCGTGGGCCACTCAAGCGGCTGCAGCGGATCAAAGCTGTGCACGCCCGTACCGCCCATGGCCCAGGGGGCCACGTCAATGCCCTCCGCCACGGCCAGGCCGCCGGTCCCCTGCGGACCCATGAGCCCCTTGTGGCCGGTAAAGCACACCACGTCGAGCCCCATGGCCTGCATATCTATATGCGCCGTGCCGGCAGACTGAGAGGCATCGACGATTACCAGCGCACCGGCCGCATGGGCCATGGCCACCACGCGCGCAATGTCAACCGCGTTGCCGGTCACATTTGAGGCGTGCGTCACCACCACGGCACGTGTGCCCGGCGTCACCAGCCGCTCAAGCTCTTCGTAGTCGAGCGCACCGTTCGCGTCGCAGCCCGCATGCTCAACGGTCACACCCCGCTCCGCTGCCAGGCGGTTGAGCGGACGCAGCACGGAGTTATGCTCGAGTACCGTCGTGACCACACGGTCGCCGGGGCGCACCACGCCATTGATAACGGTGTTGAGCGCCGCGGTGGAGTTGGGCGTAAAACAAACATGGTCCGCCCTCGGGCAACCTAAAAGGCGCGCGAGCTTGGCACGGCAACCGTGAATCGTGCGAGCGGCATCGAGGGCACCCGACGTGGCGCCGCGCCCGGCATTGCCGAGCGAGCACATCGCCTGCGTCACGGCATCGATGACCGTCTGCGGCTTGTGCATGGTCGTCGCCGCGTTATCCAGGTAGATCATCGCACGACCTCCCACATATCAATCACGGTATAGCCCTCGGTGGGAACGCCCGCCGCGGCGAGTTCGCCGCGCAGCAGCTCTTCATCGGCAGGCAACGCCTTCCACGCCAGACCGCAGCCGGCAGCGACCTCCCCGGGCACGGGAATCGTTCGCCCGGGAAGGCCGCGCTCGATGCACAGGGACTCGCAGCCCATGGCGGCCGCCGTGGTGGGAAACGTGATGACAAGTGCAGGGCGCTTTTCTCTCATGGCAATCCCGCCCAAACGCTACGGGCGCACGATGCGCACGGCCTGCTCCATCTTCTCCACGATCACATACATGTTCGTGACCTCGCCCACGGCAAGCTGGTCCTTAATGCCATAGTGGTCGAGGCAGGTGCCACAGGTGAGGATTTCGACGCCCTGCTCAGCCAGCCCCTTCAGGTCGTCGAGCACCGGAGAGCCCTCGACGGTGAGCTTGGCTCCGCCGTTGTAGAACAGCATGGTCGCGGGCAGCTCCTCCTGCTGCGTCACGGCAAAGATAAACGCCTTCATGAGCTTGTGGCCCAGCTCGTCGTCGCCGCGGCCCATGCAGTCGGTGTAGACGGAAATGACGAGCTCGCCCTTGCCGGTGCTGGCACCACAGAAGGCAGCGCCATCCTGCTCGGGATCGGCCACGGCAATGGCGCCAGAGGTCGCCACGGTCACGTGCCACTCAGCGTCAGAAACCTTCTCGACCGAGGCTGTGCAGCCCTTCTCCTGCGCCATCTTGGAGATGTTCTTGACGGCGGTCTCGTTATCGACCGAGGTCACCACGGCACCCTCGCCGTCAAGCTGTTTGAGCGCCTTAAGCGTCTTGACGACGGGCAGCGGGCAGGCATCGCCCATGGCATTTACTTCAATTTTGGTAGACATAGCTACATCCTTTCAAAAGGGACCGCCCAGAACAGCAGGCGGTCGCATAAACGGTTTTCCTTAATGCACAACGCGAACAGCAGGACCGCCCGGCACCGGCTCGCACACGCGACCGATTGTGGCGGCAACGCGCCCCTCGGCATGTAAACGACGCGCAAGCTCATCCACATCCGCCGCGGGCGCCGCGATGAGCAAGCCACCCGATGTCTGTGGATCGTACAGCGCATCCAACACACCCGGCTCCAGGTCCTCGTCGGCGGTCACACGCGGGCCAAAGAAGTCCTGGTTGCGGTAGGAGCCCGCGGGGATAATGCCCAGACGCGCCATGTCGAGCACCTGGTCAAAGAGCGGCACCGCCCCCGACACAAGCTCAATCTGCACACCTGAGCCCTCGGCCATCTCGCACGCGTGCCCGATCAGGCCAAAGCCCGTGATGTCGGTACAGCCGTGAAGCTCGAGGCCCTCGGCCAGACGAATCGGGGCCTCGTTGAGGGTGCGCATCGAGTCAAACACGGCTGTGGCCTCGTCCTGCTCGATGAGTTCGCCCTTAATGGCCGTGGTGATGATGCCCGAGCCGATCGCCTTGGTCAGCAGCAGAACATCGCCCACGCGTGCGCCGCTGTTGGCGAGCATGCGGTCGAGCGCGACAAAGCCGCTCACAGACAAGCCGTACTTGGGCTCGTCGTCGTTGATGGTGTGACCGCCCGCGATGGAGCAGCCCGCCTCGACGCACTTGTCGGCACCGCCCGCCAGAATCTGGCCGGCAACCTCAACACCCAGGCAACTGGATATGCAGAGCAGGTTCATGGCATGGCTCGGCCGCCCGCCCATGGCGTAGATGTCCGACAGCGAGTTGGCCGCCGCGATCTGGCCAAACAGGAACGGGTCGTCGACCATCGGCGGGAAGAAGTCGATGGACTGCACGAGACCCAAGTTCTCGCCAACGCGAAAAACGCTCGCATCGTCGGAGGTATCGAACCCCACGAGCAGGTTATCGTTATGCACATTGGGCAAGTCGCCCAGGACCTGGGCGAGGGCTCCAGGAGCCAACTTAGCGGCTCAACCGCTCGCGGCAGTCATAGACGTGAGCCTCATGGTGTCCTTAGCCATACGAACCCCCTTCCAACAAATCAACGACTTTAAGTATACGCGCCAGGCACGCTTCCCAAGAGACCGCCGACGGCTCGAACGTCGAAAGCGGCGCCGCAAGCGCCTGCGCGATAGCATCTGCCAGTGCGCGCTCAAACAACGGAAGGTCGGCCGCCACGGGCGTGTCGACATCCGTCATACGCGGCGACGCCACCCACGTCACGGGAGCACCGGGAAGCATCGCCTCCATCCAGGGACGAACGCCGGGCAAATCGGTCGCCACAACTTTGCAGCCGCACGCGAGGGCCTCGATCGTCACGAGCGGCAGACCCTCGTAAAACGAAGGCAGCACAAAGACGTCGGAACTGCGGTAGGCACGCACGAGCCCATCGCTATCCAGGCGCCCCGCCAGCGTAACCGGCACATCCGAGGCCGCGGTCAAGCGCTCGATACGCGCGTACTCGGCATCGTCCCCGCGGCCGCCCACAAGTACCAAGCCAGATGGGCGGACGCCATCGTCAATCGGCAATGACACGGCTCGAACCAGCGACTCAACGCCCTTTTTAAAGCAAATCTTGCCCACGTACACGAGCGATCCCGACTGCCTCGCCACGCTTGCATCGCGGCAGAAGACGCGATGGTCGTAGCCCGTCCCAATCACGTGGATACGATCGGCATCGACGCCGCACACCAGGCCAATCTGCTCAGCCTGCTCAGCATGGAGCGCAAAGACGGCATCGAGCCGACGAACCGCACTTACGATGCGATCGTGCTCGAGCGCATGCGAACGCAGCTGGCGCAGGTCGGTCGAATGGCACACGGCAACAACCGGCACGCCCCGGACGCGCTCGCGCGCCAATGCGGTCACCAGATACAGGTGATGGCAGAGCACCAGATCGGGCCGAAACTCAGCCACCACCCGATCGATTGCAACAGCAAATGCCCGCTCAAATGCCTTGAGCATCGAGGGCGTCAGGTCACGATAGCGCGTGGAGGGATAGGGCATGACATCGGACATACCGCAGATGGGAAACGGCAGCTCGGGCGACTCGAACGGTACGGCAAACACGGCAGCACGCCAGTCCAGCTCGCCTTGGGTATCACCCGGTGCCGCGCCGCAAAGCACGGCGGCGCGATGTCCCGTCTCGATCTGTTCGCGCACGAGCGCGGCAAGGTAGGTGCCGCTGCCGGTGCTATCTGGTTTTTGTGCCGAGATATTGAGGATGCGCATGTCGCGGTACACCCCTAGGCCAAGGCGGCGGCGCGGACAGCCGCGCCGATCGCTCCGGCAAAGCGAGCCTGGGGCGAGGTGGTCACCGGCGACCCCAGTAGCTCGCCCAACCGCTCCACTACGAAGGCGTTCTCGCACAGGCCACCGGTCAGGTAGTACGGTGCGCCCGCGGCCTGCCCGGCCATGGTCGCCACGCGCGAGACCACGCTGTCGATCACGCCACGTGCAATGTTCTCGCGCGGCTCACCGCGACCGATTAGGCTGATAACCTCGCTTTCGGCAAACACGGTGCACATGCTGGAAATCTTGGTAGGCTCGCCGGTGCGGGCGAGGTCTGCCATCTGCTGCTGGGTAATGCCCAGGCGGTCGGCCATGATCTCCAGAAAGCGCCCCGTGCCGGCGGCGCACTTGTCGTTCATGGCGAACTTGGCCACGCGGCCGCCCTTAAGCTGAATGACTTTGGTGTCCTGGCCGCCCACGTCAATCACCGTGCCATGGTCGCCAAACAGGCGCACGGCACCGGTGCCGTGGCAGGTAATCTCGGTCACGACCTTGTGTGCATAGGGCACGGCGACACGGCCGTAGCCAGTCGCGACCACGCGAACATCGTCGCCCGTCACGTCATAGCCGGCTGCGGCGAGTTCACCGCGTAGGCGCTCGGCCGCATCGACCGACGAATACCCCGTCGGCATGACGCAGGTCCACGCAACGGCGTTGTCCGTCTCCACCACCGCAGCCTTCGCGGCCGTCGAGCCTATGTCGATACCAATGCCAACCACGGCATCCTCCTTCTATGCGGCAAAGCAGCTATCCCTTTGCCGCATTTGTCCTACAGGGTCTCGATAAAGGCAGCGATGCGCGTCTCGATCTGGCCCATGTCGCCGTTGCTGTAGTCGGTCTCGATCTTCATATACGGAATACCCGCGCCCTCGACAGCCTCCTGCATGCGCGCACTCTCCACGTTAAAGGTGTGGCAGGCCTGTAGCACGCTCTCTACCACGCCATCGACATGATACTTCTCGCACATGGCCAGCGTGTTTTCCATACGACCATCGTTGGGCGTCATGACCGAGCAGTTGATGTCCAGGTAGCGGTCGGCGATGGCACGCAGGATATCGGGAGCCTCCGGGTCGATCATCATGGCCGCCGTGCGCTCGCCCGAGCAGTCGTCCATGCACACGACCACGCCGCCGTTGGACTCGATGGTGCGGCCGATCTTGTTGATCACGCCGCCCACCGGGCAGCCGGTGATCAGAATGCGCTTGGCATCCGCCGCAACCGGGCGCTCGCCCGCGTCGTAGGCCTCGCGCAGCTTGGCGACCTTTTGCTCCAGCTGCTGCGTATAGGCCTCGATATCAAAGCTGAACGTACCGGCAAACATGGTGCTCATCAGGTCGACGCCGCTCATGGCCGCCGGCTGGTTGACCTGCAGCGCAAACATCTCGAGCTGGGCCGCACGCAGACGGTTGCGACGACGGACGGCGGCGCGTAGGTCATCGTCGGTAATCGTGATGCCGTAGAAGCCCTCGAGCTCCTCCTTGAGCAGGCGGCACTCCTCGTACCAGCCTTCACGCTCGTAGGCACGATCGCGACCCTGCGGAAGATGCAGAATGTGCGTGCGCTTGAGCTCGTTGAGTAGCTCGTACATCTTCTTCTTGCCGTCGCAGGTGGTCTCGCCGATGATCATGTCGCTAAAGTACGTAAACGGGCACTTTTGCGAGTAGGCAAAACCGTAGGTCGACTTGATGAGCGGGCACAGGTTTGCCGGCAGCACCTTCTCGGCCTCGGGAATCACCTCATCGGACGTACCGCACAGAGCCACGCTCGCAGCCCCCGCGGCATCGATAATCTCGAGCGGCGTATAGCTGCACAAAAAGCCGACCAGGCGATTATCCGCCTGCTTGTAATCCTTAACGCGAATAAACGCCGCCTTGCGTTGCTCGTTGAACTCCTCAAACGTGGACGGCAACGGCTGCTCAATATTTTCCGACATATAACTCCTTAACAGACCTTTTAACCGACCAAGGAAACGGCTTTCCCAGGTGCCCGAGGTTGCCGTGAAAGAGAAGTGCCACGTACTTTGGTACGCAAGCGACGGTTTGAACGGCAAGATCGGGTGCCTGGGGAAGCCGCCGAGACGGATAGCCCTAAATGGTTTCCAAGAAAGCCTCTATCCTGGTTTGCAGTTGGCCTGCGTCCTCGCCGGCGTAGTCGGTCGTGATGTGCATAAACGGAATGCCGGCCTCCTCGGCGGCCTTCTCCACGGCAAACGACTCCATCTCGTAGAGCGTGCAGAACTGCAGGGCCACGTCGACAATGCCGTCGGCGTGCAGGTCCTTGGCCATCTGGACAATGTCCTTCATACGCTGGTCGTTGGGCGTAAAGACGGCGCAGTTGATCTTAAAGTAGCGCTCGGCGATGGCATCGAGCATCTTGTCAACCGTCTCACCGGACTCGTCGACCAGGTCCTTGTAATAGCGCGAACCCGTGCAGGACTCCTCGCCTACCACAACGCCGCCGGCCTTCTCGATGAGGTTGAACAGCTTCCAGTTGGGCACGGCCATGGGCGTGCCGGTGTACAGGATGCGCTTGGTCCCCTTGGGCGCCACGCCCTCGCCGGCCTCGACACGCTGCTCGCACTCAGCCGCCATATCGTTGATGGCCCCGGTCAGACGCGGCGTGTCGTCCATAAAGGCGGCCTGAACGGTCAGCAGACTGTCGAGACCGCTGATGGGCGCTGGGTCGGCAGCGCGCGTGGCAGCGAGGCGCTGCAGGGCGCGACGCTTCTCATTGACGGCGCGGATGGCGGCCTTCAGACGCTCAGGCGTAATCTTGACGCCACACTCTTCCTCGATCTTGGCTGCGAGCTTCTTGACCTCGGCCTTCCAGGTCACGAGCGTCGACTCGTCGTGTACGTTGGGAATATCCATGACGTACATGTTCTTTTGCGTGGCAAAGAACTCGTAGGCTTTCTTCTTGCCGTCGCAGGTGTTCTCGCCTACCACCAAGTCACTCGACTCAATGTAGGGGCAGACCTCGCCCAGCTTAAAGCCGGCAAAGCTCTTGATGAGCGGACAAGTGTTGCGCGGCAAGTGCTCCTCGACCTTGTCGGTCGCCCAATCGGCACCCGAGCACAGACCCACGGGGATACCGTCGCAGGCGAGCACAATCTCCTCGGGCACGTAGACGCAGAAGCTGCCCACGATCTTGGTGGCCTCGCCGGCCTCCTTCTTGTCGAGCATCTCCTTAATACGGCCGCTGTGGATGTTGGTGGCGACAAAATCCAGGTAGGACGTGGACTTGGGGCGATTGTTCTGCGTCAGGAACATATCGCCGTACATCTGGCCCACGGCGCCCAGCAGCATGTCGTGGTCGGCAAGATTCATGCCGAGGCTCTCCCACATCGGATGGAAATCAAATTCTTCAGCCATAACGGTTCCCCTCTCGAACCAAAAACGGATAACAGCGGTATCGATGCACGACGGACGGCGATTGCCCGACCGTGCTCAAACCCGGAATTTTAGGGAACCAGCTTTGCGGTCGATTATTTAGTTGTGCGTCGTCTCTCCCGGAGCCGTGAACATACCTGCTCATATGCGACTCCGAGCCATATACAGGGCGCGCGCGGCAACGCGGCGAATATATGTCGTCTGCGGCATGTGCGCACCCTCCTTTACAAGTTGAGGTCAACTATATCAACGGTCATCGACCATGCGAACACCGTTGACATTCGTACGACAGCGTCATGTACCGTTGTTTAATAAATAATTATCTTAATTGATAAGAGTTTGTCATTACCCATTCGGCGAACGGCAAAAACAAAGCCGCCGAGGCTTATATCCCCGACGGCATTACCCGGCGCTATCGACAAACCAAATGGATCCTGCTGGCATCAAAATGCATGCGCAGCGTCTCGCCTGCTTGCGGCAGCTCGTCGACAGGCATGCCCACTTTGTTGACCTTCCACTGCAGGCGCGTCGGCGCATCGGCACGCGGCGCGTCCAGCAGCACCAGGCGCTCAAAACGCGAATCGCTCACGCGGGCCACATGCAGATCGTAGCTGTTACGACCGCGCTCAGCGCGGCTGTCCACATGGAAGTAGCTCGCACGAATACCCAGGTACGCCACATTATCGGGAACCTCACGGCCCACGTTGAAGGTCATGCCCCAGTCCAGGGCTTCAACTTCCTGAAGCCCAATCTTACGCGCGCGGCTCGTATTCTTGCAGCCCGTCAGACGCAGCGCAGCCAAGGTTTGCGGCCGGCGGACCACGTCCTCGACGGAGCCGATCTCCTCCACATGCCCGTTATGCATCACGCAAATGCGCTCGCACAGGCGGCATGCCTCGTCAATATCGTGGCTCACGTAGAGCACGGTACGGTTACAGACGTCGAACAGGTCGAGCATGTTCTGCTCAAGCGCGCTCTTGAGATACGCGTCGAGCGCGCTCATGGGCTCGTCGAACATAAAAATGCCCGGGTGTGCCGCCACCATGCGAGCAAGCGCCACACGTTGCTGCTGCCCGCCCGAGAGGCGCGCGGGATAGCGGTCGACAAAATCGGCCAGACCGAAAATGCCCAGATAGCGCTCGGCGAGCTTTTTGCGCGCGGCGGCGTCGCCCGCATCCTTTACGCCGGCGCACACGTTATCGGCCACCGTCATATTAGGGAACAGCTGATAGTTTTGGAACAGCAGGGCACACTTGCGCTCCTGGGGCGACAGGTTGATACCCGCCGCCGAGTCAAAGAAGGTCACGCCGTTGACGACGATCTCGCCCTCGTCGGGCGTCTCCACGCCGGCAATGCAACGCAAGGTGCAGCTCTTGCCACAACCCGAGGCGCCCAGCAGCGCCACGCGCTCCTCGCCGGCCTCAAGCTGCATATCGAGCATAAACCCGGGGTAGCGTTTTTTGATATCCAGAACGAGCGACATAGCTTATCAACCTCCCTGCGGCACCGCGTCATCGCGCGTAAGCTCGGCCAGCGCCTCGCGATCGATACGCAGTGCATCGCCGCCGACTGGGTCGAGCGAATCGGTCTGGCCGCCCAGCTGCTTGGCCTGCTTGCGCTCCGCGCGGGACAGGCCGCGCTCACGGTACTTTTGCGAATGCGCCGTGTACATATTGATGAACAGAATGACCAGGAAGCTGAACACGATTACGACGATGACCCAAAAGAGCGCCACCGACGTGTTGCCGCCCATCCACTCAAAGTAGATGGCGATGGGGATGGTCTGGGTAATGCCAGCGTAGTTGCCCGCAAAGAACAGGGTGCAACCGAACTCGCCCATCGCGCGGGCAAAGGCGAGCACCGTGCCGGCGGCAATCGAGGGCCAGCCAAGCGGCATCATAAGCTTGGTAAAGATGCGACGCTCGGACCATCCCAGGGTTCGCGCGGCGTCGAGCATCTGCGTGTCGAGGCTCTCGAAGGCTCCGAGCGCCGTGCGGTAGACCAGCGGAAACGACACAACGACGGCCGAAATGACCGCCGCAGGCCACGTAAAGACGATCGAGATGCCGTGCGCGATGAGCCACTGGCCCACCCCGGTCGAGCGGCCAAACAGCATGAGAAGCAGAAAGCCGCAGACCGTGGGCGGCAGCACCATAGGAATCGTAAAGACCGAATCGAGCAGGCCCTTGATGCGGCTCGAGGTACCCATAGTCTTCCACGCGGCGAACAGGCCCAGCGCAAAGGAGATCAGCAGGGCAAGGCCGCTCGTTTTAACGGACACCCAAAACGGGCGATAGTCGATGTCGCCCAAAAAGGAAGCCAGAGAGGTCAAGGGCCCCTGCTCATCCCGCAACGCGACAGACGACGCCTCTACCATTTGAGCGCTATCAAGCCAACGCGCGCCGCCCTTGGCATCACCCGAGGCTGATGCAATCACCACATAGCGGTCCCCATCCGTACCGCGCTCGTCAAAGCCATAGGTATACCCGCCGGTATCAAACGTTGTTTCCGCCGTGAAATACCAAGGAAGATCCACGTCCCCTAGCTGCGCACCTCCCATGCAGTTTGAGCTGTCGAGCTCACAGACGAGGGCTTTGAGACCCGATACGCACTCGTTGTCCTGCGGATCCAATCCAAACTTCTCGACCGCCTTGGGCGATATCCACACCACAACGCGATCGGCAGCAGGCGCCACTACAAGGTCCACGTCCTCGTCAACGGGAAACCGGTAGCCCTCAGGCTGGCCCTCCATGGCACGAGCGGTCCCCTTGGCCAACCGCTCAAAACCCTCGATCCCATAGGAAAGCCCATGAGCGGTCGCAGTAACCTGGGCCCCGTCCTCAGCGTCCCCAGCAAACGCAAATCCCGGCATCCAGCAAAGCGCGAAGGTCAAAGCACAGGCGACAAGCATGCGGAATCTATTAAGCACGAAAAGCTCCAAGCGAATACAAGGACGGAGTGAAACACAAAACGATGGAATTATCGCGCCAAGCCGCACTACTCGGAAAGCTCAAAGCCGTACTTAGCCCAAATCTTCTGAGCCTTCTTGTTGGTCAGACAGAAGTCGATAAACGCCTTGGCCTCGTCGGCGTGCTCGGAGCTCTCGGCAACGGCACCCGGGTACACGATGGGCTTGTGCGAGTCCTCGGGGCACACGAAGGCCTCCTCGATGCCGTCGTAGCGGTAGATGTCAGAGCTGTAGACAAAACCGGCCACGCAGTCGCCTGTGGACACATAGACGGCGGCGGTACCAACTTTGTCTGCCAGTGCAACCTTGTCGGCGATCTCGGGCGCATACTCGCCGTCGTCGCCCTCGGTGCCGGTATAGAGGCCCACGGAAGCCAGCGCCTGGTTGGCGTACTTGCCGGCGGGGACGGTCTTAGCGTCGCCAATGGCGATTTTGCCATCCAGGTTCGCAACGTCCGCGATGGCCTCGACCTTGGTATCGGAGCCCTCGGCGCGAACGATCACAAGGTCGTTGACAAACATGTCCTCTCGCGTGCCTGTATCGACGAGCTCGACGGCCTCGGCGTCATCCATAGTGCCCTTGGAAGCGGTGATGAACACGTCGACCGTGGCGCCGGCACGCATCTGCTCGACGAGGTCGCCGGAGCCCTTAAACTGCGTGTCGGCAAAGGTGGTACCGGTCTGGTCGGTGTAGAGCTCCTGAACCTCGGGCAGGGCCTTCTCGAGCGAGTTGGCAGCGAAGACCTGAAGCTCGACAGCCTTCTTGGACGAAATCTTGGCAGAACCGGCATCGGAGCCAGCCGGCTCAGGCCCCTTGTTGCCGGAGCAGCCGGCAAGACCAAGGCCGGCAGCGGCGACAGCAGAAAGCGAGACGAATCCGCGGCGAGAAACCATATCGAACATGTTCAACCCTTTCGAAGGCTACGCCCGGGCGCCCGCCGCGAGCTTTATTCTGTAATTAGATTATACTTCCGCGCGAATAATATCAGTGATAAAGATTTCTCGTCTGATAATTCTCTTTCGCCGATAGTCTCAGGACGTTCCGCGCTGTCGCTGCATAAAAAGGCGGAGCGACTCGCAAAGTCGCTCCGCCGCAGGTAGCGCGCTTATTTGGCGTGCCCGCCGCCCGCCGTCATTTGGGCCGCATGCTCCAGCTGGTCGCTCACAGCCTCCCAGCTTTCGCGGGCCGCTTTCGTAGATCCCGGAAAGTTGATGACAAGCGTATACCCACGCTGCATGCACACGGCGCGCGAGAGCATGGCGCGGCGCGTCTTGGTCATCGAGTACGCACGGATCGCCTCGGCAATACCCGGCACCTCGCGATCGCAGACGGCACGCGTCGCCTCGGGCGTCACATCGCGCATCGAAAGCCCCGTGCCGCCGCAGGTGAGCACGACATTGGCGTGGCACTCATCGGCGGCTTCCACAATAGCATCACCAATCTCGCTGACGTCATCGCGCGCGACCACATGCGAGGCGACCGTCCATCCCTGCGCCTCGATAAGCTCCTCGAGTGCGGCACCGGCCTCGTCCTGGGCAAGGCCCCGCGTATCCGAACACGTCACGATCGATATCTTCAGCTCCATAGCATTCCTCCTACAACACCGTTCCCTCGGGCAGGTCGACGCGAACAACGTCCACGACATCTCCCGCCTTGAGCTCGCACGGACCTTCGTCAATACGCAACAGGCAGTTGGCCCGCTGCATCGTGCCGAGCAACGCCGAATTCTGCGTCTTGGCCTCGGTCACCAACAGCTCACCGGTCTCGGAGTCGCGCAAAACCGTGGCGCGATCGAAGAAGCGGCGATGCTGTCGCTTTTTCACGCCGTGCGTGAGCGTCGCCTGCTGCACGGGACGCGCCCCCTCGGCAAAACCGCGCATCTTGCGAATCGCCGGGCGCGCGAGCATCTCAAAGCCCACATACGCCGCCGCGGGATTGCCCGAAAGCCCCAGATACGGCTTGCCGCCGAGCAAGCCAAACGTGATGGCCTTGCCCGGACGCATCGAGATGCGGTCAAACAGCACCTCGCCCTCGCGCCGGACGAGCGCCGTCACGAAATCGTAATCGCCCGCCGAGGCGCCACCGCTCGTAATGACAAAATCGCACTCCTGCACGGCACGATGCACCAGCTCGGCAATCGCCTGCTCATCATCGGGCGCAATGCCGTAGAACACGGGCTCGGCTCCTGCATCGAGCGCCTCGGCCATCAACGCCGACGAGTTGGAATCGCGAATCTGACCGCG
Source organism: uncultured Collinsella sp. (assembly GCA_900542155.1). GTDB lineage: Bacteria > Actinomycetota > Coriobacteriia > Coriobacteriales > Coriobacteriaceae > Collinsella. Next base: position 160,433 of record UQMD01000002.1, read on the forward strand.
CGCCGGTACCTTACTCGGTGTGACCAGTTCCGTCCCCAGCGAGATAATGCCCACGCGCGGAGCGGCATGCACCTTCACGCTCGCATACCCGGCGCTCGCCAGCAAGCCGGCGCCCGCCGGTGCCACAACCTCGCCGACACGCATCACGATATCGCCGGCATGCGCCTCCTCGGCGGCAGAGCGAACGTTCTCCCCCACCTTGGCAGGCGCCGAGAACCTCACACGCGAGCCCTCGTTGCCGTCGCCATCGAGCACATCGACGATCTCGTACTTCACCACGGCATCGGCACCTTCGGGTACCGGCGCGCCCGTCATGATGCGGACCGTCTCACCCGCGCCGATTGCGCCCTCAAACACACGGCCCGCGGCCTCGTGTCCGATAACGTCGAGCGTCACCGGCGCCTCGCCAGATGCCCGCGCCAAGTCCGACGAGCGCACGGCATATCCGTCCATAGCGCTGTTGGCAAACGGCGAGATGTCGATATCGGCCACCGCATCCTCGGCCAAGGGAAGACCGACGGCCTGCCACACGGGAATCTCGACGACTTCGGTGCGATTCACGTGCGACAAGACGATCGCCTGTGCGTCCTCCAACGGAATGAGTTTCTCAGCCATATGCACCTCTAGCATGCTGCGGCGCGCAACAAAAGCGCCGATTCTTTATGTTTATCTCAGTATAATCCCTCGCCGCCTGCTCAAGACCTGGCCCGCGGCCGCGAATACATCTGTCGGCCGCAAGCCGCGAAACAATACCAAAACCAACCTGCCGGTTTGTCACGTATGGCACGTTCTATAATGCTCGTGTTGCAACCCAAAAGAGGAACGTATGGCTTTTACCGACAAACCCGAAAGCGCAAACGAGGCGCAGGATCATTCCCAGTCGCTCGACGACGGCGGCTTTTTCTCCCTTAATGACGTCATCATGGCAGGCAGGCAACAGCTCACCCGCTCCGAGCATCTCTTGGCTGCCGACACGCGCCGCAACGCCCGCAACCTACTCGCGAGCGCCAAGTTGCTCGCGCTCGTCGTCATCGTCTCGCTCGCCATGGGCGTTGCCGCTTGGGCGTTTTTGGCCTCGCTGAATATCGCGACCGACTATCGCGAGCACCACGCGTGGGTCTACGCATTGCTTCCCGTTGTGGGCATTGCCACCGCATGGGTGTACAAAAACCACGGCCTTGCTGCCAAACGAGGCAACAACCTGGTCATCGACTCCGCTCTGGGCACACGCCTCATCCATATGCGCATGGCCGTCCTCACCTTCGTCTGCTCCACGCTCACGCACCTAACGGGTGGATCGGCCGGTCGCGAGGGAGCCGCGGTGCAGATTGGCGGCACCATCGCCAGCAACATCTCGAGCCTCGCCCACCTCAAAAAGCATGACCACCACGACCTCATGCTCGCCGGCATCTCGTCGGCCTTTGGCGCCGTATTCGGTTCGCCCCTTGCTGGAGCTTTCTTTGGCATGGAGATGTGCTTTATCGGCAAGATCGACTACACCGCGGGCATCTACTGCCTGGTCGCCTCGTTTACCGGCTACTTTACGTCGCTTGCCTTGGGAACCGAGTACGAGGCGAATGTCATCGCCAGCGTTCCCAACATGACACCACGGACGGTTGTCATCGTTGTTATCAGCGCCATTATCTTCGGCCTGACGGCACGCCTCTTTGCCTGGTCGGTTCGAACCGTCAAAAGCCTGTACAGTCGCTTTATCACCAATTACCTCGTCCGCGCACTCATAGGCGCACTCGTGGTTTTGGCCGCCTATGCCCTCCTCGACGCCTGGAACTACGCCGGCCTTTCCACGTGGCTTTCCGGCGCCGGATTTGCAGGCAACACCACCCTGGCGGACGCAGCCATCAAGTTGGTCGTCACAGCGCTTACCCTGGGCGCGGGCTTCCAAGGCGGCGAGGTCACGCCCCTGTTTGGCATCGGTGCGGCACTCGGTGGCTGGATCGGTTGCCTTACCGGGCTTGACCCCAGTTTTCTGGCGGCTCTCGGCATGCTCGGCGTGTTCTGCGCCGGCCTCAACGTGCCCATCACCACCTGCATGATGGCCATCGACCTGTTCCACGGCACGGCCGCCGGCTTCTTCGTGATCGTGGCGTTTATCAGCTATCTCGCCGGCGGACACCGAGGCGTATATCCCGCACAGCGCATTGTCTCGCCTAAACGCCGTTCGCTTATTGTGGACGAGGGCGGCACGGTGGCAGAGGCTATCGAGCGCCACAACGACCTGATAGAGTAGACGTTAGTATTCGCCGTGCAGCCACAATCGGGAGCAATTCGACCCGAGCGCGACCGCACCGTCACGTCATACGCCGGGAGTCGCCCCATGCACGCAACTGATTTTGGTCGCACGCTCATCATCGCCAACCCAGCCGCCCAGTCGGGTGCGGCACGCGAAGTTGCCGAGCGCCTGCAACGCTTTTTGGACATGACTGCACGCGCATCCCAGTTTGACCTGGTGTTGACCGAGCGTATGGGACACGCCAAGGAGCTGGCCGCACAGGCACAGGGCTATCGCACCGTTATCGCACTCGGCGGCGACGGCGTGATTCACGAGGTCGTCAACGGGCTTATGACGCAAAAGGAGAACGCCCGCCCCGCTCTTGCCGTCCTGCCCGTGGGCTCCGGCAACGATTTTGCCCAGACGCTCGGCATCGACGATTTCTCCGGCAAGGATTTTGGCGCGCTGCTCACCTGCGAGCTGCAGCGTCAGGATATCGGGCGCATTCGCTCGTGGAGCCCTGCGAGCGGCAGCGGCGAGGCTACCGTTGAGTACTACGACCAGACGCTCTCGGTCGGCATCGATGCTGCCATCGGCCTTAGCACCACCGAGCTGCGCAAAAAGACCGGCTTGACGGGCGCGCCGCTCTACACCCTCTCGGGACTTGAGCAGTTTGGCCTACGCTATCGCAACTATCCTATGACAGCCAGCTTTGACGGCGCGCCCACAGAGCGCGTGAGGGCGATCATCATGGCGATACAGCTGGGCCCCACGTATGGCTCAGGCTATCGCATCTGCCCCGATGCCGACCCCTGCGACGGCATACTCGACGTCTGCTACGCCTGCGGCCCCGTCCCCCGTGCGGTCGCCCTACCCATGTTCCTTTCGGCCAAGGACGGTCACCACACCAAGCTGCCGCCGGTACGCATGCGCCGCTGCCGCCATGCCGAGTTCACCTTTGAGGAGCCCGACTACCCCATTCAGGCCGACGGCGAGCCCGTTGTCGCCTCGCGCATCGAGGTGGACATCATTCCCGCCGTCCTCGAGGTCTGGCACCCAACCCGCTAACCACCCCTAAGTTGCGGTGAAATAGGGACTGTTTATACAGCTAAAGCCGCAAAACAGTCCCTATTTCACCGCAACTTATTGAAAAGATCATTCCTCCCCGCCCGGCTTGCGGCGGTTTGCCTTTTTAATGGCGTTGAAGTGCTTGTCATTGAGCCTGCGCTGGCGGGAGCGCTGAGGCACCTTGGTCTTTACGCGTCGGCGCGGCGGACGCCCACGACGCTCAAGCTCGGCGCGCAGCTTACGCAGGCAGCTCGAGCGATTTTGGAACTGGCTGCGGCTCTCGCGTGCCGTCACGGTAATCCCCGAGGGGATATGCTTCATGCGCACCGCCGAGTCCGTCGTGTTCACGCCCTGTCCGCCCGGACCCGTCGCGCGAAACACCTGTACCTCGCAATCGCGCGCCAACTCTTCGGCCGACACCTCGGCATAGCGCGCATACTCGCGCCACCCCATCTTGTTCTCATCCATATCAACACCTCCCCTCATACAAAAAATGTGACAAAGGGACAGTCCCTTTGTCACATCGCATACCAATCGCTTGTGTTGCGCGCTTAGGCGAAGGTGATCTCGCCGGTCACGCAGTCCATATCGGCGATACGGGCCAGGCTCTCAACGCGGAAGCCGCGCTCGCGGAGCTTATCGCCGCCGCCCTGGAAGCCCTTCTCCACCGCAATGCCAATACCGGACACCTCGGCACCCGCAGCCTCGCAGATCTTGATAAGACCCTCGAGCGCGCAGCCGTTGGCCAAGAAGTCGTCGATGATCAGGACCTTGTCGCCCTCGGACAGGAAACGCTTGCCAACGATGACCGGGTACTCCTTCTGCTTGGTAAAGGAGTAGATGGTCGTGGCGTACTGCTCGCCGTCGAGGTTGATGGACTGTGCCTTCTTGGCAAAGACCACCGGCACGCCGCCAAAATGCTGAGCCGCGATGCAAGCCATACCAATGCCCGAAGCCTCAATCGTCAGGATCTTGTTGATCTCGACATCCTTGAACAGACGGGCCCACTCGGCGCCCATGTGGTCGAACAGCTCAACGTCGCATTGGTGGTTGAGGAAGGCATCAACCTTAAGGACGTTACCGGCCTTTACGATGCCGTCATGGCGAATACGATCCTCAAGCTCCTGCATGGCGCAACCCCTTCTCGCGGCAACGATACCGCGCGATTAATAAACGTTGTTCGATAGTCTACCACGGACCGACCCCCGCCCGTCCCACAAGCCGCATCGCACCACAAACCAGTTTTTTGAGACGGCGCGAATACGTGGCAGGCAGCCTCCCAACACGCTAATGGCGGGCGCGCATCCTCACCAAACGAACCATCGAGAGGACAAAGCCCACGGCTGCCACGGCCATCAACACATAGAACACCGAACGAAAACCAAACAGGAACACATCCGGACGGCCTGCAACAAAACTGGTCACGGCCTCGCCCATCGCCACGCTCATCTGCCCATACAGGATATTCGACGCCACCGTAATGCCGAATGCCATGCCAGCGTAGCGCGCCAAACTGCCCAAGCTGCCTGCAAAACCGAGCGCCTCGCGCGGGGCCGAACCCATATACAGGGAGTTGTTAGGGCTTTGGAAAATCGACGTACCGAGCGACATAAATGCGACGCAGCACACGATCACAAGGATGGAGGAATGCTCGTTGAGCGTGCTCACCGCAAAGAGACCGCACACGTACACACCCAGGCCGACTGCCGTGGGGCCCTCGCAGCCAACACGGTCCGAAACCGTGCCCGAAAGCGGCCCGATAAAGGCATTCACCATCGGCAGCGCCAAAAAGAGCAGTCCGGAAATATCGGAGCTAAAGCCATGGGCATCCTGGAAATAGAACGGCAGCACAAACTCAGATGCACCGATGCCGATAAACACAATAAGCATGCATGCCAAGTTAATCGTAAAAGCCGAACTCGCAAAGCAGCGACGCGCGGCCTCCGCCAGCGACATGGGGCGCTCGCCGGCCTCCGGCTTAACATGCGGCAGTGTGTAAAGCCCCACGATAAACGAGATGACGCCAATGGGCAGGTTGATGAGGAAGATGCTCTCCCAGGGAAAGCTTGCCACCAGCATGCCGCCGAGCACGGGACCACACATCATGCCGAGGGCCACGAAAGTCGCGAGGATACCCATGGCACGACCGCGCTCGCGCGCCGGAAACGACTCGGTGATGATGCCCATGTTGTTGGCCATGGCCGCCGCGCAACCAACGCCCTGAACAATGCGCGCCAGAATGAGAACCTCGAGCGAGGCCGAAAGGCCGCACAGCAGCGAGCCGACCGTAAAGACGATGACGCCCAGTTGGAATACGCCCACCTTGCCGCGCACGTCGCCCAGACGGCCAAACGGCAGCATAGCCACGCATGTCGCAAGCAGATACACCGAGCTCACCAGCTGGATGCGGTCGAGGCCCACGCCCAGCTCCTTTTGCATCACGGGCAGTGCCACGGTCACGACGGTCGAATCCAGGCACGCCATAAACGTCATGATGAGCACGGTAAACAGAATCGCCCATTTGTTCTTGCCATGGGTGTCGCCCTCTAGGGCAATGTGCTCGCGGCGCAGCTGCTCTGCGGTTTTCTCCATATCCATCCTTTCGAGTGGCGCAACACAAAAACGGGGCCCCAATCGCCTGCAAACAGCCGCGATTGGGGTCCCGCCTACGGAATCGGAACGTAAAGGTCGCCGAAGCCCTCTGTCGGCATCGGCGACTTATGCGAACGCTAGCCTAGCACTGCTCGAGAGCCTGCTCAAGGTCGGCAATCAGGTCGGCCGTGTCCTCGAGGCCGCACGACAGGCGCACCATGTCGGCGGAGATGCCACAGGCGATGAGCTCCTCATCGTTCATCTGACGGTGCGTGGCGTTAGCGGGATGCAGGCAGCAGGTGCGGGCATCGGCCACATGCGTGGCGATCTGGGCGAGCTTGAGGCTCTTCATAAAGGTCTCGGCCGCCGCACGACCACCGTTAAAGCCAAAGCTCACAACGCCGCAGGTACCGCTAGGCATGTACTTCTGAGCCAGGTCATAGTACTTGTCGCCTTCCAGGCCCGGATAACTCACGAAGCGCACCTTGGGATGGCTCTGCAGGAACTTGGCAACGGCCAGGCCATTCTCGCAATGACGCGGCATGCGCACATGCAGGCTCTCGAGCGAGCTGTTCAGGAAAAACGCCGCCTGCGGGTTCTGCATAGGGCCGAGGTCGCGCATGAGCTGCGCGGTGGCCTTGGTAATGAAGGCGCCCTCGCGACCGAACTTCTCGGCATAGGTCACGCCGTGGTAGCTCTCGTCGGGCGTGGTGAGACCCGGGAACTTGTCCGCATGGGCCATCCAGTCAAACTGGCCGTGGTCGACAATCACGCCACCCAGGTAGGCTGCATGGCCATCCATGTACTTGGTGGTGGAGTGCGTGACGATGTCGGCGCCCCACTCAAAGGGACGGCACATCACAGGCGTCGGGAAGGTGTTGTCGACCATCAGCGGCACGCCGTGGTCATGCGCGGCCTTGGCAAAACGCTCGATATCGAGCACGGCAAGGGCAGGGTTGGCGATCGTCTCGCCAAAGACGAGCTTGGTGTTGGGCTGAAAGGCTGCTTCCAGCTCCTCATCGGTGCAGTCGGGAGCAACGAACGTGCAGGTAACGCCCATGCGGCCCATGGTATGGGCAAGCAGGTTGTAGGTACCGCCGTAGATGGCAGAGCTCGCGACCACGTGATCGCCGGCACCGGCCACGTTAAAGATCGCGAGGAAGTTCGCAGCCATGCCCGAGCTCGTGAGCATCGCAGCAGTGCCGCCCTCCATCTCGCAGATCTTGGCGGCAACCAGATCACACGTGGGATTCTGCAGACGGCTGTAGAAGTAGCCCGACTCCTCCAGGTCAAACAGCTTGCCCATGTGCTCGGACGTGTCGTACTTCCACGTGGTTGACTGGTAGATAGGCACCTGACGCGGCTCTGCATCGCCCGGGCGATAACCGCCCTGAACACACGTGGTACCGATGGTCTGCTCGCTCATATCCAACTCCCTTACTTGGGTTTTGATTTTATTCGGTTCACGATACCGCTACCCCGCACCCCTCTCAACCCATCCCGCCGATAGGTTATGAGACAAATAAATCAGGGGCATTCGTCTCAGCCTTAGGCATTTATTCGATGGATATACATGAGGCATACATGAAGCTCTCGATGATTACATGCCCCGTCACGGGTACCATAGGCGGGTACACCGTGACCAAGGAGACAACGATGAAGCAAATCGATACAGCCCAGCTCGACATCACCGCCTGTCAGGCTCAGGCTGCCGAGTACCACGCCCGTGGCTTTAATTGCGCGCAGGCCGTCGCCTGCACGCTCGCGCCCGCCGTCGGGCTCGACCCCCAGGTCGCCTTTACCCTCACCGAGGGCTTTGGCGCCGGCATGGGCGGCATGACCGAAACCTGCGGCGCCATCTCGGGCGCCGTGGCCATCATGGGCTTTGTAATGAGCGACGGCATGGAAAACCCCAAGACCAAGGGCCAGACCTACAAGCTGTCGCGCGAGATCGCCAAGCGTTTTGGCGAGAAGAACACGACGACCGTCTGCGGCACGCTCAAGGGCGTCGGATCGGACAAGGGTCCGCTCCGCAGCTGCCCCGGCTGCATCGACGATGCCATCGAGATCGCCTGCGATGTGCTAAAGCAGCTCGCCGAGTAAACGGCGGCAACATAAAACGACGGCCGGCGCGCTTGGGATCCATCCAAAAGCACACCGGCCGTCGCCGTTAGAACTCGGCAAATTCGGGAGCGCCGACCTCAATCTCCTCGCGCCCTGCCATAAGCTCGCGCATCTTAGCACAAAACGGTTCCTGCTCCCCCGCTTTGAACACCAAATGAAGTGTCACGGCATCCGCGTAATCGGTATCCGAAACCTTGGCACCCGAATCCTGCGCCAAACGAAGCACCTGCTCATACTGCGGATAGGCCACATGCACGTCAACAGGCACGACACTCGTCATCTCGACGATCTGCCCGGCCTCCTGAGCCGCGGCCACCGCCGCCTGCGTCGCCGCGGTATAGGCGCGCACCAAGCCACCAGGCCCCAGCAGCGTGCCACCAAAATAGCGCGTTACCACGCAGCAAACATTTTTGAGCCCTGCACCGCGCAACACCTCGAGCGTCGGCATGCCACTCGTACGGCTCGGCTCACCGTCATCGCTCTGACGCTCGCGCCCGTCGACCAAAATCCACGCGGGAACATTGTGTCGAGCATCGTAATGACGCTTTCGGACCATCTCGATAAAGGCATTTGCCTCATCCTCGGACTCAATATGGACCAGCTGGGCAATAAACCGACTCTTGCGGTCCACAAACTCGCCCGAAGCCTCAATATTCGATTGCAGAGTAAAATAGCTGTCCAACAAAGCCCCTCAACAACAAGCAAAGCAATAAACAGCCTCAATAATACGGCAAAGGCCGTACCGTTGCCCTCTCCAACAAGAACGGAAACGCCAATGATGCCGTCACCAACAGCGAGACGGCGCCAGCTGAGTCGATTTGGCCCGAAAGAGGAGGGAGCACGCCTTATGGCGGCGACCGACGAATGAGCGCCAAATCGGCCAGCTGACGCCGTCGCAGCGTCAACAAGAAAGCTGAGTGGGCCTATAAGCCGGGTTCTGTCGTGAACGGTCATTTATCTTGTCTGCACGTTACCGTGCAGCTCCACGCACGCTACCCGAACGCGGACCGGGCCGGCCCATAGCGTTCCTATTCGCGCTTGCTCCGGATGGGGCTTGCCAAGCCGCCGTGTTGCCACGACGCTGGTGGTCTCTTACACCACCGTTTCAGCTTTTCCCTTTACGCCTTGTGGCGCAGGTGGGAGTCTTCTTTTCTGCGGCGCTTTCCGTCGGATCACTCCGCCCGGCCGTTAGCCGGCATCCCGCCCTCTGGAGCCCGGACTTTCCTCACGCGTGCTGCAAGCAGCACATCGCGCGACCGTCTGGCCCACTCAGCAGTGAAAGAGTGTAGCACACCGCCAGCACACGCAATGGCACAACGCAAGCGCTCGACACGATAAACCAAGAACCACCCATGCGCTACAATAGTTCCGTCGATGGGCAACGTCGTCAGTCGAGACGCGACCGCGCTCCGCACCCCTCCGTCTACTCGGTGCGTTCCCGCCTCCTCCCCGAGGCGGGATGTCGGCGTTTTTTCATGCACCGACAACTCAATAGCAAGCGAAAAGCCCAAGCAGCGTTACGCGCATTTACTACCGAACATCTCGGCAGTAAATGCAAAAAGGGATCCGTCCATTGCGGACGGATCCCTTAAACAAGTGATCGTCAAACCGATTTACTCGGCGTCGGTCTCCTCGTCCTTCTTCTCGGAAGGCAGCGGGGTAACCTCGATCTCGACACCCAGAGTCTCAGCAGCGGACTTCATGGACAGGGAGATACGACGACGGTCGAGGTCAATCTCCATGACCTTGACCTGAACCTTGTCGCCCACGTGGGTGACCTGAGAAGGCTGGTCGACGTGCTTGTTGGCCATCTCGGAGATGTGCACCAGGCCCTCGATGCCCTCGCCCAGGTCGACGAAAGCGCCGAACGGGACAAGCTTGGTCACCGTGCCCTCGACGATAGCGCCGACGGGGTACTTCTTGACCAGTGCGCGCCACGGATCCTCGGTGGTCTGCTTGAGACCCAGGGAGATGCGCTCGCGGTTGAGGTCGACGTCGAGAACCTCGACCTCGACCTCCTGGCCGACCTTGACAACCTCGGAAGGATGGTTGACGTGGTTCCAGGAGAGCTCGGAGATGTGGATGAGGCCGTCGATACCGCCGAGGTCGACGAAGGCGCCGAAGTCGACGATGGAGGAAACAGTGCCCTGGAGACGCATGCCAGACTTGAGCTTGGACAGGATCTCGGAGCGCTCGGCCTTACGGGACTCCTCGAGCACGACGCGACGGGAGAGGACGACGTTGTTGCGGTTGCGGTCCATCTCGATGACGCGGGCCTCGATGCGGGTGCCCATGTAGGAGGTGAGGTCCTTGACACGACGGAGGTCGACGAGGGAAGCGGGCAGGAAGCCACGCAGGCCGATGTCGAGGATCAGGCCGCCCTTGACAACCTCGATAACCTCGCCCTCGACGTTCTCGCCGGAGTTGAACTTCTCCTCGATGCGGTTCCAAGCACGCTCGTACTCGGCACGCTTCTTGGACAGGACCAGACGACCGTCCTTATCCTCCTTCTGGAGAACCAGGGCCTCGATGGGATCACCGAGTGCAACGATGTCTGCAGGGTTAGCGTCCTTGCGGATGGACAGCTCGCGGACCGGGATAACGCCCTCGGACTTGAATCCGATGTCAACGAGCACCTCGTCATGCTCGATCTTAACGACAGTGCCGTTAACGAGATCGCCCTCATCAAAGTCGGTAATCGTACCGTCGATGAGGTTGTTCATCTCCTCCTCATTGACATCGTCAAGAGAGAAAATGGACGAGTTCTGAATCTCACTCAAAGGTGGACCCCTTTCGAACTACGGGGCCCCGATTGCTAGGACCTACAGAAGGGTGCGACAAGCACACAACGTTTAGGAACACTCGGGAGCCGACAGATACTAATGTGACGCTTATGCAATCACGTTCGTATAGGTTACGGGGAAATCATTTCGATTTCAAGCGTGAACTGCGATTTTTTACTCGTATGGAGACTTTTTCGCAATCTTGTGGACGACCGTCTCCATAAGTTGACGATAGGCAGTTAGGCATACGGCTTTGCGGTAAAGTATCCGGAGCCAACGATTCTGGAACGATTTTTCGAGAAAGGTGCCGCGTGCTCAAAGCAGTCGTTTTCGATATGGACGAGACGCTTCTTAGCATCAACCTCAACGCGTTCATCCTTCGCTATTTTAAGGATGTCTCGTCGATGCTCGCGGATATCGGACGCCGCAGCCGCGGTGGCACGATGGCACGCCTCGGCACCATCCTGGTCGACCTCAATGCCAATCGCCGCAGCGGCACGGACAACCGCACCAATCTTGAGTTTTACCAAGAAGAGGTCGAGCGCCGATGCGGCATTTGCCTCTCGGACCCACTTATCTACGAGGCGTTTACCTACTACGACCGCGAAGTTCTTCCGTACAAGAATGACGAACTCATCAACGCCCATGCCATGCCGGGCGCACACGCCGCGCTTCAGACCGTACAGGACGCAGGGCTGCGCTGCGCGCTCTTTACCAACCCCAGCTTTCCGCAGGGGGCCATCGAGTGCCGCATGGGTTGGGGCGACCTGGCCGACGCCCCCTTTGAGCTCGTCACGCACATGGGAAACGCCACCCGCTGCAAGCCTGATGCCACCTACTATCTAGAGCAGCTTCAGGTGATGGGACTCGAACCGCACGAGGTCCTTATGGTGGGCAACGATCCCAAACGCGACTTCCCTAGTCCCGCCTGCGGCATTCAGACTGCCTATGTAGGCCAGGGCAAGCCCAACCGAGTCACCTGGCGCGGAACCATGGAAGGCTTCGCCCGCGACTTTAACGCCGTAGTAGAAGCCTTCTACGAACACCAAGTAGCCGACGAACTGTCCTAGCACACTTGGGTTTTGCCGATCATGATGTTGAGGATTTCGACGTCGGTGTCCTTCATGCCCACACGGCCCACGTAGCCCATGCTGGCGATTGTCTGCTCGACGGTATCCTGGATCAGGCCCTCGCCGGCACGGAAGCCACGGCCCCGCATGGCCATATCGTGGCCCAAAATCGCCGCATCGACGGCAGCCGAAATCTTGGCGGCACAACTCGCCTTGGCGCCGTCGCACACGATGCCGCCCACGTTACCGAGCGTATTCGAGACCGTCGCGCCAATCTGCTCGCGCGTGCCACCGCACAGCCAGGTAATCGCAGCGCCGGCGCCGCACGCGGCGCAAATAGCGCCGCAAAACGCCGAAAGCGCACCAATATAGCTCTTGATATGCACGGCGATAAGATCGGACAGCATCACGGCGCGCACCAGACGCTCGTGGTCGCAACGCAGGTACTCGGCATACTCCATGACGGGCAATGCGCAGGTAATGCCTTGATTGCCCGAGCCGCACACAATGGCGACCGGCAGCGCGCAACCGTTCATGCGGGCGTCGGACCCGGCGGCCGCACGGGCACGGGCACGGCAGGCGACGTCATCGGCACGAGCACCCAGCAGCGTACGACCCACCTCGGCGCCCCAAGCGTGCGCAAGGCCCTCGGCACTGATTGCGCCATTCAGCTCAATCTGACGCTCAACGGCAGCGCGGGCGCCCTCAATGTCACCGTCCTCGATAAAGTCGATGATGGAATCAATGGACATGGGCGTATCGGCGTTATCTGCCGCACGCTCGGCCACCACGCGCTCGGCGCAGGCGGCGCACTCCCCCGCCGACTTGCCGCATACCGGAATACCATCGAGCGTATGGCACGTGACATTAGTGTGGTGATCGGTAATCTCGACGACCGCGGTATGGCCCCCGGCCGTGGCAGTCACCTTGATGTAGAGGTTGGGCACACCCTCGACAAGCGATACACCGCAGTAACCGGCGTCGACGAGGAGCTCGGCCACGCGAGCACGATCTTCGTCGTTAACGCTCTCGAGCACCTCGAGCGCGCTCTTGGCGTCACCGCCCACGGCACCCAGCACGGCTGCCGCTTCAATACCGTGCATACCGCCCGAGTTGGGCACGGTCACGCTCTTAACGTTCTTGATGATGTTGCCCGAGCAGGCAACGTCCATATGATCGGGTTCGCAACCGAGCGTCTGGCTCGCCAGCGCCGCTGCATAGGCAACGGCAATAGGCTCGGTGCAGCCGAGCGCACAGACAAGCTCGCGGTTCAAAACATCGCAAAACGCGGCATCACGAAGGGAATCGGTAGGCATAGGTATCTCCTGCTTACATAACGAACTGGGCTCTCGATAATAGTTAGCTCTTTTATTTGATAACAATGCATCAAAAACCGCAACCATAGTTCCGGCAGACGGCGTTTAAGCGCAATCTGACGGCATTCATTCATGAGAAGCCAGTCTTGTTGCATGCTAAAGCGTTTGACCAAAAAACGCCCGAGTGTTTACGCAAAAGTCGCGCTATCATGCAGTCGAACGCGGTAAAACCTTTAGCAATTCCGCCGCACGGACCAGAGAGGAACCACTCATGAAGATTGGTATCGGTAACGACCACGCCGCCGTCGAGCTCAAGAACATCATTTCCGAGCACCTGAAGGAGCGCGGCTGTGAGGTCGTGAACTTTGGCACCGACACCTCCGAGAGCTTTGATTACCCCATCGCCGGCTACAAGGTGGGCAAGGCCGTTGCCAACGGTGACGTCGATCTGGGCATCCTGATCTGCGGTACCGGCGTCGGCATCAGCCTGGCCGCCAACAAGGTCGAGGGCGTTCGCGCCGTCGTGTGCTCCGAGCCCTTCAGCGCCAAGCTCTCGCGCATGCACAACAATACCAACGTGCTCGCCTTTGGCGCCCGCGTCGTGGGCTCCGAGCTTGCAAAGATGATCGTCGACGAGTGGCTCGACGCCGAGTTTGAGGGCGGCCGCCACGAGCGTCGCGTCAACCTCCTCAACGAGATCGACCAGACCCGCGGCCTTAAGATCGTCGACGAGGCCTAAACTACTCAGCGCCACAAGCTAACAGCGAGGGGCCCGCTCGGAACACACATCCGGGCGGGCCCCTTTGTAGATTTTTGGGATATGCCTAGAAATCTACTGATATAAAAAGAGCGCCGCGGATGGAGTTCCGCGACGCCCAAGCCACACGCTAACAGCTTTAAGGAGTCAAAGCTGGTTTAGCCAAAGAAACGCTTGATCTCGATCTCGGCGTTCTCCAGGCAGTCGGAGCCATGGATCACGTTGGCGTTGACATCGACAGCGAAGTCGCCGCGGATGGTGCCGGGGGCAGCATCAAGCGGGTTGGTGGCGCCCATGAGGGTGCGCATCTTGGAGACAGCGGAAAAACCGGAAACGACCATCTTGACGACCGGACCGCTCGTCATAAAGTCGCAGAGACCTCCAAAGAAAGGTTTGTCGGCCAGATGGGCGTAGTGCTCCTCGACGGTAGCGCGCTCGAGCGTAGTCATCTCCATGCGCTCGATGACAAGGCCGCTGCGCTCAATGCGAGCAACGATCTCGCCGATCTTGCGATCGCGCACGGCGTCGGGCTTAATCATGATGAAGGTCTTCTCGATAGCCATAAGGTAGCCTTTCAAGTAGGTTCGCGCGTGCCCAAGTCCCATTCCGGCACCCGCCTGGACTGCATCGTAACAGAGTTTTAGCTGCAGTAAACAAAAAGCTGTTAATTGAAACGCTACAATTAATTGAAGCGTTCCATATGTGTCACTTCTGTTTCGAAGCCCGATTAGAGTACCATCCGACTGCCCATCAACCGCACCGAACCGAGCGGACGGTCGATTGCCGCCTGTGAACGTACCCCCTTCACAACCTGCCCAAAGGTCCTACAGAAGTTCTCGACAAGCCCCTCCCCCATTACAACAAAATACGGACGCCTACATCAGCAGACGCCCGTAAGAAGCAAAAACGATTTATCAATAAATGGCTAATAAGCCTCAAGCAAACCCTTACTTTGCCCCGTGGCCCATCTCGACGACCCTGGTCAACGAGCCAAACACACCCTCATCGGCCGCAAGCTGCGCCTCGGCGCGCCCCAACTGCACGGCAACGGCGGCAGGAGCGGTGCCGCCTTCGGTCGTGCGCGCGGCGACAATCGACGGGATATCGAGCGCCTCGGTAATATCGCGCTCAAAGAGCGGGCTTGCCTCCTGGAACACCTCGAACGGCAGGTCCTCAAGATTGCAGCCGCGCTTCTCGCACATCAGGACTAGATGGCCCACCACGGCGTGCGCCTCGCGGAACGGCAGGCCGCGCTTAGCCAGGTAGTCGGCAACGTCGGTAGCCGCAAGGTGACCCACGCCGCACTCGCGCGCCATGTCATCCTCGTTGACGGTCCAGGTCGAAATCATGCCGGCCATAACCGACAGGCACTGCATGAGTGTATGGGCGGTATCGAGCGCGCCCTCCTTGTCCTCCTGCAAATCCTTGTTATAGGCAAGCGGCAAGCCCTTCATGGTCACCAGCAGCTGCACCAGGTTGCCATACACGCGACCGCTCTTGCCGCGGATAAGCTCGGCAAAGTCGGGGTTCTTCTTCTGCGGCATGATGGACGACCCGGTGGAATACGAGTCGGAAAGCGTGATAAAGCCAAATTCGGAGCTCGACCACAGCACGATCTCCTCGGAAAGACGCGACAGATGCATGGCCATAACGGAGCCAGCGTAATGCAGGTCGAGCAGGAAATCGCGATCGGAAACAGCGTCGAGCGAGTTAGGGATCACACCTGCGAAGCCAAGTTCGGCAGCCGTCATCTGGCGATCGAGCGGATAGCTCGTGCCGGCAAGCGCGGCAGCACCCAGCGGGCAGTTGTCGGCGGCATCGAAGGCGGCCTTCAGGCGCGTAAAGTCGCGCGCGAACATCCAGGAATACGCCAGCAGATGATGCGACAGCAGAACCGGCTGAGCGTGCTGCATGTGCGTGTAGCCCGGCAGAATCACCTTGTCATACTTCTTAGCGGCATCCACCAGCACATGACGAAGCGAAAGATTGGCCTCCATGAGCTCCTTGGCGAGCGCCTTGACGCCCAGGCGCGTATCGGTTGCCACCTGGTCGTTACGCGAACGTCCGGTATGCAAGCGCTTGCCAGCCTCGCCGATGCGACGCGTCAGCTCGCTCTCGATGGACATATGGATGTCTTCGTCGTTGATATCGAAGGTGAAGTTGCCGGCATCGATATCCTGCTCGATTCCGGTCAGGCCCTTGGCAATCGCCCGCTCATCCTCGGCGCTGATGATGCCCTGGGCGGCCAGCATCTTGGCATGTGCCATAGAACCGGCGATATCCTGCTTATAGAGATGCTTGTCGACCGGCAACGACGCGCCAAACTCCTGCGTGACCTCGGCCACGCCCGCCTCAAAACGACCGCCCCAAAGAGCCATGGAACCGTCTCCTTTCATCAAATTCCAAAACAAGCGCCCAAAGCAAGGCACCCTGTCGCTAAAGCGATTTATCAACCGCTAGTTTTACACATTCCCCACCGTGCACGGGAACATGCAGCTAATTTGCAAAGAAGTGACGCACCTGGCACTTGGCGCCCTTCGACTCCCGCCAACCGCATTGAACATAATGGATACTCCTCGGTTATATAAAGGTGTAAAGCCCTCAAATTGATAGAAAGAGCCCCGCCGGACAACCCCGGCGGGGCTCGGACTCAGCCGCAGACGCGGCATCATATATGCGGGCGGAACGTAGGGGCCACCGATGTTAAGAAGTGTCAGCAAGCATAACGAAAGGTAGGGACCCCGTGCGCCCGATATGTATCACGCGGATGGGCCGCGCGGATACCAAGGGAAGGAGGCGCTAGGCCTGGGCGGCGGCGGAGCTGGGACCCTGAACCTTTGCCCACGTCTTGAGCGACAGCGTATCGATCTCGATAAAGCCGGCGCTGGCCTTCTCGTCAAACGTGGTGTCGCGGTCGTAGGTAGCCAGGCCGTAGTCATAGAGGCTGAAGGGGCTCTTGCGGCCGACGACATGACAGTTGCCCTTAAAGAACTTCAGACGGACGGTACCGGTCACGAACTTCTGGGTGTCGGCCATAAAGGCGTCGAGCGCGTTTTTGAGCGGGCTGTACCACTGGCCATTGTACACGGCGGTGGCCCAATCCTGCTCGAGCTTAATCTTGGTCTTGAGCAGGTCGCCCTCAACGCAGATATCCTCAAGCGCCTTGTGGGCAGTGATGAGCGTCAGGGCGCCGGGAACCTCGTAGCACTCGCGGCTCTTGAGGCCCACCAGACGATCCTCGACCAGGTCCAGGCGACCAAAGCCGTTGTCGCCCGAAATCTTGTTGAGGGCGATGACGATCTCGGAGAGCTTCATCTTCTTGCCGTCGACGGCGACGGGCTTGCCCGCCTCAAACTCAATCTCGGTATACGTCGGGGTGTCGGGCGTGTCCTCGGGATTCTTGGTCATAACCCAGGCGTCATCGAGCGGCTCGTTCCAGGGATCCTCCAGGTGGCCGCACTCAATGGCACGACCCCACAGGTTATCGTCGATGGAATAGGGGTTGTCATTGGCACCCTCGGGAACCGGCACGTTGTGGGCGTGAGCATAGGCGACCTCGTCGGGACGGCACTTCAGATCCCACTCGCGAACCGGGGCGATAACCTTAAGCTCGGGGTCGAGGGCCTTGACGGCAGCCTCAAAACGAACCTGGTCGTTACCCTTGCCGGTGCAGCCGTGAGCGACGTAGGTCGCGCCAAACTCGTGAGCGACCTCGACAAGCTTCTTGGCGAGCAGCGGACGAGACAGGGCGGAAAGCAGCGGGTACTTGTTCTCGTACATGGAGTTGGCGGCGATAGCCTTGGTCAGGAACTCATCGGAGAACTCGTCACGCAGGTCGAGGACCTGGCAATCAAGAACGCCCAGGTCGAGCGCCTTCTGCTTCTTGGCATCCAGGCCGGTCTCCTCCTGGCCCACGTTGCCGCAGACGCAAACGACATCGAGATTCTTCTCGTCCTGGAGCCACTTGACACATACGGATGTATCAAGACCACCGGAATATGCGAGAACGACTTTTTCCTTGCCCATGGCTGTTTCCTTTCGCCCTTGGTAGCTAGTTAGAACATCGGTCAGTTGCAAGTCATTTCGAGGTCAAAAATCGTGCAATATTAGGTTAAATAGCAAAAAGCAGCACAACATGCCCTAGAAACATGCAGCAACGTCGTGCTAAAACCCAACGACCTCAAAATGACTCTGTTGAGGCAATTCGCCCCATGCGGACAGAGACGATTGTTATCGTCGTCGGGAAATTGCGCGCTGGCGTCGGATGGCATTGTCTGCAGTAGTGATGATCTTTACGAACTGCATCTGCCTCTCCTTTCACCTATCGCCGGGCGCAATTCTAATATCGTAAACGGTACCTTTTCTTCGGTAAGCGGTTGTATTTCCGTCTCCGTTTTCGATGGACGCTATATTACGCTAAAGTGCCCGCAGCACAAGCGACAAATTCAAATTTCTGAAAAGTTTTTTCATTAGTTTGTGAATTGCAGTGCAAATACGCACCATTCCTGCGAAAATACGCTCGATTACATAGCAGAGGGTCATTACGCCCGAAACAATCTGGAAACGGAAAGGCGCATTTATGCAGACTTATGAATCAGACGCCAACATCGGCAACATTAAACTCATCGCCGTCGACATGGACAAGACGCTGCTCACCGACGAGCGCGTGCTGCCCCAGGGTCTCGACGAGCGTCTGGACAAGCTCGCCGACGCCGGCATCGTATTCTGCCCCGCCAGCGGACGTCCCGCTCCCAAGCTCGAGGAGATGTTCGAGGGCATCAAGAACCACCTCGCCTTTTGTCCCGACAACGGAGCGTGCGTGATCTATCGCGGCAGCTATATCTATAAGAGCAATATCGACGTGGAGCTGTACCAGCAGGTGCTCGCTCGTGCCTCGGAGGACCCGCGCGCCGTTCCCGTCCTGTGCTGCTACGACGAGTTCTATGTGCTCGCCCGCGACCATCAATACCACGACGAGATCAGCGTCTACTACAACACAATCAACTACGTCGATAGCTTTGAGGGCATCGATATCGAGTCCAATAAGATCTCGATCTTCTTCCCCGCCTATGATGCCGAGCCTGCATTCCGCGAGACCTATGGCCCCGAGTTCTCGGACAAGCTCTACGTCACCAACGCCGGGCGCGAGTGGATCGACTTTATGAACCTGGGCGTCGACAAGGGCGCCGGCGTCGCGCACCTGTGCGAGCACCTGGGCATCGATATTGCCGATGCCGCCGCCGTGGGCGATACCTACAACGATATCCCCATGCTGGAGCGCGTCGGCCACAGCTTTATCGTTAACAATGCCGAGGAGCACATGAACGCGCACGCCAAGTGGCGCATTCCGAGCAACAACGACGGGGGCGTACTGACGCTCATCGACGCCATCCTGGCGGCTCGTTAACGTTGCTCGTCGGACCTGGCCGGGCGGCACGGGTTAACTTTTCGCTCGGTCAGGTCCTGCGCAAGACGAAAGCCACATTTAGTGGCTTTCTTTGCGTGCGGAATCTACGAAAAGTTAACCCGTGCCGCCCGGCCAGGCCCTAGGTTTACCTACCTGCCGCCAAGATGGCGTCTTGAGTGTCTAGATACTTTGGCTGAATTAAATTGGATGAAGGGAGCTCCTTGCTGATGAGGGGCTCCCTTCTTGTTTGGTTACTTTGGGGTTGTAGGGGCGTCTTTACTTGGCGTCGGCCCAGGTTACTCCGGTTGAGGCTTCGGCGATCAACGGTACGCGGAGGTCTACTACGTGTTCCATGACGTCGCGGACCATGGTGGTTAGGCGCTCGACTTCGTTGACGGGGCACTCAAAGTCCAGTTCGTCGTGTACCTGCAAAATCATGTGGGCGGCAAAGCCCTCTTCTTCCAGACGGCGGCTCACGCGGGCCATCGCGATCTTGATGATGTCGGCCGCGGTGCCCTGCATGGGATGGTTCATGGCCGTGCGCTCGCCAAAGCCGCGGAGTTGCGGGTTTTTGGCCTTGAGCTCGGGAATATGGCGTCTGCGGCCATACATGGTCTCGGCATAGCCCGTCTGCTTGGCGCGCGCCACCACATTGTCGAGGAACGTGCGCACGCCCGGGTAGGCCTCGTAGTAGCGATCGATCATGTCGCGCGCCTCGGCCATCGAGATGTGCAGCGACTGCGACAGGCCATAGGCCTGCTGGCCGTACACAATGCCAAAGTTCACGGCCTTGGCGCGGCTGCGCAGGTCGGGCGTCACCTCGGACACCGGCACGCCAAATACGCGCGCGGCCGTCTCGGCATGGAAGTCCTCGCCCTCGTTAAAGGCGCGCACCAGGTGCTCATCACCCGAAAGATGCGCGAGCAGGCGCAGCTCGATCTGCGAGTAGTCCACCGCCAAAAAGACGCTGCCCTCGCCCGCCGAGAACGCCGTCTTGACGGTACGCCCCAGCTCCGAGCGCGTCGGAATGTTTTGCAGATTGGGGTCGCTCGAAGACAAACGCCCCGTCGCGGTGATGGTCTGGTTGTACGTGGTGTGCACGCGACCGTCACCACGGCGCAGCGGGCCCAGCGTGTCCAGATAGGTCGACTTAATCTTGGACTTCTCACGCCAGTCCAAGATCAGACGCACGATCTCGTGGTCACGAGCAAGGTCGCTCAGCACCTTGGCGTTGGTCGAATAGTAGCCGCGCTTGGTCTTTTTGAGGCCCTTGGTCGGAAGCCCCATAACATCAAACAGCACGTGCGAGAGCTGCATGGGACTGCCGATGTTAAAGGTCTCGTCGCCGGCCAGGTCGCGAATGCTGCGCTCGACCTCGGCAATCTGGGTCGCCAGGCCCTCGGACAGACTGTGCAGGCGGTCGGGGTCCACAAGCATGCCCGCGCGCTCCATCTTGGCAAGCACCGGCACAAGCGGCATCTCGATGCCGTCGAACACGTTGGCGGCATTCTCGCGGGCCATGCACTCGCGCAACGGCGCCACGAGCGCCAACGTCAGGGCCGCAGTACGGGCGGCAGACGCCGGAGCGTCCTCACCAGCATCCTCTGCGCCGCGCGCCGCAGGCAGCGCCATCTGCAGATACGTATCGGCAAGATATGCCTCATCGAACTCGGAGCGATCGGAATCCAGCAGATAGGCAGCGACCACGGTATCGAAGATACGCGTGGAATCAGCGGACAGCGGGTCCATGAGCTCGGGCTCAGAAGAGTCGACGGGCGAAAGCTCATGCAACAGCGTCTTCATATCCGGGCTCGCCACACGGCCCTCCATAAACAGACGCGCGAGCACGCCGGCAATCACGCCGTGGGCGAAGTTGAAGCCCTCAACCTCAGCCGCCGCACCGCCGTCGCCCTCCTCGAGCGCAAACAGCCCCTTGGACGTCGCCAGCCACAGCGTACGCGTCAGGCCAAAGAGCGCGCCCTCTTCCTTGTCGTCGTCCACCACGGCGGCGACCCACTCGCCGGCATCAATCGCGCGGGAGACCTCAGCTGCAACGGCACCAAGCGCGTCAGCATCACCGGCGGCAGCACGCAAAACGGCGGGCATCTCAAACGTGCTGGCAGCAGCAGCCCCGCCCTCGTCGCCGATCAGCGCCAAGAAACGGTTCTGCATGGCCGTAATGCCGAGCGTGCCCAGTGCCGCAGACACCTCGTCGACAGAAAACGCCGGGAAAGACGTCGCCTCAAAGTCGAGCTCAACAGGCGCATCGGTGCGAATGGTCGCGACCTTGCGGCTCAGCAGCGCATCATCGATGTGCGCACGCAGGTTCTCGCCCATCTTGCCCTTGACCTCGTCGGCATGCGCGATAACCTCGTCCAAGCTGCCGTACTGCGCGATAAGCGCACTCGCCTTTTTGGGACCGATGCCCGGCACGCCGGGAATGTTATCCGACGTATCGCCCTTCAGGCCGTAAAAATCGGGCACGAGCGCCGGCGTGATGCCGTGGTACAGATCGTCCACGCTCTCGGGCGTCATGATCGCCACGTCGGACAGGCCCTTGCGGGTCGAGACCACGTTGACGTGCTCGGTCACGAGCTGATACATATCGCGATCACCGGTCACCAGCAGCATGTCACAGCCGGCCTGCTCGCCCAGGCGCGCCATAGTGCCCAGGATGTCATCGCCTTCCCAGCCCTCGGACTGCAAAATTGGCACGTTGAGCGCGGCGAGCAGCTCCTTAATCATGGGAAACTGTGCGTGCAGATCGGGGTCCATGGGCGGGCGCTGAGCCTTGTACTGCGGCAGCATCTCCATGCGCACGCGCGGCTTGCCCTTATCAAATGCCACGACCACACCGTCGGGGTTAAAGGCATCGATCATCTTGAGGAACATATTCAAAAAGCCAAAGATCGCGTTGGTGGGACGACCGTCCGGCGCGTTCATGGTGGGCGGCACGGCGTGGAAGGCGCGGTGCATGAGCGAGTTGCCGTCGATAACGGCAAAGGTGCGGCGCTTGTCAGACATATAGAATACCTCGCTTTGGGCTGGGCACGATTTGCTCCCACCAGTTTACACGCTCCCCGCCTCGCGGCCACCGCACATCAAGCTCCCCCGCCACCGCGCGCCCGCGCGTGATACGATGGCTCACGGTACATTAACCAGCACGATCGATCCGAAAGGAGCCTGCGTCATGGAGCGTCCCTGCGCATGGAAAAAGTACACGCCACAGCAGATCGAGGAGCTCGAGGAGCTTTGCCGCGGCTATAAGCAGTTTTTGAGCGAGAACAAGACCGAGCGCCTGTGCGTCAAGACCGGTATCAAGATGGCCGAGGAGGCGGGCTACGTCAATCTGGAGACCGTGATTGCCGAGGGCCGCGCGCTCAAGGCCGGCGACAAGGTGTACGCCGCCAATCACGGCAAGGACCTCATGCTCGTCAACCTGGGCACCGCCCCGCTCGAGCAGGGCTTTAACATCCTGGGCGCCCACGTGGACTCGCCGCGCCTGGACCTCAAGCAGAACCCCGCCTTCGAGGCCGGCGACATGGCTTATCTCGACACGCACTACTATGGCGGCGTCAAGAGCTACCACTGGGTCGCTTCCCCGCTCGCACTCGTAGGCGTCATCTGCAAAAAGGACGGCACCACCGTCGACATCAACATCGGTGACAAGGCCGACGACCCGGTCTTTACCATCTCCGACCTGCTGATCCACCTCTCGAGCGAGCAGATGGCCAAGCCCGCCAAGGACGCCGTCGACGCCGAGATCCTCGACGTGATCGTGGGCGGCCGCCCCGTCAGGTTTGACGAGGACGACAAGGACGCCCCCAAGGAGCCCGTCAAGCAGATGTTCCTGGACATCCTCAAGGAGCAGTACGCCGTCGAGGAGGAGGACTTCCTCTCCGCCGAGATCGAGGTCGTGCCCGCCGGCCCGGCCCGCGACATGGGCCTCGACCGCTCCATGATTCTGGGCTATGGCCACGACGACCGTGTCTGCGCCTATCCGTCCATGCTCGCCCAGATCAACGTCGCCAACGTGGAGCGCACGAGTATCACACTCATCGTCGACAAGGAGGAGATCGGTTCCGTGGGTGCCACCGGCATGACGAGTCGCTTCTTCGAGAACACCGTCGCCGAGATCATGACGCTCGCCGGCGAGGATAGCCCGCTGGCCCTGCGCCGTGCACTCGCCCACAGCCGTATGCTCTCCTCTGACGTGTCCGCCGGCTTCGACCCGGGCTACGCCGGCAAGTTCGAAACCAAGAACGCAGCCTTTATGGGTCGCGGCCTGTGCTTTAACAAGTACACGGGCAGCCGCGGCAAGGGCGGCTCTAACGACGCCGACGCCGAGTATGTGGCCCTCATCCGCGACATCATGGACGAGGCCGGCGTGGACTTCCAGACCTGTGAGCTCGGCCGCGTCAACGCGGGCGGCGGCGGCACCATCGCCTACATCATGGCCAAGTACGGCATGAACGTCATCGACTCCGGCGTTGCCGTCCTGTCCATGCACGCCCTGTGGGAGGTCGCCAACAAGGCCGACATTTACGAGGCATATCGCGGCTACAAGGCCTTCATCGAGCGCGCCTAACCAACCCTTCATCAGTTGCGGTGAAATACGGACTAAACTGGCCCATAAACGGCCAAAACAGGCCGTATTCCACCGCAACTTCCTTTTTGGCAGAGGAGAGTCCATGCTGCAGGTCATCATTTCGCCCGCCAAGCAGATGCGTGCGGCCCAAGATGCTTTTGAAGTCCTGGGCATTCCACCTTTTGCGCACGAGACGGCTCGCCTCCACCGCGCACTGCTAGATATCGAGCGGAATGAAGGCAGCGGAGGTCTGCAGGCGCTCTGGAACGTGAGCGACAAACTGCTGGGGCCTTGCCTCAACACCCTGCATGAGTTTGGGCCCATCCTGAAAAACGGCGATCTCGACAATCCCGCGCTCGCCCGTCACCTCTCCCCTGCCGTCATGTCCTATCACGGCATTCAATACCAGAGCATGGCGCCCGAGGTGATGGATTCCGCGCAGCTCGCATGGCTGCAAGACCATCTGTGGATCCTCTCGGGCCTTTACGGATGCGTGCGCCCCTTTCATGCCGTTGAACCGTATCGGCTGGAGATGGGCGCGAAGCTTGCCGTCGACGATGCCCGAGACCTCTATGCGTTTTGGGGCGACAAGCTCGCACGGGCCATCGCTCTGGCGGGCTCCAACGCTACGATCGTCAACCTCGCCAGCGCGGAATACGCCAAAGCCGTTCTGCCCCGCCTCACCACCGATGCCACGGTCGTCACATGCCTCTTTGGCGAAGGCATCCGCAACGGCAAGCCCATCCAGCGCTCGACCGCCAGCAAAAAGGCACGCGGCTCCATGGTGCGCTGGATGGCAGAAAACAAGCTCGAGGATGTAAGCGGGCTCACCGCGTTCGACGTTGGTTATCGCCACTTTCCCGAGCTTTCAAATAAAAACACTTTGGTCTTCCTGAACGAACAGGCCTTGTAGGATCACCGCTACTTTTGAATGTGCCGCCTAGGCACGGCGTCTATTCCGCCAAGCCGTCGGCTTTGGCAATTTCATTTGTCGAGCCGTCCTGATAGGTAATCTTGACATGCTCAACCTCGGACACCGCAACACCCGTCGGAGGCTCCAGGCGCCATTCCGTCAGCGCAATGTCCATGGTCGTGGGCACATCTCCTTGATCTTTGAGCTTCACCGTGAGCGTTTTGAGCGCCGCGTCAAACGTCACGCGTTCGATTTCTTCACCTGGAATGGACCCACCACTCAGCTGCAGCTGCACAAACTCATCGCGCGGGTACCAATAATCGCCCGGCGCGGCAACGGTATTGCCGCCCGTAACCTTCACCGTCATGATCGGCAGGGCGTCATCAGCCTCAAACTCCCAGGCAGCGCCGCCGCGACCGCCAAACGTCCAGATACAAAAGGCAATCACCAGCACGGCAAGCACCGCAAAGCCAATCGCGACAAGGCCATGGTGCGCACGGCTTTCCTCGGCCGATACATCCCATTGCGTCTCTCGATATAGATGCTTGTCTTCCATGTTCGCCTCCCCACAGGCACGCTCGTTGGCCCAATCGTACCCATTCAGGCTATACTTGAGCCCATGACATAACGGGGAGCTTGCAGGACAAGACGGCAGGCTGAGATTGGGCGCGCCCGCCCTGACCCGCAAACCTGATATGGGTAATGCCAACGAAGGGAGCCGTGCCAATGAGCACACAGACCGAGCCCAAGCTCGTCACGCAAATCGACTTCGCCCGCGCCGGGCAGATCACACCGCAGATGAAGGAGGTTGCCGAGCGCGAGCATCGCGACCCCGAGTACATCCGCGAGCGCGTGGCCGACGGCCGCATCGCCATTCCCGCCAACATCGTGCATATCAAAAAGGGCATGCGAGCCTTTGGTGTCGGCGAGGGCCTGTCCACCAAGGTCAACGTCAACCTGGGCATCTCGGGCGACAAGGCCGATGCCGCCGAGGAGTGGAAGAAGGTCAAGATTGCCGAGGACTTTGGCGCCGACGCCATCATGGACCTCTCCAACTCGGGCAAGACGCGCCAGTTCCGCCAGCAGCTCATCGACGAGACGCCACTCATGGTGGGCACCGTCCCCATGTACGACGCCATCGGCTACATGGAAAAGCCGCTGGTCAAGCTGACCAAGGACGACCTGTTCGAGGTCGTGCGCGCGCATGCCGAGGACGGCGTGGACTTTATGACCATCCACTGCGGCATCAACAAGTCGGTCACTAAGACCTTTAAGGAGACCGGCCGCCTGATGAACATCGTCAGCCGCGGCGGTTCGCTGCTGTTTGGCTGGATGGAGGTCACCGGCAACGAAAACCCCTTCTACGAGTACTTTGACGAGCTGCTCGAGATTTGCCACGAGTACGACGTGACGATTTCGCTCGGCGACTCCTGCCGCCCGGGCTGCCTCTACGACTCCAACGATGCCACCGAGACCGCCGAGATGATCGAGCTGGGCAAGCTGTGCAAGCGCGCATGGGCCGCCGGCGTCCAGGTCATGGTCGAGGGACCGGGCCACATGGCGCTCGACGAGATCGCCGCCAATATGAAACTGCAGAAGCGCCTGTGCCACAACGCCCCGTTCTATGTGCTCGGGCCGCTGGTGACCGATATCGGTGTGGGATACGACCACATCACCGCCGCCATCGGTGGCGCCATCTCCGCCAGCTCCGGCGCCGACTTCCTGTGCTACGTGACGCCGGCCGAGCACCTATGCCTGCCCAACGCCCAGGACGTGCTCGATGGCCTCATGGCTACCAAGATCGCCGCACACGCCGCCGATATCGCCAAGAAGGTGCCGCACGCCCGCGACATGGACGACAAGATGGGCCAGGCACGCCGCAAGCTCGACTGGGACGCCATGTGGAAGTGCGCGCTCGACCCAGTTACGGGCAAGAAGCGCTACGAGGAGTCTCCCGCCGCCACCGAGGGCACTTGCACTATGTGTGGCAAGATGTGCGCCGTCCGTACCGTTAACAAGGTGTTCGAAGGCACAACGATCGATCTTGGCATGGAGGATTAACGCGTCACCGGAGCCGCAATCGGTAACATGGTGTTCGTCAATTGTTGACGTGTGAACATTTGCTTACATTTGCGTAAAGATTGCATCGCCCGCCCGGGTTCGGAATACAGCCGGCCCGGGCATCTTTATAATGCAGACTTAAAGACCCATTTGAATCCGACCGGACAAGGGAGTGAGCATGGATCGCAGTAAGGTACCCGCCGTTCTGTCCATCGCGGGATCCGATTCCAGCGGCGGTGCCGGCATTCAGGCCGACATCAAGACCATCACGGCGCACCGCCTGTATGCCGAGACGGCCATAACCGCCATCACAGCGCAAAACACCCTGGGCGTCACCGCCGTGCAGGATATCTCGCCAGATATCGTAGCCGCGCAAATTGACGCCGTCTTTGACGATATCCGCCCCAGCGCCGTCAAGATTGGCATGGTCTCCTCTGCCGAGATTATCGAAGTCATCGCAGACCGCTTGAGCGCTTGGAACGCAACGAACGTGGTCGTCGACCCCGTCATGGTCGCCACCTCGGGCGCGCGATTGATTGCCGAGGATGCCTCCGAGGCACTCACCCGCCGCCTGTTCCCGTTGGCAACGGTCATCACGCCCAACATTCCCGAGGCCATGACGCTGCTCGACTACGAGGTCGATTCCGAGCGCACGCAACAAAATGCCGCTATGCTCCTCACCCGCCGTTTTGGCTGCGCAGCCTTGGTTAAGGGCGGTCATTTTGTCAACGAGGCCAACGACGTACTGGCCGAGCCTGCGCCCCTCGATGACGAGGGCAACCACCTGGGCGATCCGCTCACTACGTGGTTTCGCCACAAGCGCATCGAGACCGACAACACGCACGGCACCGGCTGCACACTCTCGTCCGCCATCGCCTGCGCGCTGGCCCAGGGCATGGATCTTGCCGATGCCGTCAACGCCGGCAAGGCCTACTTAACGGGCGCTCTGGCCGCCGGCTTTGACATGGGCAAAGGCTCCGGCCCCGTCAACCACATGTGGCAGTACTAAATAGCCAGCAACCTGCCAAAAAGGGACAGGTTTATTTTGGCAGGTTTTACCTGGGCAAACGTCAAAACCGCCACAAGGGCACCTTTGTGGCGGTTCCTGCAAATATCTCGATCTGTAACAGTTAGAGTCCTTTTTTAGGTCCACCTGTTATAGATTGAGATTTTTCACTCTGGCCCTTTCGCATATCTCGATCTGTAACAGGTGGAGACGATTTAGCCACCCAGATGTTACAGATCGAGACATTCAAATTCCGCTGAAACGAAAATCTCAATCTGTAACAGCAACTCGGCAAAATCGACTCAAGATGTTACGGATTAAGACAAACGCACAGGTGGTGCAAAAGGGTCAGGCTACCTTGCACCAAAAACCGTCGCAACATTCGATGAAAATCGTGCAAACGCGAAAAATCATTGAATGTTGCGACGGTTTGATTTTAGATAGCGGTCGAGCAAAGGACCGGGGCGCCTATTCGTCGGCGAGCTGGATGCCGAGCAGGCCCGAGAGTGCCAACGCCTGCTCGGCATTAACCGTCAGGCCACGC
The DNA here is from genome assembly GCA_900542155.1 of uncultured Collinsella sp. Lineage (GTDB taxonomy): Bacteria > Actinomycetota > Coriobacteriia > Coriobacteriales > Coriobacteriaceae > Collinsella. The sequence goes on from UQMD01000002.1 coordinate 188,892, forward strand.
AGCTCATGGTAGTCGCCCGAGATGACAGGGGCCGCGAACGCGCATCGCGATACATCCACGCCGGAAAGCGGCGTCTTGAACACATCGATTCGCGTCAGGTCGCAGCCGTCCAAGCGCAATTGCCCCAGCTTTGCCCCCTGGAGTGCAGCCTCGGTCAAACGCGTATCGCGCGCCGTCATGGGACCGATGCGTCCCTCCGAAAAGTTCGCATAGCTCAGATCGCACGATACAAACGAAACGCTCGACAGACGCGCCTTGAGCAAGTTGAGTCCCGGCGCCGAGCAATCGACATAGTCGCAGCGGTTGAGCCAGCAACCTTCCATATTGCAGCGGATAAAGCGGCAACCGCGAAACACGACGTCGCGAAACGTCGAACCGCTCCAGTCAACGCCATCGAACACGCAGGACCGGAACACGACGCCGTCAAAGGTCGCGCCGTTCGCCACGTCATAGGCAAGTTCCAGGTCCTCAAAAGCAGTATTGGAGACGAGCTCATCGCCCTCGGCAAACAGGTCGAGGAGCTCGTCCATGCCCATATGACAGCCAAGTCGTTCGTTTACCCGGGCAAAACCACCACAAAGGTGCCTGTCCCCTTTGTGGTGGTTAGGAGTCGCGCTACTCACCGAGCATCTCTTGGAGCTTGGCTGCCACGGCATGTCCCAAGCTCTCGTGGCTTTCGGGCATCATATGCAGATAGTCGATATCGCCCGGCTCGGCAAACTCGGCGGCATTCAAAAAGTCGCAGCCAAACTGCTCGGCCACGTGCGCATAGTACTCGCCAAAATGTTCAGATGCCTCAACGGAATGCTCGTCAAAGTCGGTCATATACACATCGGCGATTTGCGGCTTAATCTTGATAGGAGCCATCAGCAGGATGCGCGGGCAAGGCGCAGCGTCGGTCCACGGAAACGCGCGGACGGCGCGAATCAGCGCCATGGCGCCACGGGCGATATCGGAAGCTGTCACGTTAAAGACCGTCTTGCAGTCGTTGGTGCCCAGCATGATCACAATGGCGTCCAGCGGCTTATGGGCCTCGAGCAGCATCGGAAGCGCGCGAATACCGTTGAGGTTGGTGTCCAGATGGCACATATCGTCGCGCACCGTCGTGCGGCCGTTGAGCCCCTCCTCAATCACATGCCAGCCCTCGCCCAGATCACGCTGCGCCACGCCACACCAGCGCACATCCCGCGCATAGCGCACCGCGGTGCCGTCGCGCATGCCCGCCGGATCGTAACCATAGGTGTTGCTGTCACCAAAGCATAGAACGTTTTTCATCGTAAGCTCCCCACTCAATAAAAAGCCGACGGGAGCAGCCCCCGTCGGCTCGGTATATCGCATCACGCGCACCGTTTACAGGTACTTGCGCCAGTCGTCGTCATCCTCGTCATCCTCGGCAGCGGCCTGAGCCTGCTCGGCGGCACGGGCGGCTGCGGTGCGGGCGGCAACCTGAGCATAGGACTCCTCGTTGCGCTCGGGGAAGTTTGCCAATACGTGCTCGAACTTGGCAAAGTCCTCATCCCAGCGCGTAGAAGGCACGGCAAAGAACACCTGCTTGACCTTAAAGTCGCCCGACGCGAGCTCCTTACGGAAGAGCTCGGCCACGGCCTCGGCATCAAAGCCGTTATTGTCGCAGCCCCAAGCACCCAGCACGAGCTTCTCGCGACCCAGCTCATCGCAGATGGCAAGGACAAAGCGGATACGGTCGCGCAGGGCATCCAACAGGGCGTCTTCGCTCACGCGGTACTCCTGACGAGCACGCTTGGCGTTGGGCGCAGCGGCGACGATTACGTCGGCATAGGCGTGCACATGGTTGCGGTCGAAGCGCACCGCGGGCACCACCAGCGCACGGTTGCGGTACAGCTCACAGTTGATGTTGCGGCGACGGTTCTCGCCGTACCATTTACGCTGCTTATCGAGGACGTTGTACAGATACGAATCAGCGCACAGCGTGGCCTCCTGGCCCAAATAGCCCTGGATGTAGCCACCGCCCGGATTGGTGAACGAGGCAAAGGCGAGCACAGCCATGTCGCAGAACTGCGCATAGCCGCGGCCGTTGTCCAGAATGGCCTGCGTGGCAGAGGCGTCGAGCACGGTGACCTCGGGCAGGACCGGAGCGGGCTCCTCGGCGGCAGGCGCGGGCTCGGTCTCCGCAGGCTCCTCGGCGGGCGCAGACTCGGCTTCGGTGGCCTCCTCGACGGGCTCGGGCGCCACCTCGACATCGACAGCGGCCTCGACGTCCTCGGCAGCTTGCTCCTCAGCAGCCGCTGCCTTCTGGACCTTGGCCTTCATCGCCGCGACAAAGCCAGCAGGCATACCGTCGAATTCGCGAACGCCGGCAAGCGAGCGCTCGATATCCTTAGCGCAGGCCTCGGACACAGCCGCCACATGGCGTTCGGCGGCCTTGGCACGGGCCTCGCGCTTGGGACTGGGCTGTCCCGCGCGGTTGGGCCTGCGGTTACGGTTCCTGTTGTCGACGTCTGCCATAAGTGGTCACCTTTCCTGTCGCTGCCGCTGTCGGCTTTTCCCATCCATGATACCCCGCCGTGCACAAAAAAGACGGCCCTGCAGGACCGCCTTTCACATCGTTTTACCGCATCCGACAAGAAACGCCGTAATGCCCCGCGCTAGTCGCGACGACCGAGGATGTTCAGGATGCGCAGGAACACGTTGATAATGTCCACGAACAGGTTGGACGCCATGAGCACCGCATTGGGCAGCGTGGGCGGCACCGTCGTGGCAACATAGGTGTCGTAACCAATAAAGCCGGCGAACACCACGATCACGATCAGGTCGGTGATGGTCTGCGAGACGCCCATGAACATCAGCACGATCTCAACCAGAATAGTGGCGAGCAGAATGCCAAAACCGATGCCATATACGCGCTGGAAAAACTTGGGGAACGTCACGCCCAAGGCGCCAAAGACAAAGGTGATGGCGGCCGTGGCGATAAAGGCAGTGTTGATGGTGGGCAGGTCGTAGTTGGCAAGGCCAAACGACGCGGTCAGGCCAAAGGTACTCGCAAAGATTACGTAGCCCACAAGGGACAGGCCCACGGACTGCTTGCTGGCGGCAGCTGACATCATGACGATGCCGACAATGGTCAGGATAAACGAGCCAAAAACCAGCGGCAGGGCGGCCCCGCTCATCATCATGCGCGCAAACGACATGGTGCTCGTAAAGTAGGCGCCGGCGCCCATGGCGCAAAAGCCCAAGAAGATCAGGGCAGACATGGCGAGATTGTACGCGCGCGGCGACATCTCCTTGGCGCGGCTTGCGCCGGTCTCGACGGGGCCGTTCTGATAGCCCTGGATATCGTTCATAGCTTCGTCCTTTCAAAAAACGCCGCGAATGACGGCGCAGCAGATGACAAGATTCCTACCATTGTACCCGAACGCCGTGCGTCCCTACCTACGGCGCTCGCCCTCGAGCGTGCGGTCAAACGCCCAGACCCACCAACGCATCACGTGGGCCTGCGAGCCGTCCGGCCGTTCGCGCGCCTGGTCCTCCAGATACAACTCGGTCGCATGCCCGCCAAAACGAACTTTATACGTTGCCGTACGAACACCGTGGACCGTTAAGCCAAAGCCCGTGGACGAGACAATCTCGTCAATCGTAAAGCAGCGACCGTCGACCCAGCAGACGGTGACCGGCACGACTTGTCCGCCCGCGAGGATGCGGGCCACGACGTCCACATACTGCTTGTGCACGCGCCGAGTTTTGCCATCTGTCTGTCGATATTCCATGCTCCTATTATCGAACGCATGTTTGCATATTGTAAAGCGAACAGGCTGTGGTTTTGGCGTGTCGGACCGCATGTGCACTTCCGCACGACGTGTTAGCAAAAAGAACACCCGCGGTCAACAGGGCTGATATTCAATGTTAGTGCCAAAAAATTCACTTCTCCCATCAGAACTCGGTAAAGAAGCCCACAGGAGGTGATACGATTTATCATGTTTTTGTAACGTGTCTGCAAACTTCGAGAAAGCCCATACATGGACGTAACGTTCTCAACCTTCCTCGGCCAACTTGTGTCGAACCCAGTCCTTGCCGTCACCGTGATCCTCGCACTCGGCGCCATCTTCGTCAACGGATGGACCGACGCGCCCAACGCCATCGCGACCTGCGTCACCACGCGTTGTATGCCCGCCCGCGCCGCCATTCTCATGAGCGCCGCATTCAACTTCTTGGGCGTGCTCATCATGACGCACTTTAACGCGAGCGTCGCCAACACCATCTCACATATCGTCGACTTTGGCGGAAACAGCACCATGGCGCTCGCGTGCCTCTGCGCGGCGCTGTTCTCCATCGTCGTCTACGGCGCCACAGCATCGCGTTTTGGCATCCCCACCTCGCAAAGCCACAGCCTTATCGCCGGCCTGACCGGTGCCGCTATCGCCCTCGGCGGCGCGAACAGCGTCAACGTCCACGAGTGGATGAAGGTCATCTACGGCCTGGCGCTCTCCATCGGTCTGGGCTTTGTCATGGGCTGGGTCCTGTGCAAACTCGTCTCGATTCTGTTTGCCGCCGCCAATAGGCGACGTGCCAACGTCTTCTTTAAATACGCTCAGATCGCGAGCGCTGCGGCCATGAGCTTTATGCACGGCGCGCAAGATGGACAGAAGTTCATCGGCGTGCTCTTTTTAGGCGTCGCCTTCGCCAACGGCCAGACCGGCGTCGGCGACGCCGGCATCCCCATCTGGATCATGCTGCTGTGCTCGGCCACCATGGGCATCGGCACCAGCGTGGGCGGCGAGCGCATCATCAAGTCCGTCGGCCAGAGCATGGTAAAGCTCGAGAAATATCAGGGCTTCTCCGCCGACCTCGCAGGCGCCGCGAATCTGCTGCTTGCCACTCTTACCGGTATCCCTGTGTCCTCCACCCACATCAAGACCTGCGCCATCATGGGCGTCGGCGCCGTCAAGCGTCTTTCGGCCATCAACTTCGGCGTGGTCAAGGACATGATGTTCACCTGGTTCTTCACCTTCCCCGCCTGCGGATTCATCAGCTTTGTCATGGCCAAGCTGTTCATGATGTTCATCTAGTCAAACCGAGCGTCCATCCGGACCGTAACACCTCGCCCACCCGTCTTCGCCTCGAAAGGACCCACTCATGGCAAAGAAACCCGATTCGTTCTACTTTGACAACTACGTCGACTGCGCCGACCTTGCCGTCCAGGCAGCAGAGCTGCTCACCAAGATTTTCGAGAACTTCGATCCCGCGAAGATTCACGATATGCTCGACAAGATGCACGCGATCGAGCATGCGGCCGACAAGAAGCACCATGAGCTTGAGGACGCCCTGCTCACGGCCTTTATCACCCCGCTTGAGCGCGAGGACCTAGACCTGATGAGCTGCTCGCTCGACACCGTGCTCGACCGTATCGAGGGCGTCGTGCAGCGCGTCTACTTCACCAACATCCAGAGCATCCATCCCGATGCCATCGTGATCGCCCACAAGGTGACCGACGCCTGCCGCGCCATGAAGGACCTGATGGTCGAGCTGCCCAACTACCGCAAGTCCAAGACCCTGCGCGAGCTGGTCATTCAGATCAACACCATCGAATCCGAGGCCGACGAGCTCTACATCAACGCCATGCGCAACCTGCATGTCAACGGTAAGGATCCGCTCGAAGTCATCGCCTGGCGTGACGTCTACGCCTTCCTGGAGTACTGCGCTGACTGCTGTGAGAATGTGGCCGATGTTGTGGATTCGATTGTCATGAAGAACAGTTAATTGGGGGTACGTGTCCCGGCGGCGAAGGGCCGGCCACGGTTTGCTTTCTCACTCCGGCTGCGTAGCAGAGTCGTTCGAAAGTAAACCGTGGCCGGCCCTTCGCCTTACGTACCACCATTGGAACTTTGGCTGATAGCTTTAGCGCAATGGGGGTTTGGCTGAAGGGACCTTTGATACCCGTTCGGACACTTTGGCCCTTGATGAACGTTTGGCTGATTGCTGCTTTGGGTACTCTTTGGGTTACTTTGGGTTTGTTTGATTTTTAATTGTTGGAGGGCTTGTATGGCGTATTTGGATTTGGCTCGGGGTCGGTATTCTTGTCGTTTGTTTGAGGATCGTTCTGTTGAGCAGGCTGTGGTTGATGCTGTTATTGAGGCGGGGCGTATTGCTCCTTCTGCTTGTAATAATCATCCAACCCGTGTGATGGTGTTGGATACGCCTGAGCTTCTGGAGAAAGCTGCTGCTTGTCAGCCTCGGTTTGCTCGTGATGGGTCCATCTTTGGGGCTCCGCTTATCTTTCTTATTTGCAGCGTTACCGACGATGCTTGGGTGCGCCCATATGACCAGATGAACTCCAGTGCCATCGACACCTCGATCGTCTGCGATCAGATGATGATGGAGGCCGAGGAGCAGGGCCTGGGTACGTGCTGGGTGTGCCATTTTAAGCCCGAGGTGGCCTGCGAGCAGTTCAGCCTGCCCGAAGGCATCTATCCCTATCATATGCTCGTCTGCGGCTATCCTGCCGACCATATCGCCGATCCCAAACACCGCGAGGCCCGCACCATTCCCCTCCCCGACTTCCTCCTCAAGTAGATTTTTGGGACATGCCTTAAATCCACCTTTGACCGCTCACCCGTTCGCCGAGTTCTGTGCCCCTCAAACGCAGGACTCGGCGTTTTGTTTTGCAGACTGCATACAGCCACAAAAAAGGACCCGCAAGCTGCGGGCCCTTTCTAGGCGCTAAATGATAGCTGGATGTTAGTCCAGGTCGTCGGCGGCGAAGTTATCGATCGGCGCGAAGGGATCGGCAACGGGGATAACCGGCTCGGCGACGGGCAGCGGCTCGGCAGCAGGAACGGTCACAGCCGGAGAAGCGGCGGAACCGACCGGCGTGGAAGCCATGAGATCGGCCGGGAAGGAGTTCTGAGCATCGTCCATGAAGTGCTGGATGAGCTTGAGGTACTCGGCCTTGAACTCCTCACGGGAAGCCTTAAGACGGTCGATCTCCTCAAGCTCGGCCTGTTTCTCGGTCAGGGCCTGGCGGATGACCTCGCGGGCCTTGGCGTCGGCCTCGTTGCGGATGCGGTCAGCATTCTCGTTGGCGTCGTTGACGATGCCCTCGGCGGTCTGCTGGGCAGCAATCAGGGCAGCGGAAATCTGACGCTCCTGAGCGGAGAAATCGGGCGCGGGAGCGGCGACGGGCGCGGCAGGAACGGCCTGCGCGGCAGCATCCTGAGCCTGAACGAGCTGGGCCTGCGTGTCGGCGAGCTGCTGCTCAGTGGCGGTCAGACGACCCTTAAGATCGACAATCTTGGCGAGCATGGCGTCGACCTCAGAGGACAGGGTCTCCAGGAAGACGTCGACCTCGGCGGGATCATAGCCGCGCTTAGCCTCAGAGAAGGTCTGAGCCTGAATGTCAGCAGGGGTAATAGCCATAACAAGTTCTCCTTTATCTTCGCCTTGGCGCCGTGCGCCCGACGTGAGTTACTAAGCCAGTTTTATATGAGTATACCTATAAGAAGTTGCAGAACCAGCTTCTGCACCAACTGCAACGCAATAATCGCAACGACCGGCGAAAAATCGACGCCGCCCATGGGCGGGATAAACCGGCGGAACAGATTGAGCCACGGGCCGCACACGCTATCGAGGACGGCGGCGATATCCTGTAGCAATCCGCCCTGCCTCATGGGAATCCACGTCATAAGGCAGTAGACCACGATGAGCGTGGAGTAAAAGTTGAACAGCGTATTGACCAGTTGAGCAATGGTGTAGATGTTGATGAGAATCTCCTCGTCTTGTCTTTACTTAAGGTAGCCGTCGGCACGGAGCTTCTTGAGGTCGGAATCCTTGACCTCGCAGCCAGCGGGCAGCACCATAAACACGCGGTCGCCCACCTCTTTGACCGTGGCGCCCAGGCCGCAGGCAAAGCCGTAAGAGAAGTCCAGGACGCGCTTGGCGACCTCGGTACGCACGCCCACAAAGATCAGCGCCACGGGCTGCTTGGTGCGTACGCGACGCACCACGGTCTCAACGTCGTCGTAGCTCTCGGGGCGAAGAACATATGCCGGCAGCTGAGGCGTGGCATTGATGATGTTGTTCGCATAGGTCGAAGCATCGCTCGGTGAGGGAGCAGGCGCGGGAGCGGCAGCGCGAACGCGGGTGTTCTCGGCGTAGCTCGACGGCGTGTCGTAGGCACCGGGACGATAACCGCCAGCGGCCGTCTCCTGCGAACGAGAAGGCGGGTTGTAGGTCGTAGCGTGACGGGAATCATCGCCCACCAGCTGACCGGAACGCGTGTACACGGCAACCGACTCGGCCTCGCCGCGGCGCGTCTGACCCAACAGGCCGTTGCTCGGCTCGTCCTGGGTGTAGAAGCCATCGCCCGAGGCGCCGCTGTAGCCATTGTTCTGGTAGCCGTCGTCATAGCCATCATCGTAGCCGTAGTCGTCGTCCTGACCATAACCCTGGTCGTAACCCTGCTGGCCGCCCAGGTGCATCTTATTTTTAATCTCGTCAAGGAAGCCCATGGTTGTGTCCTCTCGCGGTTTAGTGCAGGCGCTCCGATAATCAGTGCGCACTTCAGAGCCTTATTTTACTGCAAACTCCGGGCTAAATACTACCCTGCCCAGGCGAACGAGCGTAGAGCCCTCCTCAAGGGCAGGCTCAAAGTCCTCGCTCATGCCGCAGGAAAGTTCGGGCAGGCTCAGATCGGAGTGCGTCGCCTCAAGCTCATCCCTTAGCTCGCGAAGTCCGGCAAAGGTGCGGCGCGCCACATCCTTATTCCCCCGGGGTGCCATAGTCATAAGGCCCTGCACACAAATTCCCTCAAGCTCCGCAAGCTCACCTGCGGCGTCGCGGACCTCGTCGGGCGAAAAGCCGCCCTTGGACTCCTCACCACTCACATTGACCTCGATCAGCACACGCTGGGGGCCGGAGAGCTCACCCGCCTCAATCTTGCGGACCACACGGCTCGAGATGGCCTGAGCCAAATGCAGCGATCCCACCGAATGAATCAGCTCAGCCGAGCCCAGAACCGCATTGATCTTGTTGGTCTGCAGGTTGCCGATCATATCGAAGCGCACCTCGGGTAGCTCCGGATGCTCTGCGAGGCCCGCAAGCTTGCGAACGAGCTCCTGCGGGCGGTTCTCGGCAAAATGGCGATACCCCGCCTGGATAGCGGCAACGGTCTCATCGACGCCAACAGTCTTGGAGACGGCAATCAGGCACGCGGCATCGTGGGGACGGCCCGCGCGATCGAGTACCGCATAAAAACGCTCCAGAATCTGCTCGCGGCGAGCGCGCATCAAGTCCAAATAGTTATCCATTGCCAATCGCCTCCGCTGACAGCCAAACAAGTAGTCCCATGCTAACGCAAGAGCGCGGCCCCGCATGTGCAAGGCCGCGCTCACATAGGTATTTACAATCTTTCGACGAACGGGGCCACCCTACTCCTCGTCGTCCTCGGAATCGTCCTCGTCCTCGAGGTGCTCGAGCAGGTAGCGGAGACCCTCGCTCACCTCGTTAGCGGGCACTTTGGCAACATAGTGTGCATCGACGGCAGGCCTCATGATGACGCCCTCGCCCGAAGGCACGCGCATGCTCTCAAGCTCATCCTCGTCCGTACGGGCGATATCGCCGGCAGTCATACGCTGTCCGGTCAAAAGGAAGGTCAGACGGCAGGCGGCATCGATAGAAATCGAGGCGATGCGATCGAGATAGCGCGAGACCATGATGGCGCGGCGCAGGTCGTCATAGTTACTGTCGTCGTCCATAAAATCGCCGGTGTCCATGCGGTTGAAGGTACGGAAGAACTTCTCGTACGCCGCATGCACCGGCTCGTCCTCGACGGCCAGATTGCAGATGATGGACATGTCGTTGGTGACGAGCGCAGAAAGCGACGAACCCAGCACCTGATAGACAGCCTCGGCCTCGGCTTCAACCAAGGCCACAAGCTCCTGAGGCAGCGAGATGTCGGCCTTGACCATGTGACGCGTGGCGCGGCAGATCTGGCGAACCTTATCGGTCATGCGCTGCAGGTTAAAGTCGACGTAGATGATTGTCTGCAACAAGCGGAAGTCGGAGGCGACCGGCGACTGCGTAGCGATCAGGTTGTAGCACACGGCCTCCAAGTTGGCGCAGCGCGCGTCAATCGAAAGCGTGCGCTTCTTGGTCTTGGTGGCGAGCTTGCGATCGTCGGTCGCGTAGGCCTTCACGGCGTCGTGAAGCGCCAGGTCTACAGCCTCGTAGATGCTCAACATCTCGTGACGGGCCTCGATGAGCTGACGGGAAAACAGTTTGCGCATGGTTCACTCCAATCAGTTGGGTGCGGTCATGCCGCCCGCACGGTGAATACGCACCGGACCAGGTCCGATCGGCTTGGGACTAGTCGCACCGATCAGCCAAAGCGGCCGGTGATATAGTCTTCCGTACGCGAGTCCACCGGGCTGGTGAAGATCGCGTCGGTTTGACCATACTCGATGAGCGTGGCGGGCTCGCCGGCAACTTCCTGCAAGAAAAATGCGGTGTAGTCGCTGATACGAGCTGCCTGCTGCATAGAATGCGTGACGATGATAATCGTCATCTCGGGCGCCAGCTCGGCCATCAGATCCTCGACCTTAGAGACGGACGTGGGGTCGATGGCGGAGCAGGGCTCGTCCATCAGAAGGACATCGGGTTGCACCGCAAGCACGCGCGCGATGCACAGACGCTGCTGCTGACCGCCCGAGAGCGCCAAACCATCCTTGTTGAGCTGATTGGATACCTCTTTCCAGAGGTTGGCGCGCTTGAGCGATTCTTCCACGATGTCATCGAGGTCGCTTTTGCTAGTCACGCCCTGCAGACGAGGGCCAAAGGCGACATTCTCGTAGATGGATTTGGGAAACGGGTTGGGCTGCTGAAAGATCATGCCCACGCGACGGCGAAGGTCGACCGGGTCGACGCCCTCGGCATAAATATCATTGCCGTCGAGCGTCATGGTGCCCTCGACGCGCGTACCCTCGATCAGGTCATTCATGCGGTTGATGCAACGCAAAAACGTCGACTTGCCGCAGCCCGAAGGACCGATAAACGAGGTGATGGCGTTTTTGGCGATGTTGAGGTCGAGCCCCGTCAGCGCATGAAAGTCACCGTACCAAAAGTTGAAATCCTTGGCCGTGATGGCCGCTTGCTCCGGCGTGGGAGCGGACTGATAGACGGACATGGGACTCCTTAACTAGCGGCGCTTGCGCGACAGATAGCGCGCAAACAGGTTGAAGGCCAGAATAATCGCCATCAGCAAAAGCGCGGTGCCGTAGGCTGCGTTCATGTTGATGCCGTCATTGGCGAGCAGATAAAGGTGAACGGTCATGGGACGACCGGAATCGAGCGGCAAAATAGGCAGGTTGATGGCCTGACCCATGGTGTAGAGCACCACGGCGGTCTCGCCGATGGCGCGGCCGATGGCAAGGACAATGCCGGTGGCGATGCGGCCAAAGGCAGAAGGAAGCACGATCTTGGAGACGACCTGCCACTTGGTGGCGCCCAGACCATATGCGCCCCAACGGATATAGCGCGGAACGGCGCGGATGGCTTCCTCGGTGGTGCGCATGACGATGGGAAGCATCAAGAGCGCAAGTGCCAGAGCGGCAGAGACCATCGAAAGGCCCAGACCCATAGCCTCGACAAACAAGGCGTAGCCAAAGAGGCCCATAACAATGGAGGGTACCGAGGCCAGGGCATCGGCAGCATAGCGAATGATGTCGACAATCTTGCCCTGCTTGGCGTATTCGGCCAGATAGACCGCAGCCAAGACGGCAACCGGCGTGCAGATGAGCATGGCGAGCGCCGTCACATAGATGGTCGAGACGATCGTGGGCCAAATGCCACCCTCGGCGTTGACGCCCTGGGGCCAACCGAAGATAAAGTCGAGCGAGATATGCGGCAGGCCGTTAATGACCACGTAGGCGATGATAGCGACCAGCACCAGCGTGGTGATGTATGCCGCGGCACGGAACACGCCAAGCATGATCTTGTTGGACAGGTCCTTGTTGATGCGACCCTTCTTGCCGTGGGAAAGGGCACGCTTGATGCGCTCGCGCGACGAGGTCGTATCGACCGTCGTGTCAACGGAATCGGACATAGCCTACCCCCTCTTCTTCTTGGAAATCAGACGGACGATGCCCACCAGCGCAGCGGAGATGATAAACAGGACCACGCCCATGCCAAACAGCGCCGAGCGGTGCAGACCCGAGGAATAGCTCATGTCGAGCGCGATCTGGCTCGTGAGCGTCGAGATGGGGCTCGAGATGCTATCCGGAATGACCGGAGCGTTACCCACGACCATAAGCACGGCCATGGTCTCGCCGATAGCGCGACCCATGCCCAGCACGATGGCGTCCACGATACCCAGCTTGGCCGCGGGCAGCACGACCTTATAGATGGTCTGCCATTTGGTGGCACCCATGGCATAGGATGCCTCGCGGATGCCCATGGGGATGGAGTTAAGGGCATCGATGGTGAGTGTCGTGATCGTGGGGACGATCATGATGGCAAGCACGAACCACGCCGTCAGGGCACCAAACCCAAGGCCACCGGTCAGCTGCGCAATAAACGGGCGGATGATGATCATGCCGAAGAAGCCGTAGATGATGGAGGGAATACCCGCCAGCAGGTCGACGGCAGGGCTGATGAGCTTGCGCACGCGCTTGCTGGCAATCTCGACCAGATACACGGCCGTGCCCACACCCAACGGTACGCCCATGGCAAGGGCACCGACGGTCACCAGACCTGAGCCGGCCAGCAGCGACATGATGCCGTAATGCCCCTCGGAAGGAGCCCATGTAAAGCTAAAGAAGTCCGCCAGGCCTATATCGGTAAAGACGGGCAGCGCCGAGTACGTGGTAAAGACAAAAATCAGGATGACGGTGACGACCGCTAAGAACGCGCAGGCAAAGAAGATCCACTGCAGTGCCTTCTCCTTAAGATAGGTGCCGCGCGACACCAACGCCAACTCACGCTTTTTGGGCGCCTGGGTCTCCTGTTCAATCTGGGGGGTTTCCCGTGCTTCCACGCTACTCACTCCCCTTTCCGTCGTTGGTGACGGGAATAAAGCCCGCCTCGCGAATCTGCTTGTCCATCTTTTCGGACGTCACGTAGTCGATGTAATCCTGCGCTTGCTGCGAAGGCGTTCCCTTCACAAAGAAATAGAGGTCGCGGGAGATGGGATAACCGCCACTCGCGACTGTCTTCTCGGACGCCTCGACGTGATTAACCGAGACGGCCTTGACCGAAGTCTTGGCGTTGAGGCTCTCGACAAAACCCAGCGAGATGTAGCCAATAGCACCGCGAGAGCGAGACACGACATCGCGTACCTGGCCCGTACCCGAAAGAACAGCCGAGCGGCGATCGAACGGCGCGCCGTCCATCACGATGGTGCGGAAAGCCTCACGCGTACCGGAAGCCTCATCGCGGTTAATAACCTGAATCTTCAAGTCCTCGCCACCGACCTCTTTCCAGTTGGTGATCTTGCCCGCATAGATATCGCGGAGCTGTTCAGTCGAGAGGTTATCGACCGGGTTGTCGTCGTTCACGATGACCGCGATGCCGTCGTGTGCGATAACGATAGGCGTCAGGCCCAGGTCTTGCTCATCGGCGTTGAGGCCACGAGAGGAGCTGGCGATATCGGCGGTGCCGGCGCTAACGGCTTCGATGCCAGCAGATGAGCCCAGGCCAGAAACCAGCACGTCGGTGCCGGTCTCCTCCTTAAAGCCCTCGGCCGCGATCTCGGCAATGGGAAGGCAGGTGGTCGAGCCGGCCACGGTGATAGAAGACGTAGAAGAGCCCGAGGAGCAGGCACACAGCGTGAGCGTGAGCACCGCGGCGCTCAGGACCGATACAATCTTTCTCATAGCATCACGCCGATCGCAGCATGGCGCCCGCAGGTGCCGCCCTCGTTGCGGTAGGAATAAAAGCGGTCGTTCTGACGCACGGTCGAAAGCTGGGTATCCACAATCCCATCCGCATCGACACCGACATCTACCAGCGCCTCACGAATGGCGGCAGATAGATCGAGCATGCGAGAAGCGCCCGCATCGATGCACGAGAACTCGGCGGCAAAGCGGTCCATGAGCTCCTGGGAAACCTCGTACTCGTCACCCAGGATATGGGGACCGATATAGGCAGAAACATCGCTCGCATTGCAACCAGCCGCCTCGCAGAGCGCCTGGCACGCCTTGGCGGAAATGCGCGCAATCGTGCCCTTCCATCCGGAATGCACCACGGCAAAACCGTTGGGAGCAACCAGCACCACGGGAACGCAATCGGCAAAGCAAAGCATCACGGGTACCTCATGGGCCGTGCAGACGATGGCATCGCAGCCCTCGGCAATCTGCTCGCGAATAGCCTCAAGATCGTCGGCGCCGTTCGAGGTCACCGTAACGATATGGTCACCATGTACTTGATTGGGCACGAGCAGATTATGTTCGCACTCCGCGGCGCCCATGGCTTCGAGCGCTCGACGACGATTTTCTTGAACGGCAAAGGGGTCATCGCCTACATGCGAGCCCAGGTTGAGCGAGGAGTACGCATCTTCGGAAACGCCACCGGCGCGCTCGGTGAAGGCAAAGCGGACATTGTGCGTCGCGCCCTCTACCAATGTAACTCCATCATGGTCGACACGCGAAACGTTGTCCGCACGTGCTGCCATACTAAAGCCTCCTAATAACACAAGTATCGCGGCGACGCCGCAGCAGTCCGCGTCATACGGCTGCCATACTTCATCAAAAGGATACCCGCAGCGGTAGGAACCAAACGTAAAGGGAACGTAAGGAGATTGGAGGCTTTCGTTTACAAAGACGAAACACAACAAAAAGGGGTGCGCCCAATCGGACGCACCCCATGCAGGTCGTTAAGAAAAACGAACTAGAAACTGCCGCGCTTGAGGAAGTCGGGAAGCTCAAACTGGTCGTTGCCAAAGTTGGGCAGCTCGGTACCACCGACGTTGCGAGTCGGGGCAGCCTGAGCGGGGCTGGCAGCCGGAGCGGTGCGCTGCGGCTCGGCAGAAGCAGCGGCCTTGCTCTGGGACTGCTGAGCAGCGAAGAGCTCGTCCTGACGGTTGACGTTGGAGTCGGAGAAGCCCGTAGCGATAACGGTGATGCGCACCTGGTCGCCCAGGGACTCGTCAACAACGGTACCGAAGATGATGTTGGCCTCAGGGTCGACGGCATTGGCGACAACGTCGGCGGCGTCGCTGATCTCCTGGATGCCCAGATCCTTGGAGCCGGCGATGGAAAGCAGGACGCGCGTGGCGCCATCGATGGAGCTCTCGAGCAGCGGACTGGAGATAGCCTGCTGGGCAGCGTCGACGGCACGGGTGTCCCCAGAAGCGGTACCGATACCCATCATGGCGGTACCAGCCTGCTTCATGATGGTCTTAACATCGGCGAAGTCCAGGTTGATGATACCCGGGACGGTGATGAGGTCGGTGATGCCCTGGGTGCCCTGGGAAAGGACGCCATCGGCAATCGCGAACGCCTCGAGCATCGTGGTCTTCTTCTCGGCGATGTCGAGCAGCTTGTCGTTAGGGATAACGATCATGGTGTCGACGCAATCGGAGAGGGTCTTGATGCCCTCCTCGGCGCTCTTCTTGCGCTTGCGGCCCTCGAAGGTGAAGGGCTTGGTCACGACGGCGACGGTCAGCGCGCCGACCTCGTTCATCGCGATATCGGCAACGATGGGAGCGGCGCCGGTACCGGTGCCACCGCCCTCGCCGCAGGTGATGAACACCATGTCGGCGCCAGCGAGCGCCTCGGCGATATCGTCGCGGGACTCATCGGCAGCCTTGCGGCCAACCTCGGGGTTGGCGCCGGCGCCCAGGCCGCGGGTAAGGTCGGTGCCGATGTGCACCTTGATATCGGCATCAGAGATCGCGAGCGCCTGAGCATCGGTGTTGATGGCAACAAACTCGACGCCGCGGATGCCCTCTTCGATCATTCGATTGACCGCGTTGGTACCGCCGCCGCCGACGCCGACCACCTTAATGACGGCAAGGTAGTTGTTGATCTCTGTCTCGTGCATGTCGGTCCTCCGAACAAAGGTTATAGCCATAGCATGGGTTGACCCCTGCGCACATTAACCTTCAGGTTGAAAGTAAATGCAAAGGTAAACCGTATTATGTTTGCACATTATGAACGTATCAGTCAAATAATTGACCGTGAAAACCAAACAAACCAGATAAACGGCGTGGTATGGCCCCTCAACAAAGCCATTTAGGATGCTAGGCGGTCGGTGCGTTCCTAAACGTGTAGTTGCCCGGAGAGCGCACATTAATATAAGTTACGCCCTCTACCTGCGAAAGTAGTTTGGTCACGATGCGTTCTTTCTTGGCGATATCATCCGAATCGCCCAGCGACACCTCGACGCCGTTGTCGAGATTTGCCGAGATAGCCTCAACGGAAGGCGTGGAAATATCCTTCACCTGGTCCAAGAACTCGCTCGAAAAACCGCGTGCGTAATCCAGGCCGGCCTTGACGGCCTTGGAGCTCACCGCCCGACCCGAAACCGGTGCAACATCGGCCGAGACGTCAGTCAACAGCACGGCGCCGTAGTGCTTGGCAAGCGCCAGGGCCGCATCGATGCCGGTCAGGGTGTTGGCACCCTCCCCCGATGTAATGACGTTCCCCTGGTCGTCCACCTCGACAGACGTCGACAGCGGAGCAATCCAAGTGTCATCGTCTCCGATAGCCCAGGCAAGGTCGTCGGAGCTGATATACGCAATGGCGATAACTTTACGCTCCGTCGGCGTGATGATAAGCGTATGGGGAAACTGGCGCTGGACATCCACGCCCGAGACCCACGGGTTTTGCTTGAGGCCCTCGGTGATCTGATCGGGATCCACGTTAAAGAGCGACGTATTCTCGGGAAGATTGATGAGCTGCATGGCGTCGTGCTTGGTCACATGCTCGCTGCCATGAATCTGAATATCGGTGGCGGCAAACAGACCAGAGTTGATGACGACGATGGCAATAATGGCAAGTACGGCCACGGCTGCCAGGATGCCGCCCGCGATCTTGCCCTTACCCTTAATGGCAGAAGCGGCGTCGGTCGCCTTGCTTGCCATGGCACCCAACGATGACAGAGGATTGATGCCCTTTTTTGCCGAAGATGCCTTGGCGGCGGGCACCGATGTCAGTGAACGCGGCTTAGCGCCAGCCAACGTACGGCTGGCATGCGGCGCACGAGCTCCCAGCGAAGGCTTGGGCGTCGCCATGGGTCGAGAGGTCTTGGTGCCCATCGCCGGCTTGGGCGTCACCGAAGGACGCGAAGCCGGACGACTCGTCTTTTTAGAAGCGGGGCGTCCCCCCAGCTGCGAGCCGACGACCGGGCGCTTGGCAGGACGAACGGGCCCAACAGACTTGGAGGGCATGGCGGGCTTATGTTGAGGCTGGGCAGGTGCGCCGGAACGCCCTCCGGCGCGGCGGAAGGTTGGTTTCGATGCTCTAGAAGCCGAGGAATTTAACTTCCGGTCTGAGCTCGATGCCATACGCCTCCCTCACCTTTCCGTGCACATGCCTGATAACCGCGGCCACGTCGTCGGCCGAGGCGGTTCCGTTATTAACGATAAAATTAGCGTGTACGGGCGAAACTTCCGCACCGCCAACCGAAAAACCCTTTAATCCACAATCCTCAATCAATTTGCCCACGCTTGCGTCGGGCGGGTTGCGAAAGACCGATCCGCAGGATGCACGGCCCATGGGCTGCGTGCGCTTGCGGCGCGTCAGGTACCGCTCCATGCGCTCGCGAATGTCTGCCTTGGGCGCGGGCTTGAGTTTAAGCACGCACTCGAGAATGATCTCGTTACGCGGCAGGCTGCACTCGCGATACCCCCAAGCGATCTCGGACCCTGCATAGTGCTTAATACCGGACGCCGGATCAAACGTGACCACGTCCTCGATAAGGGAGCCGATCCACTCGGTCCGCGTGCCTGCGTTCATGGACACGGCGCCGCCGACCGAACCGGGAATACCGACCGCGAACTCAAGGCCCGAAAGCCCGCGCGACAAGGCATCGTTGACCAAACGCGCGAACATCACGCCCGCACCAACGGTCAGCGTGCAGCCGTCCTCGGCAACAACCGTGCGCTGAAACTCACGTCCCAGCGAAACAACGGCGCCGCGATAACCGGCATCGGCAACCAACAGGTTGGACCCCTTGCCGATAATCACCCACGGCACCTGCTCGCGGTCAAGCACCGCCACGGCGCGACGCAGGGCATGGTAGCTATGGCACGTCACAAAAAGGTCGGCCTTGCCGCCGATACGATAGCTTGTATGGCGGGCAAGACGTTCGTCCTCGACTACGTCCGTGTCGATCATGCCCGAAAGCGCCATGACGGCGTTAAACAGACCCATAGGGGTTAAGCGTCTTTCTTGGCAGTCAGATACTCGATGAACTCGGGGCCGACGGTCGTAACGTCGCCGGCACCCATGGTGAGCAGCAGGTCGCCCTCGCCCACGAGCTTCTCAAGCTCCTGGTTGAGCTCAAGACGGCTGGAGCAGTACACGACCTCCTTGCCGGGGTGCTTGGCGCGAACGGTATCTGCGAGCATCTTGGAGGTAACACCCGGAATCGGCATCTCGCCGGCGGAAAACACATCGATCAGCAGCAGCTTATCGGCGTTGGCAAAGGCATCGGCAAAGTCATCGCACAGAGCCTGCAGGCGCGAATAGCGGTGCGGTTGGAACACGACATCGACATGTTTGTAGCCCAGCGAAGAGGCGGCAGCGAGCGTTGCCTTGATCTCGGTGGGATGATGGCCGTAATCGTCAACCACCGTGATGCCGTCGATATCGCCCACGTGGGTAAAGCGACGACGGACGCCCTCAAAACTCGAAAGTGCCTTAGCGGCGGCGTCGATATCGAGGCCCAGAACATGGGCGACGGTCAAAACGGCCGTGGCGTTGAGCATGTTGTGACGACCGGGGTTGCTCTTAATCTCGACAGCGTGCTCGGTGCCGTCCTCAAAGCGAACGATAAAGTCGCTCTGGATGCCCTTGACATCCGGATGCACGCAGACGATGTCGTTGTTCTCGGCAAAGCCATAGGAAAGCACATGACGGCCCGTCGACTTGGCGAGCTCGACCAGATGCGGGTCCTCGCCGCAAACGATGACGGTGCCGTCCTCGCCCACCAGCCCCATGAACTTGGCAAAGGTGGCCTCGATCTCCTCGATGCCCGAGTAGTGATCGAGATGGTCGGCCTCGACGTTGGTCACGATGACCACATTGGGGTTCAGGAACAGGAACGAGCTGTCGGACTCGTCCGCCTCGGCGACAAAGTAGTCACCCGAGCCGTTCTTGCCATTGGTGTCGTAGCCCTCGACGATGCCGCCGATCAAAAAGCTGGGGTCCAGACCCATGCGATCGAGCATCGTGGCACACATCGAAGACGTCGTGGTCTTGCCGTGCGTGCCGGCAACGGCGATGGTGGTGTAGCCGTGGCCCAGGGCCGAGAGCATCTTGGCACGGGGCCACACGGGAATACCGAGCTCGCGGGCACGCACGAGCTCGGGGTTGGACTCGGGAATTGCGGTGGAGACCACGACCACGTCGGGCTTGACCTCGTCAATCGTCGCAGCCTCGTGGCCCACGTGGACCTTCACGCCGGCGCGGGTAAGCTGGCGAATATAGCGCGACGTCTTAAGGTCGGAGCCGGTAACGGTATAACCGCGCTCGTGCAGGACGAGGGCGATGCCGCTCATGCCGGCGCCACCGATACCGATAAAGTGGGCGCTCTTGAACTCGGGCGCGGAGGTTGCAGTCTGGGAATCAGCCATGTGCTCGTGTACTCCTTGCGTAAACACTGCCTGTAACCCGTTAACTGTACCGCACCTACCGCATCAGCGCGAGGGCGACCGGCGATATCCCGTCTAACTAACGCAATCCCTCTACCGCGTCGGCCAAAAGTGCGGCGGCACGGTCCTGGGCCAAGCCACGCGCCGCCTGATGCATGGCATCACGCGCCGCAGCGTCATCAATCAGGTGCAGCAGCTCGTCGGCAAAGGCGGGGGCATCGATATCGGCATCGGCGCATAGCACGCCGGCACCGGCATCGACCAGGTAACGCGCATTCGTAGTCTGGTGATCGGCCGTGGCGTGCGGGTACGGCACGAGTACCGAGGGCACGGCAAGCGCGGCGATCTCAGCCACGCTCGAGGCACCGGAACGCGAGAGCACCAGATCGGCCGCAGCCAGCATATCGCCCATGTTGTCGATATAGGGCTGGACACGATAGCGCTGCGCCTCCTCGGGCGTCTGCGCCAAAGCGCGCTCGGTCTCCTCAAAGCCGTCGGCACCCGTCGAATGCAAAATGTAGAGATTCTCGCGGGTCAGCAGCTCACCCTTGAGCGAGGCAACGCGCTCGTTGAGATGCTGTGCACCAAGTGAACCGCCAAAGACGAGCAGAAGCGTCGCATCCTCGGGCACGCCGAGCGTCTTGCGACCGCGGGTGCGATCGCCCTCGATCACCGAACGACGCACAGGATTGCCCGTCATGAGCACATGGTCGGGGTCGCCCTCACGCTCAAAGACCGTGCGGGCCGCAGGTACCGAAATGCACACGCGGGCGGCATGCGAGTTCATCATCTTATTGGCCAGACCCGGAACAGAGTTCTGCTCGTGCAGCAGATACGGAACGCCGGCGTCCTTGCACCAACCCAGCAGCGGGACCTCAACGTAAGCACCAAAGCCGATAGCGGCATCGGGCTTACCGACCTTCGAGAAGTGACTGGCAAGCGCACGCTTCGCCTTGTTGACGCGCCACAGCGAGGTCAGCGCCGTCCAGGGACGGGAGCGATCGAAGCCCGTAACTGTGATGGGCACAAAATCGAATCCGGCCTCGGGAACCAGACGACCCTCGAGCTTGCGCGATTGGCCCACGAACACAACGTGATGACCGCGGTCACGCAGCTCCTCGGCCAAGGCGAGCGCGGGGTTGATATGTCCTGCCGTGCCGCCAGCTGCAATAGCAACGGTCATCTTATCGGTCATGGTAATCCCTTCGTACACGCGGCCCCTGGTCATCGGTGCGCAAACGCGCCGACGGGTCCGAATTCAAATCGATTCGATTATATCCGCCGCCCGCATTGCGAGGAGTGGGGCGCTGCGGACGACCTTGCGGCGCTGTTCGCTGACGCGGACGGGCCGCCGGCTCGGTCGCAGAGCCATCCAGAACGGTAAAGCCGTTACGCGAAGATCGCTCGCCGCGCACATGGGGCACGCCGGCGGTACTCTCATCCATAACGGCAAAGCTCTCGCGGCGACGGTCGTACTCATCGCGACGGGCGCTCTCATACGAAACGCGCAGGATCAGACCAGCGAGCATGAGCGACACAATAATCGACGAGCCGCCGTAGCTAATAAACGGCAGCGGCTTGCCCGTCATGGGAAACACATTGAGAATGCCCAGCGCGTTAATCAAAAACTGCACCGCAAGGATGACCGCGGAACCCGATGCCATAAGTGCTCCGCGACGGTCAGTCGCCTGCTCGGCAATGCGAAACGCCGAGTAAATCAGCATCGCAAACACCAAGAAGAACAGCACGGTTCCGATAAAGCCAACTTCCTCGCCGATAATAGCCAAGATGTAGTCGTTGTGCGCCTCGGGCAAATACGAGTACTTCATGGTGGAGTTGCCGATACCACGGCCGAACAGTCCGCCCGAGGCAAACGCCATGATGGCAAGCGTGGCCTGATAGCCGTCACCATATTCGTCTGCCCAAGGATTCCAAGCAACCTGGACACGCGTCATACGATACGGCTCGGCGATAAGGGCAATCGCAATGACGGCGATGCCGGCAACGACCGTCCAAACGATATATTTGGGGTCCAATCCCGCAAACAACGCCATGCATATGAGGGTCAACAAAATGATCAGGACGGTACCAAAATCGGGCTGAACAAAGATCAGGAAGAGCGAAATTCCCAGGTAGCCGCCCATCTTGCGAAGAAACTCGTTGATGTTGCCGCCGGGCGAAAAGATACGGTCGAGCATGATTGCCGAATACGCGATGGCGAACGGCTTTAAAAACTCAGACGGCTGGAACTGAATACCGGCGATGTTGAGCCAGCGCGTGGCGCCACGACTGCCGCTACCCATAAAAAACACCAGAACCAGTAGCCCCATCATGCCCATGAGGAAGATCCTGAGCACGTCTTCCCCAAACCAACTGTCCGGCAAGACGCGCACGATGGCAACCATAGCCAGCACGCCAACTCCGGCAAACGCGGCCTGTCGAAACAGGAAAAACGTCGCCGAACCATTCTCGTGCAGCGCCTCGACCGAAGATGCCGAGTACACCATCAGCAAGCCGAAGCAAACCAAGCTAAACAGGCAGGCCATAAATATCAAACGGGGGCGCATGATGCGGGCGGGGACGCCGGCAATATAGCGCTCACTGAACGTCTGCCCGCCGCGTCCGGAACGCGGCGTGCTACGCAGCGAGGAAGCACGGTCCGAGTCGGGCCTCCTCATATCACTTCGGGGGCTCTCCTCTCTCACCGGCAACCCCTATTCCGTTTGCGATTTCGCTGCTGCGGCAAGCTGGGCAACGTAGTCCTTAAACACGCGACCGCGCTCCTCGTAGCCCGAGAACTCGTCGAACGAAGAGCAAGCGGGCGAAAGCAGAATCACGTCGCCGCGGCTCGAGAGCGAGCGGGCAACGTCAACGGCATCGCGCAGGTCATCGGCCTGGGCGATATCCACGTCACCATCGACATCGGCCTCGTCCATAGCGGCGGTAAAGCGCTCGCGCGCATCGCCAAAGCAAACGACCGAGCGCACGTTGTCCATAACGACGCGGGCAAAGTCCGCAAGCGGCGTACCCTTGTCGTGGCCGCCAAGCAGCAAAATCACATCGTCGTCGGGAAACGCCGTCAGGGCCTTTTCGACCGCATCGGTGTTCGTTGCCTTGGAATCGTTGACGTAGCGCACGCCATCGATCTCGCCGCAGGGTTCCACGCGGTGTTCGAGCGGCTGGAACGATGCCAAACCGCGGCAAATGCCCTCGGGATCGGCACCGACGGCCAGAGCAGCCGTGGCGGCACATAAGGCATTGATGACATTGTGATGGCCCGAGATCTTGAGCTCGGACGTGGCGACAAGCTGAGTCTCGACGCCCTTCAGGCGGACGACCATCTTGCCGTCGCGCACAAAAGCAGCGTCTGCACCCTCGGGCTCGTCAAAAGCGACCTTGCAGATGCGGCGACCCGGCGTATAGATGTACTCATCGAACTCATGGATGCCGGCATCCTCGACGTCGATAACCACGAGGTCGTCGTCGACCATATTCTCGAACAACTTGATCTTGGCAAGCGCATAGTTCTTGTGGCTCTTGTGCCAGCCCAGGTGGTCGGGCGTGATGTTGAGCAGCACCGCCACGCGAGGATGAAGCTCGGCGGTCGTAGCAATCTGATAACTCGACAGCTCAGCCACAAACCACTCATTGTGTGCGCGGCCGTCGATCTCGTTCACCGGCGGCTCACCGATATTGCCGACGGCCACGCTGGCTTCACCGGCGGCCTTGAGCAGATAATCGGTCAGCGACGTGGTAGTTGTCTTGCCGTTGGTGCCCGTGATGGCGATCCAATTTTGGGGAGACAGGCGATAGGCAAACTCGGGCTCGCCCATAATCTGAGCGGCATGCTCACGCCCGGCCTTAAAGAAAGCCGAGAACTCCGAGATTCCCGGGCATGTCACGCACACGTCATAGGCACCCTCGACCTGCTCGGTGCCGTAGACAAACGACGCGCCCTGTGCCTCGAGCGCACGTGTGGCGTCATTGGGCTCGGAGGTACCACCGCCATACACGGTCGTGGCGCTCACGCGCTCGGGGTGAGCCAGCGCCCAACGGGCGACATCGAGACCGGATTTACCCTGCCCCAAAACAAGCAGGCTAAAGACATCAGCAAGAGGCATGAAAGACCACTATCCCAACTGGAAGAACAGGGCGAGGCCAACGGCGCCAAAGGCCGCGGCGATAATCCAAAAACGGATAACGACCTTGGTCTCGGCCCAACCCTTCTTTTCGAAATGATGATGGATGGGCGCCATAAGGAAGACGCGCTTGTGCGTAAAGTGGAAGTAGACAACCTGAATCATGACCGACAGGGTCTCAACGATAAACAGGCCGCCGATGATGAGGGAGACGACCTCGGTGTTAGTCATGATGGACGTACAGGCAAACGCGGCACCCAGAGCAAGCGAGCCGGTATCACCCATAAAGATGCTCGCCGGATAGCAGTTGAACCACAGAAAGCCCAAGCAGGCACCGGCACACGCGGTGCAGAAGATGGACAGGTTCACGTCTCCGTGCAGAAACGCCATGGCAGCCATGGCGAGCATGGCGATCATGGAGGTGCCACCAGCAAGACCGTCAAGGCCATCGGTCAGGTTCACGGCATTAGAAAGACCGGCAATCATCAACCAGCAAAAGACAATATAGAGCCACGGGAACGAATAGCCGCAGATGGTGGTCGAAAGCACGCCAAGGTCGATCGTCAACCCACCGGGAAAACGAATCTCGGGGGCGACGCCGCACCAGTTGACGGCAAGTACCGTAAAGGTGACACAGATAATGGTTAGGCCGATCATCTTGGCATGGGGCGTCAGACCGAGCGAGCGCCCATGCGTAACGGAGGTCAGGTCGTCGATCAGGCCCAGCACGCCGGTCGCCAGCGTGGCGAGCAGCACGAGTACGAGCTCGGTGGTGAGCTTGCCCATCAGCAGGCAGGTCAGCGAGATCGCGACGAGGATGACAACGCCACCCATGGTGGGCGTTCCCTGCTTAACCAAATGACGCTTGGGGCCGTCGGCACGAACCTGCTGGCCGATACCCTCGACCTTGAGCAGCTTGATCCACCACGGCATGAGCAGCAGCGCAATGGCTGCGGCGATGCCAAGCCCCAAAAAAGCCTGATACGTTGGATACGAGGGATTGCCGAACATGGGCTAGCACACACCTTCCACAAAGCGGTCGAGCTCAACAAAGCGGGAACCCTTGACCAGTACAACATCATGTTTTTCAAGCGCGCCGCCCATGCGGTCGAGCACCTGCTGATAATCGGAGAACACCTGGATGCGGTCCTCGTCCATGCCCATCATGCGCGCGGCATCGGCCATAAGCTGGGCCAGCTCACCACCCACGCACGCCAGCATGTCGAGCTTCTTGGCGGCGGCATAGGCGCCCACGAGCTCATGCATGCGAGGAGCCTCATCGCCCATCTCGCCCATCTCGCCCAGGATCGCCATGCGAGACCCCGTGCACGAAAGCGAGCACAGCAGATCGAGGCCGGCTGCCATCGATTCGGCGCTGGCGTTATAGGAATCGTCGATGATGCGTGCACCGCTCTTGGCGCGCTTGATCTCCTGGCGGTGCCCGGTGATCGTAAGACCCCTAAAGGCAGCATCGATCTGCTCGGGCGTCACGCCCAGGCGATAGGCAACCGCGGCGGCCTTAACGGCATTAGGAACGGACTGCACGCCGGGGATGGCAAGCATGGTATCGATTGTCTCGCCCTGGCCAAAATCGAGCGTAAAGACCGGACGGCCCTCGTCATCAACGCGAACGTCGCGGGCGCGGACCTCATCATCGTCCGAGACACCGGCCAGCATCACGTCGATACCAGCAGGCTGGGCGAACGTATCGCGAATGAACGGCGTAAAATCGTCCTCGCCGCCCAAAACCAGCAGCGGCAAATAGTCGCCGGCGGCGCACATGCCCTGGACAATCTCGGCCTTAGCGCGGGCGATGTTCTCGCGGCTGCCCAAAATGCCGATATGAGAGGTGCCGATCTTGCTCACGATGGCAAGGTTGGGATTGGCAGACAGAGACAGGCGCTCGATCTCGTGGAAATGGTTCATGCCCATCTCGAGCACCAGGACCTCGGTATCGGCCGGAGCGGAAAGCACCGTGAGCGGCATGCCGATCAGGTTATTGAAATTGCCCTTGGTGGCCCAGACACGATAGCGCTTGGCGAGCACAGCGGCGAGAACGTCCTTGGTCGTCGTCTTGCCGATGGAACCGGTAATGCCAACGACCAGGCAGCCAAGCTCCAGGCGATACGCGTGCGCCAAACGCAGCAGAAACTCCTCGGGATCATCGGTCAGCAAGATGGCACAGCCCTTGTCCTGCGCCAGCGAGACCAGCTCGGTCTCGGGCTCACGCGTCATCACGACGGCGCCGGCACCCGACTGGACGGCACGGGAAGCAAAATCATTGCCGTCGACGTTTTCACCGGGAAAGGCGACGAAAATCGTCCCTTCCTCGACCTGGCGCGAGTCGATAACGCACCCGCGGCATACCCGATCGACTTCTCCCGTCACGGTTCGGGCCCCTGTTGCGGCCGCGAGGTTGTTGACGGCGATCTCTATCATTGCAGCTCCCCTGTAAACCTAAATAATGCTATCGGCGTATTGTATCCCAGCGCCGCGCATGCGTGGTGCAGGGCATGTGAACACCCCTCATATGGGACAACAAACCACGCCCCAAAGATTGTAACCCCCTACTTCGTGTGTGGGATACCCAGCACGTCGAGCGCGTTGGCCATAATGGACTGGAACGGCACCGCAGCGGCATCTGAGCCGCTCGGCGTTCCGTCGAGCGTGATATAGCACAGCACCTTGGGCGATTGTGCCGGTGCAAAGCCCATAAAGGACGACATGTAGTTCTCCTTGAGGTAGCCGCCGTTCTCGTCGGCACGTTCGGCCGTACCGGTCTTACCCGCCACGTCATAGCCGTCAACAGCGCCGCCAACGCCCGTTCCCTCCGACACGACCGTCTGCATGCACGATGTCACCTGGGATGCGGCGTCCTCCGAAATCGCGCGCTCGCCCTCGCCCCAGTCCTTCTCGTCGCCCTTGCTGGACTTATAGAAGTGCGGGGTCATCATCACGCCGCCGTTGGCGATGCCGCCCACGGCACGTGCGATCTCAATCGGCGAGACAGACAGCGCCTGTCCAAAGCTCATCGAGCCCAGCGTGGCGCCGTCATACTGGTCACGCTCCTTGACGATGCCCAGGCTCTCGCCCGGAAAATCGACACCCGAGCTGTGACCGATGCCCCACTTGTCCACATAGGCGGCAAAGTCGTCGGCACCGATCTTGCGCCCCACCAGGACAAAACCCACGTTGGACGAACGGCGCATCATCTCGCGTACATCCATGGTCATGGCGTAGTCGCGCTTGTCGGCATCGGTGACGGTATCGTCGCCCACCTTGATGCTCGCCGGCACCTCAAACGACGTACTCGATCGCACGACGCCCAAGTCGAAGCCGGCGCCCGCCACAAGCGTCTTAAAGACTGAGCCGGGCTCGTAGGCATCGGTGACCAGGCGCAAGTTCATATCCTCGGTCTTGGCGTTTTCCAAATTGGTCTGGTCGTAGGTCGGATACGAGCAGGCTGCCAAGATCTCGCCTGTCGTAGGATCGGTGACCAGCGCCGAGCCGTTCTTGGCCTTTGTCTTCTCGACAGCCTCTGCCAGGGCATCCTCGGCCGCACGCTGGATATTGACGTCGAGCGTCGTCACGATATCAACGCCGTCGACCGCAGCCACCTTTTTATAGGCACCGCCCGCGATATAGCTGCCGTCCCTCGCGCGCTCGCGTACGAGAGAACCGTTCGTGCCGGTCAGAAGCTTGTTGTATTGCTTTTCGAGACCCGTCAAGCCGTCGTTGTCTACATTCACTACACCCAGCACCTGCGATGCCAGATTGCCGTATGGATATACGCGCTTCATGGCCTGCTCAAAAAGCACGCCGGGCAGGTTCTTCTTCTCCAGCGCCGCAGCGTCGTCTTCGTCCACCTGGCGCTTGATATACACCCAGGTTCCATCGGACTCAACGAGCTTGCGGCAGGTCTTTTTATCGATTCCAGTTGCCTTGACCAGCGCCGACACCGTCTTGTCAACATCCTCGACAAGCTGGGGGTTCACGGCGATGTTGCGACATTCGACCGACGACGCCAGCACGTTACCGTTGCGGTCGTAGATGGTGCCACGTTTGGCATAGAGGGTCTGCGCAAGCAGGCGGCGCGCATCGGCACGCCCGCGCAGTTTATCGGCTTCGACAATTTGATAGTCGGCAAGGCGAAAGACGCCCAAGCCCAAGCCAAGCCCAATGAAGCCCATGACGGCTTTGCGGCGAGGCAGAGGCGTGCCTGTGAGCCATTCGGTCGACGAACTCTTGCGCGACCTGGTGTTATGCACTTGAGGGCCGCCCGAGCCGCGAAGTCGCGACGCCGGGTCGTTGCCACGGGACTGCCCGGCGTTGTAAGATTGCCGACCCGTTCCTTGATAACCAGAACGTCCCCGCGACGAGGGACGTCCAGAACCGCGGCCCCCATCGGAACCGCGGCGATAGTCATT
This sequence comes from uncultured Collinsella sp., assembly GCA_900542155.1. Taxonomy (GTDB): domain Bacteria; phylum Actinomycetota; class Coriobacteriia; order Coriobacteriales; family Coriobacteriaceae; genus Collinsella. The sequence goes on from UQMD01000002.1 coordinate 217,238, forward strand.
TGTCATACTCAGCTACCGTCTTGCTACTGAGCGGTCGCGGTCGCGTTGGCGCCCGCGGCTGCATCCTGCGAAAAGTCAAGTGTAACGCTCTCGCTGGGCTCCACCATGCCATAAGCGCCCGCAAGGTCGCGAATGCGCGTGTCGGCGCCATAGACCGAATGCATGACCTCCAGGTCGGAGCTCTCATCGGTCGCTTTTTCGAGCGTGTTGGTAAGCTCGGCGTTGCTGTTGAGCACCTGGGCCGTAACGCCGGCGAGCGCCACGCGGGCGACGCCGATCGTCATGAAGATAGCCGCAATGATGCAAAACGTTTTAAGAACGCTCATGAAAACCGGGCTTACCGCCTGGTTTGCCTGACGGCCCGCGCCCGTGTAGACATCAAAGCGCGGCGTGCGCTGCTCACGGGGAGCAACGGGGGCCTGCGGCGTCTCACGATAGGCGGGCATGGCGTTCATATCATAGGCGAGTGCTGCGCTTGAAGTGTTGTAGCCCATGATATGCCGCCTCCCATCCCGAGTACGTTGGTAGTGTGTTTAAGCTTCGTTTATGGTGCGAGCGGGAGGTCCAATATCGCGCGGTCGCGCCTACAGACGCTGCGCCACGCGGATTTTGGCTGATCTCGCCCGAGGGTTGCGCTCAACCTCATCAGGCTGGGCAACCAAGGGTTTGCGGGTGATGACCTTGAGTATCGGCACGTTGCCGCACACGCACACCGGAATCTCCGGCGGACACGTGCACCCCTGGCTCATCTCCTTAAAGTGATTCTTTACGATACGGTCCTCAAGCGAGTGATACGAGATGACGCAGATACGTCCGCCCGGATTGAGCCACCTGGTGGCGGCATCAAGCCCTCGTTCGAGCACATCGAGCTCGTGATTGACCTCGATGCGAATGGCCTGGAAACTTTTCTTGGCCGGGTGTCCGCCATGCCGACGAGCGGCAGCCGGGATACCCGCCTTGATGATCTCGACAAATTGGCCGGTGGTTTCGATCAGTTCTTGCTCGCGGCGGCGCACGATCTCGCGCGCAATCTGCGAGGCGAACTTCTCTTCGCCGTAGACGCGTAGAATCCGGGCGAGGTCGTGTTCGTTATAGGTGTTGATGACCTCAGCTGCGTTTAAGGTGTTATTGCCCGGATCCATCCGCATGTCCAATGGGGCGTCCTCGTTATACGAAAAGCCCCTGCCAGGGATATCGAGTTGCGGTGACGAAACGCCCAAATCGAACAGGAAGCCATCGACCCCGGGCACCTCGGCCGAGCAAAGCAGCTCGTCCAAGTCGCCGAAGTTGCCCTTCAGCAGCTGGTGCGGTACGCCGGGAACCTCGCGGTCCAGACGGGCGCCAGCGGCCTCGAGGGCCATGTCGTCCTGATCGACGCCGAGCAAAAGGCCGGTCTCCCCCACCTGCGCGGCCATCTTTACCGAATGGCCGGCACCGCCAAGGGTGCAGTCGCAGACGACGGAGCCGCTCTTTAGCTGCAGCGACTCAAGCACTTCGCCGAGCATGACAGGTTCATGCCGATATTCTTGTGTCAAGATCCCACGCTCCATCCGTTACCCGTGCCTTGCCCTTACGAGAAGAAGAGGTCCAGCAGGGCCTCATCGTCATCGTCCTCATCGGCCGCGGCGCGATCCCAAACCTCAAGGTGGTCGTAGTTGCCCACAACCGTGACCTCGCGGTCGAGGTTCGCCTGCTTGCGGAGAGACTCAGAAAGACCGATACGACCGGCGCTGTCCACGTCCATCGACGTGGTGCGCTTGTTGATCGCCCTCATGAGCTTCTGGTCGTTGATGTCGCGCGGGTTAAAACCCTCGTGGCCCTCACGACCCGCGAAGAGTCCTTCGACCCACTTATCGAAGGCCTCGGCAGAGAACACGTACAGAGCATCGACATCCAGGGCTTTGAACACGCAAACGTGCTCTCCAAGCTCCTCGCGAAGGGGTGCAGGCAGGGACAGACGACCTTTTGCATCGAGATTGCGCTCATATGCACCAGTCATTCCCATGTGCGCCCTCCCCTCGGTTACTCGGATGGCACGTACGCGGGGAACCCCCCCGCCTGTCGACGTCATCAATAATAT